>CBFHUP010000065.1:0-11384 GCA_965659115.1 uncultured Flavobacteriales bacterium | reverse complement strand
CGTCGCTGTCCAGGTCCACCCTCGTAAACTCGATGGGCGCAATGCCGGCCTGCAGGCGTCCGTTGTCGATGGCTGCGGCGGCACGCTCGTGGGAGCGCACGGCAAAGGCGTCCTGGTCCTCGCGGCTCACCTTAAACTCCTTGGCCACAGCTTCGGCGGTCAGCCCCATGCCCCAATACCAATCGGGGTTGGTCTGCGCCACCTTCGCGTTGGGCACAATGCGCCAGCCGCCCATCGGCATGCACGACATGCTCTCTGTGCCTCCGGCAATCACGAGCTCTTGCATGCCGGTGCGGATTTTGGCCGTCGCAATCGCGATGGTCTCCAGTCCGCTCGAGCAGTATCGGTTCACGGTCATGCCCGGCACCTTTTCGGTGTCCAGTCCCATCAGCGAGATCAGGCGGCCCACGTTCAGGCCTTGTTCGGCTTCAGGGGAGGCGTTGCCCACGATCACGTCGTGGATGAGGTTGGGGTCAAATTCGGGAAGGGAGGCCACCAGGTGGCGCACCACTTGTGCGGCGAGGTCGTCGGGACGGACGTCGCGCAGGGTTCCCTTGGTGGCTTTGCCGACCGCACTGCGGGATCCGGCGATGATGTAAGCGTCTTGCATAATCAAAGGGGTTGGGGATCAGTTGCGGAGGATCTTTCCGGTTTGAATGAGGCTCTGCATGCGTTCCAGCGATTTGCGCTGTTGGCAGAGTTCCATAAAGGCTCGGCGCTCGAGGTCGAGCAAATAGCGTTCGCTGACTTCGGTCGGTGCGCTCAGGTCTCCGCCGCACAAGGCCGTGCCGAGTTTTACGGAGATGAGCTCGTCGTGTTCGGAGATGAATCCGGCCGACTTCATGCTGTGGGCTCCGATGTGCACGATGCCCAAGCCTTCTTGGCCGAGCACCTTGATGTCTGTGCGTTCGCGCGGTGGGACGTATCCGCTGTCGGCCATCGCCAATGCTGCGACTTTGGCCCGAGCGGTCAGGCGGGAGCGGTCGAGCTCCACCTCGTCGATGCCGGGTCGCAGGTAGCCCAGGTCAAAAGCCTCGTGTGCGCTGGTGGCCACTTTGGCTTGGCCTACGGTCAGGAACCGTTCGCGCAGCACTTCGAGGCGAATGCCGCCTTCGGTGAATTCATCCGATGCCCGCACGGCGAACTCCTTGGTTCCGGCACCGCCTGGAATTAGGCCGACGCCAAACTCTACCAGACCCATATAGGTCTCTGCATGGGCGATCACCTTGTCGGCGTGCATGGACAATTCGCAGGCGCCGCCGAGTGTCATTTGGTGCGTCGCCACCACCACGGGGATGCTCGAGTACCTCGCCCGCATGACCGTGTTTTGGAACATCCGCACGGCGTAGTCCAACTCGTCATACTCTTGTTCTACGGCCAGCATGAACACCATGCCCACGTTGGCACCCGCGGAGAAGTTGCCGCCTTCGTTGGAGATGACCACCCCGCGCCACGGCGTGGAGGCGTCTTCTGCCATGTCAAACGCATGGTTCAATCCCTGCAGGATCTCCGCGCCGATGGTGTTCATCTTGGTGTGGAAGCCCACGTTCAAGATGCCGTCGCCCAGGTCGTGAAGGGTCACGCCAGCATTCTTCCAGACCACCTTGTCTTCGCCTAAGTAGGCGAGCTTGATGCGGCCTTCCTGCCCTGGCACCACCTCAAAGGCCTTCGTGCCGGGGTTGTAACAGGAGCGCACGCCGTCGGTCACCGTGTAGAAGGTCTCGTGTCCGGCAGCCAAAAAGTCGTGCACCCACTGCGCGACCTCCTGACCATGCGCTTTGCACTGTTCAACGGCCTTGGATACGCCCACGGCATCCATGGTCTCAAAGGCGCCCATCTCCCAGCCAAATCCGGCGCGCAGGGCGTCGTCAATGCGGTAGGGCTCGTCGGCGATCTCGGGGATGCGGTGCGTTACATAGGCGAACACATCGCTGAAGACGCGGCGGTAGAAGGTGCCGGCTTCGTCTTGCCCGTCGTACAAAATGCGCGTCCGCTCGGCCAGGTCGTCCACCTTTTTGGCGGCGTCGAGCGTGGCGTACTTCACCTTGGGCTTGGGGCGGTACTCCAGCGTCTCCAGGTCCAATCCCAAGATGGCCTTTTTGCCGTCGACCTTGGTTTTCTTGTAAAAGCCCTGGCCGGATTTGCTCCCCAGGTGGCCATTGTCCACCAGGTGCTGCACAAAGGCGGGGGTCTCAAAGACCCCTTTGCGCTCGTCGTCGGGGCAGTTGTCTTTGACGCCATTGGCCACGTGGACCAGCGTGTCGAGTCCCACCACATCACAGGTGCGGAAGGTGGCGCTCTTCGGGCGGCCCATGGCCGGTCCGGTCAGCTTATCCACCGCCTCAATGCTCAGGCCCATGTCCTTTACGGTGTGGAACAACGCTTGGATGGCAAACACGCCCACCCGATTGGCGATGAAAGCCGGGGTGTCCTTGCAGAGCACGGTGGTCTTGCCCAAACGGTTGCGGCCGTAGGCCATAAAGAAGTCGATCAACGCAGGATCGCTGCCCCCGTGCGGGATGATTTCCAGCAGCGCCAAATAGCGCGGCGGGTTAAAAAAGTGGGTGCCGCAGAAGCACGCTTGAAAGTCTTCGCTCCGTCCCTCGGCGAGGTCGCCGATGGGAATGCCACTCGTATTCGAGGTGATAGGCGTTCCGGGCTTCCGGTGCTCCTCCACTTGGGCAAACACGATTTGCTTGATGTCGAGCCGCTCCACAATGACCTCGATGATCCAATCGCAACCGGCGATTTGAGGCATGTCGTCTTCGAAGTTGCCCGTGTTGATCCGCTTGGCAAAGGCCTTGCGGTACAGTGGGCTGGGCTTGGATTTGATGCAGGCCTTGAGGTGGCCATCGGCAACAGCGTTGCGCGGGCCTTCCTTGGCGGGAAGGTCGAGCAGAAGCACGTCGTGTCCGGTCTGGGCGAGGTGGCAGGCAATGGCGCTGCCCATCACGCCGGAGCCGAGGACGGCCACGCGGTTCAAGGAGTGGGGGAGGGTAGGTGAAGCCATAATTAGGCGGCGTTGGAATCGGGGTTCGCGTCGTGGTTCACATCCGAGATGGCATCTCGGGTGGGATACTGGACGATGAGGTCGTTGAGTTTTTGGAGGTCGCCCATCAGGCGCTCCGTGCGTTCGCTGCCGAGTTGATCGGCAATCCAGGCGTTGAATTTGCGGACCGCTGCTCGGGCGCGGTCGCGCTCCTTTTTACCAGCGGTGGTCAGGTGAATGCGGACGATGCGGCGGTCGGCTTCATCGGCCTTGCGCTCGATCATGCCGTGGGACTCGAGGTTGTTGAGCAGGCGGCTCAATGAGGTCTTCTCCATGCCCATGCGTGGGCCAAGCTGGGTCGAAGGCGTGCCCTCGCGGTCGATGTTGAGTAAAGTCTGCCCCATCGCCATGGTGGTCCCGCGCGCGGCGGCCAACTGGCCATACTGTCGGGCAATGCCTGCCCAGGCAAACCGCACGTGGAAATCGATGGTGTCTTCAGGTCTCACGCCTACAATATACGTTATGCACGCATACATTCTGCATGCATAACATATTATGGCAATCAATCAAGAGGCCTGGCCCGGTCACAAGAGCGCATTGATCTTGAATCAATCAGGGGTGGGCCAGAGGTTCACTCTGGCCAGAAGGGGGATCAGGGTTGAACCAGACCGTCGCGCAGGCGGATTTGGCGGTCTGCGCGCTCGGCGAGCCCCTCGTTGTGGGTGACCAGGGCGATGGTGAGGCCATGGCGTTCCCGCAAATCGAAAAACAAATCGTGCAGGGCGTCGGCGTTGGCCGTGTCGAGGTTGCCGGAGGGCTCGTCTGCAAAAAGCAGGGGGGGGTCATTCACCAAAGCGCGCGCCACGGCCACCCGTTGTTGTTCGCCGCCACTGAGTTGGCTGGGCAGGTGCTTGGCGCGGGCTTCCAAGCCCAATTCTTGGAGCCGGGCCATGGCGGCGGCCTCTGCTTCTGCCTCGGAACGCCCCCCAACCAAAGCGGGAAGCATGGCGTTTTCTAGCGCATTGAACTCGGGCAGGAGCTGGTGGAATTGGAAAACAAACCCAATGTGGGCATTCCTGAAACGGGCCAGCGACTTGTCTTTGAGCGTGGCCAATTCGATGCCGTCCACCACCACAGAACCGCTGTCGGGGCGGTCCAAAGTAGAGAGAACATTGAGCAAAGTGGTCTTTCCTGCACCGGATGGACCCACGATGGAAACCACTTCTCCAGCGCTCAAAGAGACGTCCACACCACGCAAGACTTGGAGGTCATCGTGGCTTTTGTGAATTCCGGTCGCCTTCAGCATGTGCGAAAGCTACGTCCGAAGGCTAACTTCGCGGCGCCGTAAACGGCCAAACACGAACTGACCCCGCCATGAACCTCCACGAATTCCAAGGCAAGTCCATTCTCAAGCAATTTGGCGTCGCCATCCAAGAAGGCCTTGTTGCATCGACTCCAGAAGAAGCCCATGAGGCCGCTGTCAAGCTTAAAGAAGAGACCGGCACAGGCTGGTTTGTGGTCAAGGCTCAGATCCATGCAGGCGGCCGAGGCAAGGGAACCGTGACCGAAACGGGAAGCCACGGTGTGGTGCTCGCCAAGGGCTTGGACAAAGTCAAGGACACGGCTGCTGGTATTTTGGGCGGACACTTGGTGACGGCCCAGACCAACGCCAAGGGCAAGCAAGTGAACCGTGTTTTGGTGGCACAAGACGTCTACGAGCCTGGCGACAGCGAGCCCCGCGAATTTTACATGAGCGTATTGCTCGACCGTTCTCAAGGCCGCAACATCATCATGTACAGCCCTCAAGGCGGCATGGACATCGAAGCGGTGGCCGAAGAGACCCCCGATCAGATTTTCAAGGAAACCATCGAGCCTGCCATTGGGCTGCGGGACTTCCAGGCGCGCCGCATTGCCTTCAACTTCGGTTTGTCAGGCAAGGCGTTCAAGGAAATGGTCAAGTTTGTCAAGTCATTGTACGCCGCATATGTGGGCAGCGATGCTTCGATGTTCGAGATCAACCCCGTCCTGAAGACCTCCGATGACCGTGTGATTGCAGTGGACGCCAAGGTGACCTTGGACGGCAACAGCTTGTACCGCCACAAAGACTACGCAGCCATGCGTGACACCTCCGAGGAGGACGCCACAGAAGTGGAAGCTGGAGAAGCCGGTTTGAATTACGTGCAGCTCGATGGCAACGTCGGTTGCATGGTGAATGGCGCGGGATTGGCCATGGCCACCATGGACATCATCAAGCTCAGCGGTGGAGACCCGGCCAACTTCTTGGACGTGGGTGGAACAGCCGATGCAGAGCGCGTCGAAAAGGCCTTCCGCATCATCCTCAGCGACACCAAGGTGAAGGCCATTTTGGTCAACATCTTCGGCGGAATCGTCCGGTGTGATCGCGTGGCGCAAGGCGTTGTGGACGCTTACAAGAACATGGGCTCCATTGATGTCCCCATCATTGTTCGCCTTCAGGGGACCAATGCGGTGGAGGCCAAGAAGCTCATCGACGAGAGCGGACTCGAGGTGCACAGCGCCATCTTGCTTCAGGAAGCCGCCGACAAGGTGGCCGAGGTTCTCGCCTGATCGTCCAAAGCCACCGGCACAGCTGGGCTCAACTTGGGCCCTTACCCTTTTGGAATGACGCGGACAGCGCTTAAACCATCTCCCACGGGAAGAATGGTGGTGAGCAGACCGGGGTCGGATTGAAGCCTCGCGTTCAATTCCCGCAAAGCGTCGGGTTTTGGGCCTGTGGCTTCTGCAAGGGTTCCGTTCCACCATGTATTGTCAAACAGGATCCAGCCCCGATTGGACATCAAGGGCAGCAGGGCATTCAACTGCTCCACAACCCCCTGTTTGTCGGCATCCACGTAGGCCAGGTCAATGGCGCCCGACCCCAGGATATCCCAGTTATTGAGCACATGCATCGCCGTGGCGTGGTGACGTTGAATGTGTCCACTTCGGGCGGACTGGCTCCAAAACTCGTCTTGTAGGCCAAACAACTCGTCGTTGCGTTCCACGGTATGCAGCACTCCACCATCGGCGATTCCGTCGAGGAGGCAGAGGGTGCCATAGCCGCTAAAGGTGCCCAATTCAAGTGCGGTCTGGGGACGGACCATGTGGGCGATCATGGAGAGGACTTGTCCCGTGTGGACATCGGTCATCAGCCGCCCATGGCGGGTGCGCTGCCAGGTGGCCCGTCTCAGTGCGGTCAGCAACGGTGGTTCTTCTGAGCCCTGCTGAGCAGCGAATCCATGGAGGTCCATGGTGGAGTCCGGTAGGTTTAGCAGGACAATCCGATGGTGCCCAGCAAAATGACCAAGTCGGAAACACCAACGAGGCCGTCTCCGTCAAAGTCTGGGGCACCGCAATTGCTGTCACATCCGAAGAGTCCGAGGTAGATCACCAAGTCTGCAGCGCCTACGAGGCCATCGCCTGACAAGTCAGTGGGACAACCTGCCTCTGCCATCTCGCTGACTTCCATTAGTCCATTGCAGTTGTTGTCAATGCCTTCGTTGGTCCCTGCGGCACCTGGATGTTGCAGGGGATTGTTGTCGTCGCAGTCGCAGATATTGTTGTGGGTGTCGTTGTCGTTGTCCACGATGCCGGCACAGTCCTCAAATGCGGTTTGGCAATTCTCGTAAATGCAAGCATCACAGGATTCGGTGCTTCCGAATGCGCATATGGTGGCGCAATTGTCCAGGACACAATTGGCCTGCTGTGCAAAGCAGTCGATGCACCCCGTTGACATGGTGGGAAGCAGGATGGTCGCTTCGTCAGTGAAACACCCCGCGGGGTCTGGATCAAAGGCGCAATCCAATCCGGCTGCAGAGGTCGCAATGTCAACTTGTGTGGCGCTGTCGCAAAGCAGCATCAAATCATAATCATTGCATTGGGCCTGAGCCGCCGAGACCGAACATGCCAAAGCAAGGGACAAAATCAAACGTCTGAAGAGTAATGAAGACATGCTATTCATCTATGATTATATAAAGATACGAAATCTTGCACGGGGCCATCTATCTTCGTTTCCTCGGCAAGGACACTGCGTCATGAAGAAACTGAAAGGGTTGGATGCGTTGGCAGATTTGCACCGTGCCATGGGCGGGGAGCGTGCCAACCTTCCCGCTGACGAAGCAGCCTCTGGGCCCGCACCAGGGCCAAACTTGCTTTACGTCTCCCGCGACAAGAAGGCGCGCAAAGGCAAAGAGGTGACGCTGGTAGAAGGGTTCGACCCTGACCAGCACGCCGACTTGGCGGTGGAAACGGCCCGTGCGCTCAAGGCGCATTGTGGTGTGGGTGGCGGATGGAAAGGCGGCATGATTTTGCTGCAAGGTGACCACAGGGACCGCACAGCGCAGTGGTTGCGCGACAAAGGATACACAGTGAAGCACAAGGGGGGATGAGCACAGAACAAGAAGAACAGATTCAGCCACAAGCGAGGGTGACCCGTTATGTGGTCCGCACCCTGATGGGCTTGGAGCCTCAAGTGGTGGCTGAATTGGAGGAACACGGCGCTGTAGAGGTTGAGCTTGGCCGCAGAAGTGCGGTTTTTGGAGCGACCAAGGCGGTGCTCTATCGCTACTTGCAATGCACGCGTTTCGCCGTGCGGGTCTTGCGGCCTGTTTTTGAGTTCAAGGCCAATGGCCCGGATGCGTTGTACGCTGCAGCTGTGAAGCTCGACTGGGGGCTTTGGGTAGACCCGAGGCGTTCGATGGCCCTCGATGTAACGGTCAACAGTGACGAATTTCCGCACGACCAATTTGCCATGTTCCGGCTTAAGGACGCCATGAGCGACCACTTTAAGTCATTTGGACGGGGAGGCGCAGTGCATCACTTGGACATCAACCGTACGAATCCGGAGCAACTCATTCACTTGCACATCGCGGGTGACCAGGTCACCATTTCGTTGGACTTGATCGGCAAGGACGCACTGTTCAAGAGGGGGTACCGCGCACCGCGTGCACGCGCACCGCTCAACGAGGTACTGACTGCTGGTCTTCTGGGATTGGCGGGCTGGAGTCCAGGCGAAACCTTGATTGACCCCATGTGTGGTTCAGGGACTTTCGCCATCGAGGCAGGCTTGTGGACTGCGGGCGTGCCCATTCACGCTGGCCGCAGGGAGTGGACCTTGTTTGGAATGCCCAGTTTTGACGGCGACCTGTGGCGCGAAGTGGGGGAAGCAGCGCGACAAGAACGCATAGAACGTGCGCCGATTTTGGCTTCAGATTGGAACAAGCATCCTGTAGGAGATGCGCGTGAGAGCGTGCGCACGGCAGGGTTGGAGCACCTTGTGCGGGTGGAGGTGGCAGACTTCTTAGAAATGAGGCCTCCGCGGGATACGGAGCCGGGCTTGGTGGTATTGAACCCTCCCTATGGCCAACGTGTCCATGCCGACGATTTGGAGCATCTGTATGGCGGGATTGGTGGTGCACTCAAGCACCGTTGGTCGGGATGGCGGGCGGCTTTGCTGTTCCCCAAGGACTTGGAGGCACACCACCGCATTGGACTTAAACCTACGGTAAAGCATACGGTGATGAATGGCCCATTGACCTGCACATGGGCGGTGTACGATCTTTTTAAAGGCAAGCGTGCCGATCACCTGGCAGGCGACGAGCAGTCCGGGGCAGATGCCCAGGGTACGGGATCTGAAAAGGTGGCCGCCGCGCCGGGATCAGAGGAAGGGGAGACGGTGCGTTTTCGCCGTCCGCGCGTCCAAGGTCCCAAGGAAGAGGGCTGAACCCGATCCATTGGCGACATTCGCCACATGATGAGATTGTTTTGGGTACTGGCCATGGTGGCCTGTGTCGCAATGGGCGGTTGTGGATTTCGTGGAAACCACGCCGATGTCGTGTTGCACAATGGTGTGATCTTGACTTTAGATGCCGCTTCTAGCAAAGCACAAGCCGTCGCAGTGCGCGGTGGCCGCATAGTAGAGGTGGGGCCGGAGCGCGCCATCCTCAATAAGTACCATGCTGATTTGCAAGTCGACCTGATGGGGGCCGTGGTCGTGCCTGGATTGATGGACGCCCATGCGCATTTCGTGGGTTTTGCCGATGGATTGGGTGCTGCTGATCTCGTGGGAACGGCTTCTGTCGATGAGGTCCTCGACAAAGCTGTGGCCCATGCGGCGTTGTTCCCCGACGGCTGGGTGGTCGGCCGTGGATGGGACCAAAACGATTGGGAGGTGACCGATTTTCCGGACCGGGCAGACCGTCTGGACGCTCTGTTTCCCGATCGGCCCGTCATCTTGGAGCGCGTCGATGGACATGCTGTGTGGTGCAATTCCGTGGCGCTGGATCGCGCAGGATTGGAACCGGGCATCCAGATCGACGGTGGAGAGGTGCTGATGTCAGAAGATGGCCGGTTGACAGGTGTATTGATCGATGGTGCTGCAGACAGCCTGCAAGCTTGGGTGCCTGAGCCCGATAGCTTAATCCGCGCGGGATATTTTAAAGAGGCCGCGCGCCAGCTCGCTGCGGTGGGCCTCACCCACATTACGGATGCGGGCTTGGAGCCACAAGACGTGGCAGACATTGCAGCGCTGCAGGCTTCAGGGGAATTGCCCTTGCGCTTCTCGGTGATGGTGGCAGACCGCCCCGAGGCCTTGAACCACTTTTTGCCAGCAGGTCCGGTGATTGACACGGCAGGCATGCTCGATGTGCGTGCAGTGAAATTCTACATGGACGGTTCCTTGGGTTCCCGCGGTGCTTCATTGCTTGAACCATACTCAGACCGCTCGGAGACCAGCGGCCTTTTCCTTCAAGATGAGTCGGACTATATAGAGAAGGTCAAGCGCACCCAAGCGGCAGGCTTTCAAGTCGCCACGCATTGCATTGGTGATGCTGCTGTTCGCAGGGTATTGAACATCTATGGTGACCTTCTGGGCGGTGTCAATGATTTGCGTTGGCGGATTGAGCACGCCCAAGTGGTCCACCGCGACGACTTGGAGTCTTTTGGGACATACACCATCATCCCTTCAATTCAGCCTACCCATGCCACGAGCGATATGTATTGGGCGGGCCAACGGCTCGGCCGCAACCGCGTGCGGAGGGCGTACACATATAAGTCTCTGCAATCTCAATTGGGATGGCTGCCACTGGGAACGGATTTTCCTGTGGAAGGCATAGCGCCCATGCGCACGTTTTATGCTGCAGTGGAACGGAAGGACATCGAGGGATATCCGGAGGGAGGTTTTCAGCCCGATGAGGCACTCGACCGGATGAGCGCACTCAAGGGTATGACCTCATGGGCGGCTTTGGCTTGCTTTAGGGAGCACGATCTCGGTCAGGTTTCACCTGGATACAGGGCGGACTTCACTGTGCTCGATCGCAATCCCTTGACTGCGGATGCGTCCCAGTTGCTTGATACCCGAGTCTTGCAGACTTGGGTGGGAGGAGAACGGGTCTTTGAACGTCAAGGCCGTAAAACGGTTCCATCACCATGACTGGCACACGAACACACCGGGCCCGCTGGGCCCTCTTCGCTTACATCGGCATTGCTGCGGTGGCCATAGGTGTAGGGACCGTCTTGTTGACCCCGGAGAGGCAGCTGCCGATCTACCAGCCCTCGGACTTAAACCCCGCACTGGTCGATGCTGCTGTGCTGGGCCATGAGGACCACCGCATCCTTCCCTTTGAGCTGGTCAACCAACTTGGGGATACCGTGCGCCAAGGGGATGTGGCAGGGCAGGTCCTCGTCGTGGATTTCTTCTTTACCCGGTGCGCGACCATCTGTCCCATGCTCACCACCAATATGAAGCGGGTACAAGACCGCATTCTCTTGGACGATCGCGTGCGGTTGTTGAGCCATTCTGTGACGCCTGTCGCAGACTCAGTTTCGGTGCTCCATGCCTATGCTGAAGCAAAAGGTGTCGATTCTAGACGCTGGTGGTTGCTCACGGGTGACAAAACAGAGGTCTATAAGCTGGCCCGAAAGAGCTATTTCGCAGCGTTGGATGAAGGGGATGGGGGCTTCCAAGACTTCGTTCATACAGAGAACATGGTGCTTGTAGACACTTTGGGGCAGCTGCGTGGATTCTATGATGGCACGAACCTCGATGAGGTGAACCAGCTGGTGCAGGATTTGGAGTTCTTGTTAGGCCCTTGAAATCAAGGGTTTAGAGAATCATTTTCATTCTACCCGAAAAAAAAATGAAGGGGGGCTTGCGGGTATAAAAAACGGCTCTACATTTGCCCCCGCTTTGAACGCAAGGCGCCGCTGCAAGCAACGAGGAGAAGGAGAGAAAAAAGAGAGAAAGAGCTTGCCGGAATTAAAAAATGAAGTATCTTTGTCGCCCCGTTTACGGGAGACGTTTTGAACCGAAGGGTTCAATTCAGATAGAAGTTCTTTGAAATGATGTGATAGCCCAACCAACGTTAATTTACTTTGAGAGTCA
>CBFHUP010000064.1:0-12106 GCA_965659115.1 uncultured Flavobacteriales bacterium | reverse complement strand
CTGAATTTGGAGAGGCGTATTTCTATCAGCCCATTGATTGCGATGACACCAATCCGGAATTGACGGTGCCAGATGAGGATGGCAACTGTCAGGTTGACCCACCTTCAGCTACCGAGCTTTGTTCAGATCCTGGGGCGTGTAATTATGATGAGGCGGCCATGCCTGAGGAGGACAACTGCGAGTATGTAACCTGTCAGGGCTGTTCGAATCCCGGAGCATGCAACTATGACCCTGCGGCGTTGATTCAAACCGAGTTGATCTGCGAGTACCAGACCTGCGCCGGTTGTTCTGACCCCGAGGCCACCAACTACAATCCGGATGTGATCATATCCAACGAGTCTGTTTGTGTGTATTCCGGACTTTTGGCCATTGCACCTGTGACGTTGCACTTTGAATCCAATGCGGGGCCTGCCATGACCTATACCAATGAAGTGTATGCATTGCTTCCACCAAATACCATTCGCCTGAAGCGCATTATTGGCATTAAAGGAGGAGGAGTGACACTCAATATTCAGCCCTTTGGTTCATTCTATCAATCGGAAACCTGTGATGTTTGGGAACCCCATGACATGGAGGTCACTGCCAGCATCGAAGGCGTTGAATACACCAACTTGGACTGCCTTTCTGACTCTTGGTTTACCATAGGAGGAGAAGTGGGGGCAGGCCCAGACTTGACGCCATTTGGTTTCGATCCAACAGCGTTGGATACGATGGATGATTTTGACAGTGAACTGCTCGCCGCAGATGGCGATTCCATCGGTTGGGAATTGGCCGGTGACACAGGGGGCGAGCCCGCGAATTACTGTGAGCAACTGTCCAACAGGCCCGGATGTGCAAATGCAGTGCGCATTGCACGCGTTACGATGGCCTTGGGTGAGAGCTTTTCGTTCCAAGCAGGTTTGACCTATACCATCGCTGGAGAAGGTGAACGCAGCATTTCTGGTGTGGACATTACGGACGACACGAGCACGGTGTCTGACAGCGGTGGCGGAGGAGAAGCCGACTCGGAAGATGCTGTGATCAGCGATGGAGTATCCAACAACATCTACGGGTGCATCGATTCTGGAGCATGTAACTATGACGAGGGCGCCAATGTGGATTCTGGCGATTGTGAATATGTAAGTTGCCAGGGGTGCACCTATCCTGATGCTTCCAATTTCGACGGGGAAGCCGCTCAAGATGACGGTACTTGCGAGTTCTCGATCGGGTCAGATTGCCCATTTGATTCAACAGGCGACGGGGTAATTGGAACGGCTGATTTGGTAGACTTCCTCTCTACATTCGATACTGCCTGCCCAGAATAACGCTGGGTCGGACTGAATTACATTTGATGCCCCCGGTCACCTTGGCCGGGGGCATTTTAATTTCTAAGCGATGAACACCAAGCGGCTTTCCTTCTGGGAAATCTGGAACATGAGTTTCGGGTTCCTGGGCATCCAATTTGGTTTTGCCCTTCAAGGGGGCAACATGTCAAGGATCTTCCAAACCTTGGGGGCCTCCAAAGACGACATTCCCTTGTTGTGGATTGCGGCACCATTGACAGGGCTCCTTGTCCAGCCCGTCATCGGCTATTTGAGTGACCGCACTTGGCATCCCCGGTGGGGGAGACGGAGGCCTTTTTTCCTCATTGGTGCAGTGCTCAGTTCGCTGGCGCTGTTTTTCGTTCCATACAGCTCGGCGTTATGGATGGCCGCAGGATTCCTTTGGATTTTAGATGCGAGCATCAACATCAGTATGGAGCCTTTCCGGGCATTGGTGGCGGACAAGCTTCCTGAGGAGCAGCGCAGTTATGGGTTCGTGTTGCAGACATTGATCATTGGAATCGGCACGTGGGTCGCATCCAACCTTCCGTGGTTGGTGACCAAGCTTGGGGCCTCCAATGAGGCTGCAGCAGGGGAGATTCCTCAAAGCGTGTATGTATCCTTTGCGGTCGGGGCGTTCGTGTTCATGGCGAGCATCTTGTATACGGTGTTCACCACCCGAGAAGAGCCTCCGGCAGACATGGAGACGTTCAGAAAAGAGAAGGAAGACAGCAGGGGCTTTTTTCGCGGCGCATCGGAAATAGCCGGATTCATTGCACAGATGCCAAGGGTTATGGCCAAGCTTGGAGCGGTGCAGTTCTTTAGTTGGTTTGCATTTTTCACGATGTGGTCCTTCGCGACGCCAGCCCTCACAGAACATGTGTTTGGGGCGGCACTGCCCAGTGAAGGAGCCGACGATTACGCTGCGCTCAGTGCGGCATACAACGATGCGGCCAACGCGGTGTCGAGCTCAATGGGAGTGTATGGCTTGAGCAGCATGGCGTTTGCCTTGTTGTTGTCTGTATGGGCCAGTCGGCGAAAGTTGGACAGGAGGTTGGTGCACCTCGTGAGTCTCGTCTTCGGTGGGGTGGGCTTTTTGACCATGGTGCAGTGGACGCCAGAAACTGCAGGTAACCTGAAGTTGAGTTTTGCGTTGGTGGGCATCGCTTGGGGAAGCATCCTGAGTATGCCATATGCCATGCTGTCCAGTGCCATCCCCAGCGACCGGATGGGAGTAGGCATGGGGGTGTTCAACATGTTTATCGTCATTCCACAAATTGTGGCTGCATTGGGGGGCATCAATTGGGCCTACAAGACATTTCTTGGGGAGGACGTGATTCAAACGATGGTCTTGGCAGGCGTCAGTTTGGTCTTGGCGGGATTATTGAACCTTTGGATCAGACCTTCTGATATGGTTCCTGTTCAGGGAGGGTAATCCAGAAAACCAATTTGTAGACGTAGCTGGCGCCGACTGTTTGGTCATATTCGGCGCCATATTTAGGTTTTTGTGAGGGTAAAAAGTCCCTTCCTGCTTGATAATCCATACGCTATTCCCCGAAATTGAAGGTTGGTGTACGATGTACACCATCCCGTCCTATATTGCCCGCGATTGGATAACCCAAACTGCAACCACAAAACCATGCGCAACATTTTGCTGCTTTTTATCGCCTTGTTCAGCTTTGGCTACGCACAGGCACAGGATTGCTCCGGAGCTGACCACACGGTGCTCGCGAGTAACTACGAATACAACCCTTCAGTGCTCACTGTTACGGCGGGAGAGACCATTGCGTTTCTCAATGAAGAAGGATTTCACAATGTAAACGGAGTGTCCAGCACACTCTCGACTTCAACGTGGAACAATCCAGAAACATTTTCACTCGGAGCCAACAGCGGTTCTGCAGGAGGTGTTTGCATGGGAACCATTACCCTGAATACACCTGGAACGTACAACTACGATTGTAGCATTGGGTCTCATGCCGCCAATGGTATGGTGGCTTCTATCATTGTTGAGGCAGCCTCTTCTGCCACACCTACCGACAATGCTGCCGACCCCACCTTGAGCGCTGACGATGTCGTCTCGGTCTACGGGGGGGCTTATGACAACATTGCGAACAACTATAACCCTTTCTGGAACCAGTCTGGAACCGTGAATGAGGCCTACGATCCTGGAACAGGAAACGTGGTGATGGAGTACGCAAACTTCAACTACCAAGGCACCGAGTTGGCGTCGTCTGATTTGTCAGGCATGACCCATCTTCACGTGGATGTTTGGGTGCCCTCCGACAACGCCCGCATGCTCAAGGTCACACCGATCAACGGCGGAACTGGAGTGGGTGAGTTCCTCGTAGAGGTTCCTGTGACTCCCGGCTCATGGAACAGTGTCGATTTGACAAAGGCTTCGTTTGAAGGAATGTCTTGGGACCAGGTGTTCCAGATGAAGTTTGACGGAGGCTTCAACGCCGACGGCACTCCCAACGGAGACGGATGGGACGTCTACTTGGACAACATCTACTTCTGGAATGATGGCACAGGTTCAGGACCTCCATCAGGAGAGACTGTAGACGTCACATTCAACTTGAACATGGCCAATGAAACAGTGTCCTCAGAGGGGCCCCACGTTGCCGGCGGTGCATTCTTCGGGTTTCCTGGGAACTACCCCATGACCGATGCTGACGGAGATGATGTTTGGACCATCACCATTGCATTGCCGGTTGGCTTTACAGGAAATTACACCTTCACCAATGGTGGAGCAACCTGCGGATGGAACTGCAAAGAGAACATCGAAGGACAAAGTTGTGCAGACGGTCAATTCAATGACCGCCTCTTGACCAACATCACTGAGGATACGACCATCAATACTTGCTTTGGTGAGTGCACTACAGACGGATCTTGCCCAACCCCAGCAACATCCTATGCAGTAACCTTCCAAGTGGACATGGCCAATGCAGAATTAAATGGAGACGAGACCATTTACGTCACGGGTTCATTTGATGGTTGGTGCGGTCCTTGCGACAACGTTCTAACCGACGGCGATGGCGACGGCGTATATACCGGAGTGGCCAACTTAGAGCCAGGCAGTTACGAGTTTAAGTACATGATCAACGCTTGGGGAGGAGATGAGCAAAACATCGGGGGCACTGCATGTGACTTTGTTCCAGGTGATGGCAACGGTAACCGAGGTTTCACCTTGGGAGAAGCAGACCTGACATTGGATGTGCAGTGCTTTGACTTCTGCGGGACTTGCGAGGAACAGAACAATCAAGGAACAGTGGACATCACGTGGACCGTGAATATGTCCAATGAAGAGGTTTCCGCTGAAGGTGTATTCCTTGCAGGCGGCGGCAACTTTGGCAACCCCGGTGATAACCCGCTCTCAGACAACGGAGATGGAACTTGGTCCATTACCCAAACTGTCCCCGAAGGTTTCACCAGTTTCTACATCTTCACCAATGGAGCTTGTGGCGATTACAGTTGTAAAGAGCAGTTGGGTGGTCTGCCTTGTGGAGACCCTGCCAATTACAATGACCGCCAAGTGGTGAACATCACGGAGAATACATCTTTCAACTTCTGTTTCGGCGAATGCGGAACGGACGGCACTTGCGAAGGCAGTGACGGCGGCGGCGGAAATGACCCTGTAGGTCCTACGGACAATGCTGCAGACCCCACATTGGATGCGGGAGACGTTGTGTCCATCTACGGAGGTTCTTATGACAACATCGCCAGCAACTACAATCCGTTCTGGGGCCAGTCAGGATCTGTCGATCCAAACTATGACCCAGGCACTGGCAACTTGGTGTTGCAATATGCCAACTTCAACTACCAGGGGACGGAAGTGGCTTCCTCCGATTTGTCTGGCATGACACACCTTCACGTAGACGTGTGGGTTGCTGCAGACAACGACCGCATGCTGAAGGTCACACCCGTTAGTGGTGGGACAGGCGCAAGTGAATTTCTCGTCGAGGTTCCTTTGACACCTGGAGCATGGAACAGTGTAGACTTGACTAAGGCTGCCTTTGAAGGCATGACCTGGGAGCAGGTCTTCCAGATGAAGTTTGACGGAGCCTTCAACGCAGACGGTTCTGCCAATGCAGCTGGTTGGGACGTTTACCTGGACAACATCTACTTCTGGAACGACGGAACGGGTTCAGGCCCACCTTCTGGCGACACCTACGACGTGACTTTCAACGTCAACACTGCCAACATCACAGTTGGAGATGGTGGCATGTATCTCGGTGGTGGTGACTACTTCGGCGGAGCCCAAGGCAACCCCATGACTGATGCTGATGAAGACGGCATTTATACAGTCACTGTTGCTGTTCCTGCAGGTTACTCTGGCAATTATATTTTCTTGAACAGTCCAAACGACAATGGCGATTGGAATGCAAAGGAGAACTTGGTGGGTCTTCCTTGTGCCGATGGACCTTTCAGCGATCGCCTTTTGGCATCAGTGAATTCGGACACGACGCTGAGCACTTGCTTTGGTCAATGCTCGACAGACGGTTCTTGCGAAGCTCCAGCCACTACTTACGCTGTTACGTTCCAAGTGGACATGGCAGACGCTGGCTTGGTCGGTGACGAGACCATTTATGTCACCGGTTCATTTGATGGCTGGTGCGGTCCATGCGAAAACGTTCTGACAAATGATGGCACCAATGATGTCTACACCGGTGTGGTCAATTTGGTTCCTGGTAGCTATGAGTTCAAATACATGATCAATGGTTGGGGCGGCGACGAGCAGAACATCGGAGGCACAGCTTGTGATTTTGTTCCAGGAGATGCCAATGGCAACCGTGGATTCGCTCTCGGAGAGGCTGACCTCGTTCTCGATGTTCAGTGCTTCGACGTCTGTGGTACCTGTGTCAATGGTGGTGGCGGCGGAGACCCCGCTGACAGCTTGGCAGTGACCTTCAGCGTCGACATGAACAACTACGGCAGTTCTTTTGGATTTGTCAATGTCTCCGGAAGCTGGAATGAGTTCTGTGGAGATTGCAACCAATTGACCGATGAGGATGGAGATGGCATTTGGAGCACCACCATCAACTTGCCGGAGGGTGAGAATTACCGCTACAAGTACCAAGTTGACGCTTGGTCCGATCAGGAGGACCTTGCTCCTGGAGACGACCCTGTAGGCCCTTGTGTGGTGAAGGAAGGTGGTTTCACCAACCGTGATCTGGATGTAGCGGGTTCTGACCCCATCAATTTGGACACGGTGTGCTGGGGGTCATGTTTCGCCTGCATTGGAACAGAGGATGTCGCAGGTTGTAACGATGCAGCTGCAGCCAATTATGATGATACAGCTACTGCCAACGATGGAACCTGCTTGTATGATGTGACGTTTAGCGTCAACATGAGCGAGTATCCTTTGGCGGACGCAGATTCAGTGTATGTAAACGGAACCTTCAACGGATGGTGCGGAGCTTGCAATGCGTTGTTGGATGAAGACAACGACGGCACCTACACCGGCACGATTCAGTTGGCAACGGACTTCTATGAGTACAAGTTCACGGTCAACGCTTGGAGTGCTGAAGAGAACCTCGCGGGCATTGGTGCCTGTGTCACAGAGAACTTTGGCTTCACCAACCGTGTCCTGCAGTTGTTCGGAAACCAGGCTCAAGACGTTGTATGCTGGAACAGCTGCTCCGATTGTGAAGGGTCAGGTGAAATCAACGGTTGTACCGACCAAACCGCTGTAAACTACTCAGAGTTGGCCAACGCTGACGATGGATCTTGTGAGTATCCTGTCACTTTCGTGGTGGATATGAATGAGTATGCGGGCTCTTATGGCGTTGTCAATTTGAACGGCAACTTCGCCGGATGGTGTGGCGGTTGTATTGAGATGACCGATGACAATTCCGACAATGTGTACGAGGTAACGGTGAACCTTGCTGTGGGCACCATTGAATACAAGTTCACTGTGGACGGGTGGTCAGATCAAGAGACGTTTGTGGAGGGCACTTCCTGCACCAGCACCATCGATGGTTTCACCAACCGCACTGTGGATGTCACGGGTGCTGCCACTCTAGACGAGGTGTGCTGGAACTCATGCTATGCATGTGACGTGGCTACAGGCTGCACGGATTCTGGTGCGTTGAACTACGACGACACAGCAATCGCAGACGACGGTTCATGTTCCTATGAAGTGACCCTTCGATTGGACATGTCCACCTCTGAGGTTTCAGCAGCTGGAGTGCATGTCGCTGGTGCATTCCAAGGATGGGATCCTGGCACAACGCCAATGTCTACCCCAGGACTCGACCTATACGAGTACACCTTGCAGTTGACCAACGGTTCATATCAGTACATCTACATCAACGGCAACGTTTGGGAGGGTCAAGAATCCGTCCAGGCTGAGTGTGGAGTAGACAACGGTCAAGGTGGCTTGAACCGCCAGTTCACCGTAGCAGGTTCAAACCTGATGATCGATGTGGTATGCTTCGGAAGCTGCGAGGCATGTACCGGATGTACCGATCCATTGAGTGCTGAATTCAGTCCTTTCGCAGGAGAGGATGACGGTTCATGCGTCACTCCATTGGTATTCGGTTGTACATACCCTGACGCAGACAACTACAATGCTGCGGCTTCTTCGGAAGACGGGTCTTGTGTCTTCTCAGGTGCAAGCGATTGCCCAACAGACATCGATGGCGACGGCTCAACAGCTGTTGGTGACCTCTTGGTCATCCTTGGAGCCTTCGGACAGACTTGCGCCGAGTAAGTAATCAACTTCTTTAAAGAGAAAGGGCTGCCCATTGGGGCGGCCCTTTTTCGTTTTGCCATTCTTCGAATGGAATCGAGGACGGCGCATCTGCGTGATGTAATTTTGCACCATGAAGTTGTTGGTCACCAGTCGACTCCCTAGCCCATGGGGGACTTATTCGATCAGCGCTTTTGGTATGGAAGGCGATCGGTTTCCCCACGTGGTGTTGCACAGAGGGGTAGAAGGCACCCTTTCAACGGAATCCCCACTGTCTGTGCGCGTTCACAGCGAATGCATGACAGGCGATGTGTTTGCAAGCCAACGCTGCGACTGTGGTGAGCAACTGCACAATGCGCTCAAGCATTTTAAACAACATGGCGGCATGCTCATCTATTTGCGTCAAGAGGGCAGGGGCATCGGGCTGGTCGAGAAGCTCAAGGCCTATAACCTTCAGGACGAGGGGTTGAATACCTATGAAGCCAACGCTGCCATGGGACATGGCGAAGATGAGCGCCAATACTCCGATGCTGTCGAGATTCTGACCCACTACAAGGTCAAATCGGTGCGTTTATTGACCAACAACCCCGAGAAAGAGCAGGCGCTTCGTAAGGCTGGCGTCGATGTAGCAGAGCGCATTCCCTTGCGCGGAACTGAAACCGCAGACAATGCCGACTACTTGCGGGCCAAAAAGGAAATTACAGGCCACCTGTTTTAATGGAGGAAGACTTCAAGTCCAGACGTCACGGGCAATCCTAAACGTATTCACATGGGCTTGCACAATGGTATTGATGTCCTTGGAATATCCTCCTCCCATGGCGCAGGCCACGCCAATGTCGGATTGTTTGCAGGCTGAGAGGACCAATTGGTCCCTCTGTGCACACCCTTGAACGGATAAAGACAGCCTTCCGAGCTTGTCGGATTTAAGGACATCCACACCACATTGATAAAGTGCAACTTGGGGTTTGAATGTGGAGAGAATGGAGGTCAAAGCACTTTCCAATCGGCTTAAATAGTCTGCATCCTCAGTGCCATCAGGAAGTGCAATGTCGAGTGTACTCGGGGGCTTCTTCATGGGGTAGTTCTTGGCCCCATGCATGCTAAACGTAAAAATGCGAGGGTCGTCTCCGACAATGTCTGCCGTTCCATTGCCATGGTGAACATCTAGATCAACGATCAAAATCCGTTCTAATCCTGCTGAGATAAGATCATATGCAGCGATGGTCAGGTCATTCAGGAGGCAGAAACCTTCTGCATGGCTTCTGCATGCGTGGTGGGTGCCACCGGCAATGTTCAGCGCCACTTCGCCCTGTGCGGCCCAATGTGCGCATTGCCTTGTGCCCTCCATGATGATCTTCTCACGCCGAATAAGATCTGCAGACCAGGGGAATCCAGATCTGCGCTCCTCTGCTGCGCTCCATGCTCCACGTTCGAGTGTCTCGACATAAGAAGGGCTGTGTGAATTTAGAATGGCATCGAGGTGAATGGGGGTGGGTTCAAACCATTGTTGATCGTCCACAATTCCTTCTATTCTCAGTTGACCTGCAAGCAATTCGTACTTGGCCATCGGAAATCGATGAGCAAGAGGCAGTGGAAGTCTATAGATGGGATGATGCGATACGCGCATTATGTGTGATAACGGAAAAATGAGAACGAATAGGGCTGACAGGCCAGTCAGAAAAAAAGTGCGTTATCGGTCATGAGCTGTGAAAGGTGTTTTATGTGGAAACACAGTAGATGAAAATGTGTTTGCACGGATGCCTGTTTTTATTTTGATTCGTTCTATGAGGAGAGGCTCCATCACATTCATTCTTGCATTGTGCACCCTTGCTACTTCTGCGCAAAACCCGTGGATGAGAATGCAGCCTGAGGATTGGTTCGCATTAGAATCGGTTCAGAAGGGCTGGGAGCTGGTCAAGGAGGATCCACAAGCTTATTGGAGCTATGTGACATTCGAAGAAGGCAGATTGGCTATGGTTCCGGGGAGTCAAGGTGCCATGTACTACCGCTCTCCTGATCTCAGGGTGATGATAGACTCATTGGGACAGAATTTGAGCAAGAGCCACAACCTGGGTTTCAACAACGGGGCCAAGCATTTTTTTTGGAACAATCGCTGCTATGCTGCAGGTGGATGGGGTTACTGGAATTACCATGCTCAACTCATCGAGTTTGTGCGGACAACCGGAGAGTGGGAATTACTATCAGTGCAGAATCCACCGCAATTCATTTCTGCGAAATTTAGTTTTTGGGATGGTGAGAACAGCAGGCTCATTGCGATAGACAACAGTGCATTGGAGACGGCCGAGGGGTCTTTAGCATTGGGGGTTTACAGCCTGATGCTGGGAAAAGAGATGGCCTGGAAATTAGAGGGTCAAATCAATCCTTCGTTTGCCAACCACTTCGAATACACGAAATTAAGGTCCTTTGATTTGAAGGATTATTTCATTTTAGTCGGAAAACACAAGACTTGGGTGTTGCGCAAGAACGATTTGACCTGTGTGTTCACAAATGCCCTCAATGATGGCATGTTGGAGGGGCCAAATAAAACGTGGCGCTCTTTTTCTGGCTATCGGCACGAGACCACTAAGAATGGCGTGTTGAGCATGAGGTACACGTCCAAGGATGGGAGGGTTTTACAAGAACGTTCTTGGGACATCCACAAGGCTTTTGAGGAGTCGAAGGGTCAAGCAATGCCTCTTTTTACGCCGGTGAATTTCGAGGGTTCAACTCAGTCGAACATTGGGGACGGGCCATCGAAAATGTGGGCTGCTCTGATATTGGCCATAGCCTTTGGCGCTACAGGTTATTTTGTGGGCAAGAGGAGGCGAACTCAGGCCCTCGAAGAATCAAACCAGCAGGTCATGTTGGAGCCGGTTCAGCAGGACAGTGCCCCTGCGCAGGATCCCCCTCGCATGTCTGCATTGACGCAGCAGTTTTTGGACTTGGAAGCATCGAGTTTAGACACTGCGGAACTCAATGTCATTCTGGCGCTTACTGAAGATCTCTCCGAAGAAACCAAACGTGCCCGGAGAGCGCAAGCCATTCGAAAGGTGAATCTGGAGTATGAGCTGTGGTTTCAACAGGCGCTCATATTGCGCACCAAGGACAAGCTCGATCGCCGGAGAACGATTTACGTTATCCAACGGCACTCAGATAACGCATAAGTTCCATACAGACCACGGCGCCCACGGTGCCCACGGCATAGCCCAAAACGGCCAACAGAACGCCAACCGGTGCAAGGGCAGGGCTAAAGGCGCTGGCGACAATGGGCGCACTGGCGGCACCGCCAACATTGGCTTGACTGCCAACGGCCACAAAAAAGAATGGGGCACGAATCAGTTTTGCCACCAAAAGAAGGATGGAAACGTGGACCAGCATCCACAACAGGCCGATGACCAAAACGGGCCAGTATTGGTTCCAAGACGCCACGAGTTCGCCAATGTCCATTTTGGCGCCAATGGTGGCCACCAAAACGTACAAAAAGACACTCGCTAATTTGCTGGCTCCTGCACCTTCGTAGGTGCGCATGGGGGTGAAGCTCAAGGCTACACCGAATACCGTAGACAGGAATACCAACCAGAAAAAAGGACTCTTCAGGGAGCTCAAAAAGCGCGCAGGAGAATCGGGATTTTCAACCAATGCGGAAGAGTACCAGGTGCTCATGCCATCGCTGATGGCGCCCCCCATGAAGTGAGCGACACCAACCATCGCAAAAATGACCCCGAGAAGGACCATGAAATCATTAAAGGTGGGGATTCTGGCGATGCTGCTTTGGTAGGCCTCTACCTTGGCCTTGAGCTCGTCAACAGCCGATGCATCGGCCTTGAGCTTTTTGTCGATTACAGCACTCATGCCTGCGCCAATAAGCAGGAAGGGCATCCAAAGATTGGCGACAAAGACATCCACGATGATCATGACGCTGAATTGGTCGTCTTGGGCTTGCGCAATCTCCTTGAGCGCAGTTTGGTTGGCACCGCCACCAATCCAACTTCCGGCAATCGTAGACAGCCCGCGCCAGAGGGCGTCTGGTGCATCTCCTCCGAACACATCAGGCCGGATTTGGCCGACCAGCAACAAAGCTGCAGGTCCTCCTATG
The DNA here is from genome assembly GCA_965659115.1 of uncultured Flavobacteriales bacterium. Taxonomy (GTDB): domain Bacteria; phylum Bacteroidota; class Bacteroidia; order Flavobacteriales_D; family Sanyastnellaceae; genus UBA8752. The sequence continues at coordinate 18 of CBFHUP010000064.1, read as the reverse complement.
ACAATGCCGAAGGTGGCG
>CBFHUP010000063.1:0-12315 GCA_965659115.1 uncultured Flavobacteriales bacterium | reverse complement strand
AGGCGACCAAGCGCGGTCTGTCCAACTTGCTCGATACGCCAAGCGCGCTGTCTGTATGGGACCGCAAGGAGGTGGTGGCGTTATTTGATTCAATGGGGGTTTTGTCTCCAGAAGAAGTCGCAGCGCGAACAGACGTGGAGCTCGAGAATTATGTCATGAAGCTGCAGATCGAGGCCCGTGTATTGGGGGACATGGTCACCAACCAAGTGCTGCCTGCCGTTATGGACTACCAAGGAGACCTTTTGGCGAACATCCAAGGCTTTATGGATGTCTATGGCGATTCGGAGGCCGAAAACATGACCCGCGCCCAGCGGGGCATCCTCGAAGAGTTGTCCGCAGGATTGTCCGCAACATATGTGGCCGTGGAGTCGTTGCGCAAGGAGCGGTCCAAGATCAATCGCACCGATGATCTGCACGAGAAAGCCAAAAGCTATGCCAGCATTGTCAGGCCTTTGATGGACGAGGTACGGATTCAAGTCGACCAATTGGAGAAGTTGACCGAAGACAGCCGTTGGCCTTTCCCAAAGCTGCGCGAACTGCTCTTTACACGCTGATTCAACAAGTTTTCTTGAGAAGGCCTCGGATTCGTTCTCGCGAAGTTCCGGGGCCTTCTTACATTCGCCCGTAAACCTATTTGGGAATGCTGAACCTGCTCTCCGGGCATACATATGCCCTGCGCCCCGCGCTCGCTACCATTTTCGCACTCTTTGCCTTGCAAAGCGTCGCTCAAAATGACATCACTGCCGATGCCGATGCGGCCTTCGATCGCGGCGGTTACTTCGAAGCCGCCAAAGATTACCAGGCATCATATGCCAAGTTGAAAGGGGACCTCGAAGAAAAGGGCCGCGTGTGTTACCGCATTGGTGAGTGCTACCGACTGGGACGTGCATTGCCTGCTTCGGAAGAGTGGTACAAGCGCGCCATCGACCTCAAGTGGGCCGACGACAATCCCGATGTTTTCAAGCATTACGGGATGGCTTTCATGGGCCAAGGAGAGTTCGATGACGCCATCGAGCAATTCGAAAAGTACAAGTCTGCAGGTGGAGACGCTGCCATGGCCAACACCATGATCGAGTCATGCAATGCCGCTGCAGAGAGCCTCATTGTCAACGACAGCCGCTTTGTTGTAGAGCCCCTCGTGATGGTCAACTCTCCCAGCTTTGACTTTGCGATGGCTTTTGCAGACAAGCGAGGAGAAGAAGTGATTTTTGCATCCAGCCGAAGCAGTGCTGCGGGAAGCGGTGAGGACCCCATCACTGGCGAGAGCTACATGGACCTGTTCATGGCCGAAGTTGACCGCAAGGGCAAGTGGAGCATTCCAGAGCCGCTGGGCAATACCATCAACAGCCCCAGCAACGAAGGAGGCGTCACCCTCGACTCCAAGTTCAAGACCCTGTACTTCACGCGTTGTCTCATAGAAAAGGACAACAACTATCCGTGTGACATTTATGTGTCTCAGCGGACGGGTTCCAAGTGGGGAGCGCCAGAGGAAATGGCGGTGGTAGACCGCGCAACAGACGACAGTTCACAAGTGGGTCAGCCCACCATGAGCCCCGACGACATGTACCTCGTATTTGTGAGTGACATGCCCGGCGGACAAGGTGGCCGTGACCTCTGGTACATGAAGTTCAATGAGTCCTCAGAAGAGTGGGGGGCAGCAGAGAACATGGGAGCGGGCATCAACTCGTCCTCAGACGAATACTTCCCGCACATCCGCAAAAACGGCGACCTGTACTTCGCTTCTGATCGCATTGGTGGCATGGGCGGCCTGGACATCCTGAAAGCGGTTTGGAAAGGTGAAGGCATGACGTTCGAAGCTCCCGAGTTCATGGAATATCCCATCAACACGGCCAGCGACGATTTTGCTCTGGTATATCATCCAAAGGAGGAGAAGGGTTACCTGTCTTCTGACCGTCCTGAGAGCAAGGGCAAGGACGACATTTTCTCGTTTGCCATGCCGCCGCTTGAGTTCGACTACGTTGCCTATGTCTACGATTACGACACGGGTATGCCCATCGATGGCGCATCTGTAACGGTCACCGGAAGCGAAGGTGAAAGCGTCTCTGCCAACACCGATTCAGAGGGGGGGGCAGAAGAAGGAGACTGGAGCATTGGCGCAGAGAGCACTTACTCGGTGGACATTTCCAAGGAAGGTTACATCAGTGCGGGAGACCAGTTCAGCACCGTGGGGCTGTCCAAGTCCACCAACTTCATCAAAGAGTACCTGCTCCGCGAGGTGGTGACCAATGAGGATTACCCCATGCCATTGGTGCAGTACGAATTTGCCAAGGCAGACTTGGTGGTCAACACCGATGTCAATTCCAAGGACTCACTCGATTACCTCGTGGATTTGCTCGACCGCAACCCTACGTTCGTGATTTCTCTGGAAGCCCACACCGACACTCGTGGCGGAGACAAGGCCAACGATGAGTTGAGCCAGCGCCGTGCCGAAACCTGCGTGAACTACCTCGTGGAACGCGGCATTGATCGCCAGCGTTTGCAGCCCATCGGCCGCGGAGAGAAGATGCCTTTGATCAGCGACGCTGACATTGCAGCACTTGCCACGGAGGAGGAGCGCGAAGCTGCGCACCAGATGAACCGCCGCACGGTGTTCCGGATCACCAGCTTCGACTTCGTACCGGAGTGACGGAAACCACATTGGAAGGATCCGTGCAAGGGCGGTATGCCAAGCGTGGGGTGTCCTCTGGAAAAGAGGAGGTGCACGCAGCCATAGCGGGGTTGGACAAGGGGTTGTTCCCCAAAGCCTTCTGCAAGGTGGTGCCCGATGCCCTGACCGGCAGTGATGAGCATTGTTTGGTGATGCACGCCGATGGCGCGGGCACCAAGAGCGCTTTGGCTTGGATTTATTGGAAGGAAACCGGAGACCTCTCTGTTTGGAAGGGCATCGCACAAGACGCCCTCGTGATGAACATTGACGACCTCCTTTGCGTGGGGGCCACTGGGCCCATTATGGTGAGTTCTACCATCGGGCGCAACAAGCGGCTTGTGCCAGGAGACGTGGTGTCGACCCTCATTCAAGGGACGGAGGCATTGATGGAGGAATGGCGCGGTTGGGGATTGGACGTTCGCGGCACAGGAGGAGAAACCGCCGATGTGGGCGACTTGGTGCGCACGGTCATTGTGGATTCCACAGTGGTGTGCCGCATGCGGCGCGATGAGGTCATCGACAATGCCCGGATTCAAGAGGGAGACGTGATTGTTGGACTCGCCAGCCATGGCCAGGCCAACTACGAAGACACGTGGAATGGAGGCACAGGCAGCAATGGCCTGACCAGTGCCCGTCATGACCTGTTCGGTCCAGGCTGGCGCGAAAAGTATCCCGAGTGCTTCGACCCCGGCCTGCCCGATGATCTCGTTTATACCGGGCCCTTTGACGTGACAGATTCGGTGGAGGGTGTTCCGGTCGACGCAGGAAAGCTGGTGTTGTCGCCCACTAGAACCTATGCTCCTGTGATGGTCGACCTGTTCAAGGAAGGCCGCGCCCCCCTGCATGGACTCGTGCACTGCAGCGGAGGTGGACAAACCAAGGTGTTGCACTTCGCTTCTGAGAACCTCCACGTGGTAAAGGACAACCTGTTCCCAACCCCTGCCTTGTTTGGTTTGATTCAAAAGCACAGCGGAACCTCGTGGCGAGAGATGTATCAGGTATACAACATGGGGCACCGCATGGAAGTCTACACCACGCCTGAGCACGCTCAGGTGGTGTTGGACATCGCAGCACGTCACGGAGTGGATGCCCGCATTGTAGGGCGCGTCGAGAACCGCGCCAGCGATGGCCCTCGGTTGACCATCTCAGGGACAGAATCAACCGAGACATACCGCTAAAATGGAAGGGCTGCTCGAGCAGTTGTTGGCCTTAGAGGACCGATACCGCGAGCTTTCCCTCAAGGTCATTGATCCTTCTGTGATCGCCGATGCAGATGCCTATCGATCTGCCATTCGGGATTTTAAGCAGCTCGAGCCCATTGTAGAGCAGGTCCGGCAATACAAGCAGTGGGCTGCGGCGCTTGAAGAGGCCAAGGCCGACCAAAACAGTGAAGACCTCGAACTGCGTGAAATGGCCAACGAGGAGGCCTCCCAACTTACCCAGTCGCTTCAGCAGTTGAGAAGACAATTGCAAGAAGCCTTGGTGCCTGACGATCCGAGCGATGGAAGAGACTGCGTGATTGAAGTGCGCGCGGGTACCGGGGGTGACGAGGCGGCATTGTGGGCAGGGGATGTATTTCGGATGTACCAGCGCTTTGCAGAGGGGCACGGTTGGAAAATGGAGCTGATCGGTTCCCACCCGGGAACGGCCGGGGGCTTCAAAGAGATTGTCGCACGGGTTTCGGGCCAGGCGGTTTTTGGACACCTCAAGTATGAGAGCGGCACACACCGCGTGCAGCGGGTTCCGGCTACAGAATCCCAAGGTCGCATTCACACGAGTGCTGCAACGGTGGCCATATTGCCTGAGGCCGATGCGGTAGACTTCGAGCTCAATACCAAAGACGTGCGCAAAGACACCTTTCGGGCCAGTGGTGCCGGAGGCCAGCATGTCAACAAAACCGAAAGCGCGGTGCGCTTGACCCACCTGCCAACGGGGGTGGTGGTCGAGTGTCAAGATGGACGCTCACAGCACCAGAATTATGAGCAGGCGCTGACCGTACTTCGCACCCGGTTGTGGGAGGCGGCAGACCGGGAGCGGCGCGCAGTAGAAGCCGCCGAACGAAAGTCTCAGGTGGGAACGGGAGACCGTTCCGGCAAAATCCGGACCTACAATTACCCGCAGGGACGGGTCACAGATCACCGCATTGGACTGACGGTTCATACACTGGAACGCGTTTTGGGCGGAGAGTTGGGCGATATCGTTCAGGCCCTGCGCAATGTGGAACGCACAGAGCGCCTCAAACAAGCGGGGCTTTCTGTCGACGGCTGAGCCGAGTCCTTGCGCGATATCTTCGCCGCCCATGGATGTTCAACAACTTGTCGATGCGATTCGAAGAAAGTCGTCATTTCTGTGTGTAGGCCTCGATCCCGATCCGGCGAGGATGCCCCGTCATTTGGGCTCAGGGCCCGAAGCAGTGTTGCGCTTTAACAAGGCCATCATTGAGGCCACATCGGACCTCGCAGTGGCGTACAAGCCCAATGTGGCCTTCTATGAGGCCATGGGCCCCGACGGTTGGAGGGTGTTGAGCGAGACCCTCGCTGCCATCCCCGAAGGGTGCCTGCGCATTGCCGATGCCAAGCGTGGCGACATCGGAAATACCGCTACCCGCTATGCACAGGCGGCTTTTGATCAGTGGGGCGCAGATGCGGTGACCGTTGCTCCTTACATGGGCCGGGACAGTGTGGAGCCCTTTCTGGCATTCGAAGGCAAATGGGCCATCTTGTTGGCGGCCACTTCCAACCCCGGTGCCGAAGACTTTGAATTTCACGGCTCAGACCACGGGGCGCCTTTGTGGCGTCGGGTGTTTGAAGTGAGCCGCACCTATGCTGGAGCAGAACGCCTGATGTATGTCGTGGGTGCTACGCGTCCGGAATGGCTGGCCCAATGCCGCGCAGCGGCTCCAGACCGGTTCCTCTTGGTGCCCGGTGTAGGTGCTCAAGGCGGTTCATTGGAGGCCGTATGTGAGGCGGGGTGGGCCAGTGAATTGGCGGGAGGATTGCTGGTCAATGTGGGGCGCAGTTTGCTCTATGCTTCCAAAGGAGAAGATTTTGCCGAGGCTGCAAACAGAGAAGCGCAACGCATTCAACAGACCATGGCATTGGCTTTGGCTTCCAACAGTTAATTTCCCGTCGTGTATTACCGCTTCAAGTCCTTTACCCGCATTGCGCTTTCGCTTGTTGTGGTCTTTGCGGTCATTGTGGTCGGGAGCGTAGGTTTTATGGTCTTGGAGGATTACACCTTCATCGAGGCCTTCTACATGACCATGATCACGGTCAGCACCGTCGGGTTCCGTGAAGTACACGAACTGAGCCCGAGGGGGATGGTGTTTACTTCACTGCTCATCACTTTCTCGATTGGTACATTCGCTTACACCATTTCCGCGATCACCACGTACTTCGTAGCGGGGGAATACCGGGACCTTTTTAAAGCCAGGAAATTGGAACGCACCATCGACAACCTCAATGAACATGTGATCGTCTGCGGTTATGGCCGTGTGGGCGAGAAGGCATATGCCGACTTGATTTCAAAAGGATACACGGCGGTGATCGTCGAAAAAGACGAAGAGCTGGTCGGCCATTTACGCGATGACTTGACGCCACTTGTGATTGCGGGCGATGCCACGCGTGACGACCGCCTCATCGCCGCAGGTGTAGACCGGGCGAGGGCCGTCATCTGCACATTGCCGAGCGATGCTGACAACCTGTACACGGTACTCTCAGTGCGCGAACACAACCCCAAGGCGGTCATCATCAGCAGGGCATCACAAGCCGGCTCTCAAGCCAAATTGCGGCGCGCGGGAGCGGACAATGTGATCATGCCAGATACGGTAGGAGGAGCGCACATGGCTTCGTTGGTGGCAAACCCAGATGTGATGGACTTCATCGACCACATTCGGATCCAAGGCGAGGATGCCATCAACCTCGAAGAGGTGGACGTCAAAGACCTCCCCGAATCATTCCGACTCCCGACCTTGGGAGAAGTCGACGCCCGGAACAGGATTGGAGTGAATGTGATTGGAGTGAAAACCTCAGCAGGGGAATTCATCATCAATCCTGGACCTGATACCAAACTAGACAACGCTTGCAAATTGTTCGTGCTCGGAACCGATCAGCAGTTGCGATTGCTCAATAGATTGTTTGGTTTACAAACTCCAGAGTGATTCCCCCGGTCGGGAGCATGTTGCGGGTCCTATATTGCGCCCCATCGAACCCACGATTTCATGAAACGCCTTATTGCCGCCAGCCTCGCGCTGTGCGCCCCCTTTTTGTTCCCTTTTACAGCATCTGCAGCTTCAGTTGACGATGCCATCAACGAGGTCATGGGGCCTATCACCGACGCCATCACGTCGGTCATTTTTTGGACGGTAGACATCGCGGGATTCACTGTGCCATTTGTTCTCATTTGGCTTTTTGTCGGCGCCCTCTTCTTTACGGTCTATTTCAGGTTCATCAACATTCGGGCTTTTAAGCACGCGCTGGAGGTGGTGCAAGGCAAGTACGACGACCCCAACCACCAGGGTGAGGTTTCGCATTTTCAAGCATTGACTGCAGCCCTCAGTGGCACCGTAGGAGTGGGCAACATCGCAGGTGTAGCGGTGGCCGTTTCTCTCGGAGGTCCAGGCGCTACGTTTTGGATGATCATCGCAGGCTTGTTCGGCATGAGCAGCAAGTTTGTAGAGTGCACACTCGGACTCAAGTACCGCAGACAAAACCCTGATGGCTCTGTTTCGGGAGGTCCCATGTATTACCTGCGGGACGGTCTCGCCAAAAAGAACATGGGCGGTCTCGGTAAAGTCCTTGCAGCCCTGTTTGCAGTGGCCTGTATTGGCGGTTCATTTGGCGGTGGCAACATGGTCCAAATCAACCAAGCGACCCAGCAGTTGATCGCCGTGACCGGCGGTGAGTCGAGCATGTTCTATGGGCAGGGGTGGATTTTCGGTGTTGTGATGGCCGTCATCGTGGGCATTGTCATCCTCGGAGGCATCAAGTCCATTGCCAAGGTGACGGATAAAATCGTGCCGTTTATGGTGGGCATTTACATCTTGGGTGCCCTGTGGGTTATTGTGACCAACCTCGGAGCAGTCCCCACAGCATTCGGCCGCATCCTCTCAGGAGCATTTGACACCGAGGCCATGTACGGAGGTTTGGTGGGAGTGCTCATCCAAGGCATTCGCCGTGCGGCCTTCTCCAATGAGGCGGGCATTGGTTCGGCCTCCATCGCGCACAGTGCAGCCAAGACGGATGAGCCTGTCAGTGAAGGCATTGTTGCCTTGTTGGAGCCGTTCATCGATACCGTGGTGATCTGCACCATGACGGCTTTGGTGATTGTGATCACCGACTATGGTCAATTCGATGCAGCGACGATGCTCGACAACGCCCAGAACGGTTCGCTGAATGCCATCGGCCTGACGTCAAGTGCGTTTGAGCAGAGCATTTCTTGGTTCCCTGCGGTGTTGTCTCTGGCGGTGATTCTGTTCGCCTTGTCCACCATGATTTCATGGAGTTATTACGGGCTCAAGGCTTGGACCTACCTCTTCGGCGAAACCAAAGCAGCGGACTTGAGCTACAAAGCGGTCTTCTGTGTTTTTGTGGTGGTCGGAAGTGCCATCAGTGCCAGCAGTGTATTTGACTTCGGTGACGCCATGATTTTCGCGATGTGCTTCCCCAATGTTTTGGGACTGTACTTCCTCGCTGGAGAGGTCAAGGCCGACCTCGGTGACTACCTCAGTCGGGTCAAGTCAGGCGAAATCAAGCGTTACGACTGACAGCCTGCCCTGTGGGCATTCACGTTTTGCGGAGTGAGCGCGTCGGCACCTTGTGGTGTGGACTCGCTGTATTGGCCTGTCTCAGTGTCGAAGGATGGCGTGCCTTGCATCCCTTGGAGTTGGAGCCCCTGGCGGTGGCCGACGTGCTGGCGGCCTTGGAGAGCATGCCGGGGCCAAGGGAGCCTGGTTTCACCGCCGGTGATGTTCGCGGACCCCGACGGTCCCAATCTGAGCGGAGGTTTCGACCGGCAGAAGGGGCCATTCGGGTGGCGGACTTGGATTCTGCAGGTTGGACGTATTGGGGGTTGAGTCCCAAACAGGCCAGAGCTGCTGTGCGCTACAACAAAGCGGTAGGAGGCATCAGGGATGAACTTACCCTTCGCCGCATGCGGGTGCTGCCTGAGGGGTGGTATGACCACCACGCATCTGCGCTTCTTTTCGATGAGGAGCCTTCTGGCCGTGGAGTCCTGCAGGAAGTTGGTGAAGCCAGATCAACCAGCGCTGGAGGCACCAAGTCTCCTTCCAGCCATCACCTTGGGGCGAGTGCCTTGGCCGGCAATGCGACACATCTCCATGAGGCCACACCACTCAACATCAACGATGCGGACAGTTTGGCTCTATTGTCTGTAAAGGGCATTGGGCCTTGGGTCGCCGGGCGCATATTGTCAGCGCGAAGACGTTGGGGGGGCTTTGCAGAAATGGGGCAGTTGACCGAAGCCTTGGACGGTTGGGACAGCCTGGCAACGGCATTGTCTCCGCTGCTGTATTGCGATGCGGGTGCCGTTCAACGCCGGTGCGCAGACACCCTCACCCTGGACCAATGGACGGCTTTGCCTGGTGTACAGCCCAAAACTGCCCGCGTGCTGCAGCGCTATGTGCGACACCACCAAGGAGGTACTCCAAGTCAAGTGTTGGCCCATCCATTGCTCGATTCGTTACAGTCAGGTTTGTTGTCACATTATCTCTGCCCTTGTCTGCAGGATTGATGGGTTCTTTGGCCGACCTTTGCGCAAAACCCGGACGCAATGACCTTCCAGGAAAATGACACCATTTCCGCCATCAGAAGTATGGTGAGAGATTTCGCTGCACAAGAGATGGAGCAGCACATTCTCGATTGGGACGAGCGGCAGCATTTCCCGCGAGAATTGTTCAGCAAGATGGGTGAGCTGGGGCTCATGGGAATGTTGGTTCCAGAGCAATACGGAGGCACAGGATTGGGTTACCCCGAATATGTGGCCGCCATCGAAGAGCTCGCGGCGGTGTGTGGTTCCATTGGACTCAGCATGGCCGCACACAATAGCCTGTGTACGAACCACATTTTGACCTTTGGAAACGAAGACCAAAAGCAGCACTTCCTGCCCAAACTCGCCGCGGGCGAACATGTCGGAGCTTGGGGCCTCACAGAGGCGGGCACAGGGTCTGATGCCATGCGCATGCGTTGCACTGCTGTCCGGGATGGAGATGATTGGATTCTGAACGGCACAAAGAATTGGATCACCCACGGCATCAGCGGTGAAGTGGTGGTCGTGTTGGTCCGAACTGGAGAACCATTGGACAGCCGTGGGATTTCCGCTTTTGTCGTGGAACGGGGTACGCCCGGTTTCAAAGGCGGCAAGAAGGAGAATAAACTGGGGATGCGTTCCAGTGAGACTGCGGAGTTGATTTTTGAAGACTGCAGAATCCCTGCCGCCAATATGCTGGGCCAAGAAGGGGACGGTTTCATTCAGGCCATGAAGATTCTGGATGGCGGGCGCATTTCAATTGCGGCCTTGTCTTTGGGCATTGGCCGCGGTGCTTATGATGCCGCGCGCAAGTATGCCCTGCAGCGGGAGCAGTTCGGTCAGCCCATTGCCCATTTTCAAGGCATAGGGTTCAAGTTGGCCGATATGGCGGTGGATCTCGAGGCGTCGAGGGGATTGATCGCCAAGGCGTGTCACGCCAAAGCCCACGGAGGAGATGTCACCCGATTTGGAGCCATGGCCAAGTATATGGCGTCAGAGGCTTGCGTTAGGATCGCTACTGATGCGGTACAAGTGTTTGGAGGGTATGGCTACACCAAGGATTTTCCGGTCGAGAAATTTTACCGCGATTCCAAGCTTTGCACCATAGGAGAGGGCACATCGGAGATTCAGAAACTCGTGATCTCAAGGGGATTGGTCAAAAACGGCCCGCATTCTGCAGATTCGTAGTGCCCGCGCATTGGTTTTACGCAAAATCAGCTATCTTCGCGACCCAATTTTTAGCCATGCTCATCATTCCGGTCAAGGAGGGAGAAAACATCGAACGGGCGCTCAAGCGTTTCAAGAAAAAGTTCGATCGCACGAAAACCGGGCGTATGCTCCGGGCTCGTAAAGAATACGTAAAGCCGAAAACGGTTCGTCGTGAAGCGATGAAGAAGGCCGTTTACAAAAACAAGAAGGCATTGATGGGCTGATAATTTGGAGTATTGGGTTGGTAGGGTAATATTCGCCCTGACCAAACCAAAATGTCAAGTTCATCCACTGCCCAAACGCCATTATCGGCTTTCCTGCACTTTCTCGAAAAGGAGAAAAGGGGCAGTGTCCATACCCTTCGTTGTTACCGTTCTGATCTCAATCAGTTCCAGCGGTTTCTCGCCGACCAGTATGAGCACGACTCTTTGATAGGAATCGATGGAGAATGGGTGAGGGCTTGGATTGTGAACATGATGAAAGAAGGCCGCAGCCCGCGGACCATTCATAGAAAAGTGAGTGCCTTCAGGACCTTCAATAGGTTCGCCCGTAGGATGTCCTACACCGACAGAGACCCCAGTAACGGTGTCTCTCTCCCCAAACTAGAGAAGCGCGTAAGAGAGGTCGTTCCAGAGCGGAGCATGGTCTCCTTGCTGGATGGCTCAGTCTTCCCCGACAGCTGGTCTGGATTGCGCGACCGTCTCATGATGACCTTGTTATATGAGACAGGGGTGCGCCAAGACGAGCTGATCACGCTGCGGCATGCAGACGTCAATGTGAGCCGCAAAAACATCAAGGTTTCGGGAAAAGGCGGGAAAGACCGCTACATTCCCATCTCCAATGAAACCATTGACCAGGCAGAGCAGTACATGCGCTCGAGGCCCGGTGACAGCGAACGGTTGCTTGTAACGGATGGAGGAAGAGAGCTGTATCCCGCGTTTGTTTACCGCCGAGTAAATCACTACATTACAGAAGCGAGCTCGCTTAGCAAGTGTAGTGCGCACGTCATCAGGCATTCGTTCGCAACGCATCTTTTGAATCGCGGTGCGGACATCAACGCGGTAAAGGAGTTGCTCGGGCACAGCAGTTTAAATGCTACCCAGCATTACACCCACGTCACGACGAGCCGAATGAAGGACGCGCACAAAGGTTCACCACTTGATACGCGAGGCATTTTCTAAAGTCTCACCTTCAAGCGGTTTACATGCAGATACAAGTCCAGTCCATTCACTTCAAGGCCGATGGTTCCTTGATCCAGTTCATTCAAGACAAACTCAACAAGCTCACGCTCTTTCATCCCGGTATTATCGCGGCGGATGTTTTTCTGCGTCTCGAAAAAGACCAAGAGCGCGAAAACAAGTGTGTAGAGGTGAAGCTCAATGTGCCTGGCTCGGATGTGTTTAGCAGCCGCAAGGCAACTTCTTTCGAAGAGGCCACTTCAGATGCGGCCGAGGCCTTGCGTAAGCAACTCGAAAAAGCCAGGAACCGCGCGGCCTAAACCCGAATATGAAATCCGTGTAATCAGATTGAATTTGTCCATTGCAGGCAAGTTTTTCTGCGCTACATTTGCCCTCCCGAAATCGGGGAGGGCTTTTTTTTGCCCTTGTTCTTTGAAAGAGAGGCCGGTGTAGCTCAGTTGGCTAGAGCAGCTGATTTGTAATCAGCAGGTCGGG
>CBFHUP010000062.1:0-12340 GCA_965659115.1 uncultured Flavobacteriales bacterium | reverse complement strand
ACGGATTGGTGGCCCAATCAACTCAACCTGAGCATCCTTCGGATGCACTCCAACATGTCGAACCCCATGGGTGAGGATTTCGATTATGCTGAAGCGTTCAAGAGCCTCGACCTCGCTGCTGTCAAGCAGGACCTCACCGAATTGATGACCGATTCGAAGGAATGGTGGCCTGCAGACTGGGGACATTACGGTCCGTTTTTCATTCGCATGGCCTGGCACAGTGCGGGGACTTACCGCATCAGTGACGGCCGAGGTGGTGCGGGCGCGGGTATGCTGCGTTTTGCCCCGCTGAACAGCTGGCCCGACAACACCAACCTCGACAAGGCGCGCCGCCTGTTGTGGCCCATCAAGCAGAAGTACGGTCACAAGATTTCATGGGCCGACCTCATGATTTTGACCGGAAATGTGGCCCTCGAAAGCATGGGCTTCGAAACGTTTGGTTTTGCAGGTGGACGTGCCGATGTATGGGAGCCTGAAGAGGACGTCTACTGGGGCAGTGAAGCTGAGTGGCTCGCTGACAAGCGCTACAAGGGAGAGCGTGAGTTAGAGAATCCCCTCGCCGCTGTGCAGATGGGATTGATCTACGTGAATCCAGAGGGGCCAAACGGGAACCCTGATCCAATGGCCGCCGCCCGCGACATCCGGGAGACGTTCGGCCGCATGGCCATGAACGACGAGGAAACCGTCGCGCTCATCGCCGGTGGACACACCTTCGGAAAGACGCACGGTGCTGCCGATCCAGGTGAGCATGTCGGCGCTGAGCCTGCCGGAGCGACCATTGCCGAGCAAGGCACAGGTTGGAAGAATACCTTCAATACAGGAGCTGGTCCAGATACCATCACCAGCGGCCTCGAAGGCATTTGGACCTCTACGCCAACCCAGTGGAGCAACAATTACTTCGAAAACCTCTTCGGGTTTGAGTGGGAGATGAGCAAGAGCCCCGCAGGCGCCACGCAATGGGTGCCCAAAGGCGGCGCAGCAGCCGATTTGGTGCCAGACGCGCACGATGGGCAAAAGCGCCACCAGCCGACGATGCTGACAACAGACCTTAGCATGCGCGTAGACCCCGCTTACGAGAAGATCTCCCGCAGATTTTACGAGAACCCTGATCAGTTCGCCGATGCCTTTGCACGCGCATGGTACAAGTTGACCCACCGTGATATGGGGCCACGTGAGCGCTACCTCGGGGCAGATGTGCCATCAGAGGTGTTGATCTGGCAGGATCCGATTCCAGCGGTGGAGCACGCCCTCATCGATGGAGCAGATGCAGACAAGCTCAAGGCGGACATCATGGCCACCGGTTGTTCTGTTGCAGAACTGGCTTCAGTGGCTTGGGCTTCGGCTTCGACTTACCGCGGAAGCGACAAGCGCGGTGGTGCCAATGGTGCGCGCATCTGCTTGGCTCCTCAGAAATACTGGGAGTCCAACAACCCTGTTCAATTGGCCAAAGTGATCGACGCCTTGACCGAAGTACGCAACGCATTCAATGCGGCTGCCACTGGAGGCAAGCAGGTGTCCATGGCCGACATGATCGTGCTCGGTGGCTGTGCTGCTGTGGAAGCGGCTGCTCAAGCGGCGGGTCACAACGTCAGCGTTCCCTTTGCGCCAGGACGTGGCGATGCCACCGCAGAGATGACCGATGTCGAGAGCTTCGCAGTTTTGGAGCCGCAGGCCGATGGTTTCCGCAACTACTACAACGGTTCGCGCACCAACGTCACAGTGGAAGAAATCCTCGTTGACAAGGCACAACTCATGACGCTGAACGCTCCTGAGATGACGGCCTTGGTGGGCGGCATGCGCGCCATGGGTGCAAACTGGGATGGCTCTAAGCACGGCGTCTTTACTGACCGTGTTGGTGCTTTGACCAACGATTACTTCGTGAACCTGCTCGACCTCGAAACCGAATGGACGGCCTTGGACAGCGGAGAACACGCCTTCGTCGGTAAGGACCGTTCTACAGGAGAAACCAAGTGGGTGGGTACCCGTGTGGATTTGATTTTTGGTTCCAACACCGAGCTGCGCGCTTTGGCGGAGGTCTATGGATCAGGAGACGGTGAGGCCCGCTTTGTGGGGGACTTCGTCGCCGCTTGGAACAAGGTGATGAACCTCGACCGCTTCTAACTTCCCGGAGAATTTCCGGTACTAAAAAGGCCCGCTTCGGCGGGCCTTTTTGCGTACTAAAAGCACGGTTTAATCGATGAATTAGTAAATTACATAGATAAATCGTAAATTAATGTGTGCGCCCGTCCACGCCATATTCTGTCTCAACTCCCCGGTTCAGCCGCGGATTGGCCGTGGCTTTTTGCTTGGCGATGGTGGCGGGGGCGCCACTGCTCGGGCTTTCCCAACAGCACCTCATCGGAGAGGAAGAGCAGGTCACGGCATGTGGGTTCTATTTCCTCGACGATGGTGGAGCCCTCCACGACGCCTCTTCGGCGGCTGAACTGACCACCACCTTCTGTCCAGAAGTCCCGGGAGGGGAGCTTACTTTTTCATTCAGCACCTTTTCACTGGGGGCAGGGGATTCTCTGTTTCTCTGGCTGGGGCAGGAAGCCTCGGGGCCGCCTTCTTTTGCTTTCGCGGGAGGGGCATTGTTGGGCAGCGACATCGGCAATGGAGACACCGCAATCAATCCCACTGGCTGCATGACCTGGCGGTTTGTGCCTTCGGGAGCAGGGCCGAGCAATTGGGCTGCTTTGGTGAATTGCAGCGCACCTTGTGACCGGCCTGTGGTGTCGGCTTCGGTGAGCATCGAAGATCAGCCTCAAACCTCTCCCGCAGAGGCCTGCCTCGGTGTGCCTCTCGTTTTTGATGCCACCGAAAGCACGGCAGCTGTTGGTTTGGAACAGGGCACATGGGCTTGGGATTTTGGCGATGGCTCCTTGTCCGATGATGGAGGTGTGGTGGGGCATGTTTACACTGAGCCAGGCGTATTTCCCGTGCAATTGGTCCTGACCGACAGCACCGGCTGTAGCAGCGTCAACAGTTTGGATTGGACGGTTCACGTGGCGGCCCCCATTGGCATTGACGTTCCAGCCGTCGGTCCGCTGGTGTGTGCAGGGGGCACGGCGGTATTGACCCTCGGCCCAGAGGGCGTCACCACGCAAGCGGTAGAAAGTCAACCCGTGGCCTCCTTTGGTGCTGGGGTTGTGATTCCCGATTCGGTGGGGCAGTCTTTTTCTTCCGAGATCACCTTTAGCGGTTTTCCCCTCGGACAAAGCGTTGGAGGAGTGGAAGACATCGGTGGCGTTGTGGTCAATCTTGAACACTCCTTCATCTTGGACTTGGCCATCGAGCTCGAGTGCCCCAATGGCAGCAGCATGATGCTCCAAGGCTGGCCTGGTGGATTTGGGGGGTGTGTCGATGCCGGCATTCCCATCACGGGTGACAGTCCACCTCAGCCCGGCACCGGCTATGACTACAGCTGGACCCCAACGGCGACTGAAGACTGGCAAACGGCGGCGATGGCCCTTTTGCCAAATCCAAGCTCAGGCTGTGCCTCGTCGACCTTGCCGCTGCCCGCAGGAGCCTATGCCGCTGTGGGAGATTGGAATCAGCTGGTGGGGTGCCCGATCAATGGCACATGGACATTGAACATTTTAGACACCCAAGAGGGCGACAATGGATTTCTGTTTGAATGGTCGGTGGAGTTCGATTCGGACATTACTCCCGAGCAAACCGTTTTCGAAGCCACGGTAGGAAGCGCTTGCGACAGCATGTTTTGGGCGCCGATGGAGCCTTGGGGTTTCAATGCTGCTTCCATCGGGGATTGTTCCAGCATCGCAGTCGAGCCCACCGACGCCGGTTCATTCGGCTATGTGTTCACCGCCGTCGATGCCTTTGGCTGTAGCGCCGATACCACAGTCTTCATCACCGTCGAGCCCGGATTGGACTTCGCCGTTGGCTCGGACCTGCTGGACCTGATCGAAGGCGCAGAAACCACGTTGTGCAGTGGCCAACCGCTGACCTTGCAGGCCACCTCACTCAACCCGGTTCCGCCAGGTACAAGCTTCAGCTGGCTTCTGGATGGAGCGGGCACCGGTCAGCTGGGGACCACATACTTCGACGCTACTCCCGATACAGGACAGCACGAAATCCTCTTCCAGGCCACCACCGTTGCGCCACCGCCCATTGTTGGATTGTGCCAATTCGAATGGAGGGACACCATTGATGTGGTGATTCCCCCCACAGTGGCCTTGAACGTGCCCAACACCTGTTCCAATGAGCCTGTCCTGTGGGAGGCGCCCACCACCGGAGGGGACCTCTCGTGGAATTGGGTCCTGAGCGGACAAAATGGGGACACGCTGTCCAACATCTCGTGGTCCAATCCTGTATTGGGAACGCAACCTACAGGGGGGTACACCTTGGAAGCGACGGTGACCGATGGCCATGGGTGCACCGACATGGCCAGTGTCAACTTCGAGGTTTTTACAGCGCCAGATCCGGGGTTCACGCTGCAAGATGTGTGCGCAGGAGAGGACCTGGCTTTTGTCCTCCATGACCCGCTGGGGTATGCCAACCCTGCCACTTCAGTGGCTTGGAGCTTGGTCGGTGGAGGGGTGTTGACCGACCAAGGAGGACACTTGGGCACCACAGCTACTGGCGGGGGAGGCTTTCCCCAAATCACCCTCGATTTGGTCACGGTTCACCCTGAGGGGATAACCTGCACCGCCACGAATTCCGAATACGCCATGGTCCATTCCTCTCCAGCCATCGCCATTTTTGGGCCCGATTCCGCTTGTGACGGAGAAGATGCTGCTTGGTGGGGTTGGGCTTCTATCCCTTTTCCAGGTAATGTGGCCTCCAGCCTTTGGTCGCTCCAAGGCGAACTCGATGTGACACAGGTGGGCGGTGATTCTCTCTCCTTGATGGAACCCCCAGTGGGTTCCTATACCTTGAGTCTTTCTGCAGTTTCAGACCAAGGGTGCGCATCGACCCATGACCTCGCTTTCGAGGTCGTCACTGTGCCCGATGCCGACTTTGAATTGCCCGAAGTGGTGTGCGCAGAGGGGGTGGTGGAAGCCCATGCTTCTTGGCCCAGCGACAGTTTTGCGACACATTCATGGACGGCCAACGGCGCACCGCTGATGGTGTCGGGCGACAGCTATCCTGCGGCTTTGACGGCGGCTTCGGGCCCGGTAGAGGTGGTGCACACAGTGACCATTGGCGGCTGCAGCGATACGGCCAGCGCGGTGATGGAGGTGTCGCCCCTTCCCGTGGCGGGCATTGCGGGGCCCGAGTTAGCCTGCTCTGGCGCGGCGGTGGTGTGGACCGACAACAGCATCAACCCCACGACCTCACTGCTGACCAAGACGTGGACGCCGCTGTACGACGGAGCCCCGTCGCCTTCGGCCGGAGTGCTGTATGATTTTGGCGTGCCCGCTCCGGGCGACTATGGCGTGGCATTGACGGTGACCACCTCAGCGGGATGCAGCGACTCGGTGTCGGCGTCCCTGTTTGTGGGGGCAACCCCGGAAGCGGCGTTTGCCTTGGAGCCGGTCTGCGCGGGCGTTGCTGTTCCGCTGACCTTGTCCGATCCGGCGGGCTACGGCTTGGCCACCCCGACCTGGTCGTGGAACGGGGCTCCCTTGAACGTATCTGACCCCGAGTGGCTCCCCTTGGCCTTCTCTTCTTCAGCGGGCGTCCAGACGGCCGAGCTGAGCCTTTCCTTGGCCCACCCGGGCATCACCTGCACGTCGGATCACACCGAGGCGGTGTCGGTATATGCGCAACCCTCGGCGGCCATCGCCTCGCCTTCGGACTTTTGTTCGGGCCCCGATGCGTCCTTCTCCGATGCTACGGTGGTGGTGCCGGTCACCCCACTGACCTTGGATTGGTCGCTGGACAGCGGCAGCGGTTCTGCCCCTTGGGGCGGCGGCCCTTCCATGGTGCTGTCCTCGCCCGACCCCGGCACTTACGCCGTCACCTTAACGGCCACCACACCCGACGGCTGCACTTCCTCGGCAGACGGTTCGGTCACCGTATTCAGCGCTCCGATGGCCGACTTTGTCCTTCCCGAGACCGTGTGCGCTGGCGATACCGTGTGGGTGCCCACCGTCGGTACCCCGGGAACGATGGAGTGGACGCTGAACGGCCAGCCTCTGACACAAGATGCTGGAGCTTTTGCTGCCACATTGACCTCCGCGTTTGGCCCCCAAGAAGTCGGAGTGACTGTGACGTTGGGAGAAGGGCCAAATCAATGTCTGGATCAGCACACCGAAATGCTGGAAGTCCAAGCCTATCCCGAGGTAGACTTCTCTGGACCTCAAGCGGCCTGCGAAGGCGAGGAAGTGAATTGGACAGAGGCTTGCATCCACCCTCAAGGATTGCCGATGAGCGTGGTGTGGAGCATCGACAATGCGCCCGCCCCGAGCCCCGCCGATGCGCTTGATCTTTCCGGACTTTCGGCCGGGGTCTACGAGGTCGCGCTCAGCGCAGCGGGGCCAGCAGGATGCGGATCCAACGCTTCCGAAACTTTTGAAGTTCACCCCGTACCTGATGCGGCATTTTCGCTGTCCGAGACGTGCTCAGGGTTGCCGCTGATTTGGACCTCAGAAGCCGCACAAGGAATGTTCTTTGGAACGGCATCTTGGACGTGGAACGGCATGCCATTACAAGTGCTCTCCGACGCTTTGCCGGTTGCGGCTTCTGAGACACCTGGAAGCCCCACCATTGCCTTGCAGTTGACCGCAGATTATGCGACGGGGGTGACGTGCACGGCATCGGACAGCGCCACCACCGTGGTGTATGAGACCCCTCAGGCCAGCATCGCAGGTCCCACCCATTTGTGTCTCGGCGATACGGGCGATTATGTGGGCTCAGGAGGGACCGTCCAAACGCCACTTTCCTTTGAATGGACATGGGATGACGTGACCGCAGAATCAGGGTCTGCGCCCTCCAGCTTGGAGGTGGCAGGAGACGATACCGGAGCACACACGCTTTCGTTGCAAGTCATGGCCACAGGCGGTTGTACCGCGGAGACCAGCGCCACAGTGGAAGTCATATCGGCCCCCGCCGCGGCATTTGAAATGCCCGCCGAAGCCTGCGAGGGTGAAGTGCTGCCGTTGACGCTCGGCGATGCCCCCGATGGCACGCCGCTCATCGACACCACTTGGACGTGGAATGGAGTATCCATTGATCCGGTCGGAGGAACGTGGCCACAGGCGTTGACCTTGTCGCCTGGCCTGCAGTCGGTGTCGCTCCATGTCGTGCTCTCCGAAGGCAGCGCTTCCTGTGCGAGTCAAACCACTGGTGAGGTTCAGGTTCACGCCATGCCCGAAGTGTTGTGGGACCTCCCTGCCGAAGGCTGCACGGGGTTCCCACTGACCATTGTGTCGACGGCTGAGGCAGAGGATTCTGCGCCGCTGACTTCGGCTTGGACGTGGGTTCAAGCGGGAGATTCAATGCAGGGTTTTGGTGCAGAATTTGATGCGGGAATGCCAGGTCCTGGGATCCACACAGTGGTCCTTTCCGTAGAAGGAAATGGCGGATGCACAGCACAGCTTCAGGGGCAATTCACCGCACATCCAACTCCGAGCGCCGACTTCACGGCGGAAGACGTTTGTGCGGGTGTGCCCATGCCGGTTTCCTTGGCCGATACAGCCGCCCTGGGCAACAGCACTGCGTCTTGGACTTGGAATGGCAACGCCACTTCCGTGCTCGATGGAACATTCAATCCCATGGTTTCAGCGGTCTATGGTCCGCAGATGCTGGGCGTAACCCTCTCTACCACTTTTGACTCGGGCCATGTATGCTCGGACAGCCACATGCTGACGGCGCAAGTCTGGCCCAATCCTGTGGCAATTTGGAGCGCCACCAGCGGAATGTGCGCCGGAGAAGTCGCATGGTTTGAGAGCAGCAGCGTTGTGACGACAGCAGAGGAGCTGGCGACGTCATGGCATTGGGAAGGCGAGGGGGAGTTGGAAGAGGCCAGCGGAGAAGCGGTTTCTTTTGGGATTCCTGCAATCGGGTTGTACCCATTGGAAATGGCAGTGGCAACGGCGCAAGGATGCGCCGACACCTTGGCCACAACCGTGGAGGTCCACGCCTTGCCATCGGTGGATTTTTCGATGGATGCTGTCTGCGAGGGGGCGCCCATTTCTGTGGATTGGTCGCCCAATACCGGCCCAGGGATGGAGTACACGTGGATGTGGTCCGGGACAGAATTTCAATTGACAGAAAGCACTTTACCTATTGAGGTATCGACCAGTGCAGGAGTAGAAGAGATTCAATTGATTGCTGTGCAAGAACATGCGACAGGAGCCGTTTGCATGGCCGACCAGACCGCCTTCGCAGAAGTGTACGCTGCCCCTCAAGCCGGTGTATCTGCTGATACGCTGTGGTGCGCCGGAAGTGCTGTGTCAGTGCAAGAAGCCGTTTCCGGTGAAGGTACCTTGATGTGTGAATGGTCTTCGGATGTCGGCGGGGCGGTGGGCCCCGTGTGGGAACTGCCCGAAGGGGCCCTCGGCAGCATCGCGGCCACGCTGGCCGTCACCAACGCCGCAGGTTGCTCCGACACCCTGTCCTTTCACGTTCGAATTGACCCCTTGCCTGAGGTGGTTTTGTCCGACTCCATGCTGATGGATTGTGCCCCTTTCACCCCGCAATTGCAGGCCAACATCTCCGGGAACGCGGGCACGGTGCTTTCCACAGTGTGGAACTGGGCAGGAGGCCAGTCGCAATCGCAGACTTGGTCGGAAGAAGTCCCAGAGGGTGCATGGCCGGTCAGCTGCACGGTCACCGCCGGAGATGCCGACCTTCAGTGCGCGTCGACCGCCCAGGCCTCAGTGGTCGGGCTGGAAGTTCCAGAGGCTGAATTCAGCATGTTTCCAGAGCAGCCCACCACCCGACAACGCGCAGTGGAATTGACAGCGCAGGTGGAAACGCCAGCCTCCGCGCTGGAGTGGTGGGTCAATGGAGAAGCTATCGGAAGCGGCGCGCTGGTGGGATACACTTTTGCGCCCTATTTCGGAGACACTTACGAGGTGTGCTTGGTCGCCACTTCTTCCTTTGGCTGCGCCGATGAAGTCTGTCGTGAGGTGGAGGTCATTGGGGAAGTCCAGGTCTATGTCCCCTCGGGATTTACACCCGACAACGATGGTGTCAACGACCTCTTTTTGCCTTCGGTTTCGCCGGTGGAACAGGTCGAGGATTACCGATTGGAGGTCTACAACCGTTGGGGTGAATTGGTGTTCGCGACGGAAGATCCAGAGCAAGGATGGATGGGGGGCTACAGCTCAGGCAGCCACTTTGCAGGCAACGAGGTGTTCAATTGGGTCATCACCATTGACACCCAGCTTGGATTGCCGCGCCGGATGATGGGGCAAGTGATGGCCATCCGATAGGCTGTCTTTGGACTGTAGGTCAATCCACCGAGCCATACTTTCCGGCCCTGTATTCGGAGTAGGCTGTGCGTATTTCCTCTTCAGTATTCATCACAAAAGGCCCATACGAGACGACAGGCTCGTGAATGGGCTCGCCATGGCACAGAATGAGTGTGGCGTCCGAGGAAGCGGAAAGGGACAATGTGCCTCCGTCGCGGTCAAAAACAGGCGTTTCAAAAGGGTGCAGCTGAACCGTTCCGAGGAGCACCGATCCATGCACGGTATACAGGAGCAGCGTCCGCCCTTGGGGGATTTGGCATTGGAATGTGGTGCCTGCAGTCAGGTAAACCCGCGAGGTGAACAATCCCGTCAGTGAGGATACTGGGCCTACGGCGGAGCTGCCGTTGTGTTCAGCTTGTCCACTGATGATGCCCCACGACCAGCCGGATCCGCTCAGACTGGCCAGGTCTTCTCGGTCCACAGAGTGGTACGCCGGGGGCACCCCTTTGAGTGAAGCGGGCAGGTTCATCCACAATTGAAGCAGGTGTGTCGGCCCCCCATCGCGCAGAAAGGCATCGGGCGAAACCTCGGCGTGTACAATGCCACTTCCTGCTGTCATCCACTGAACGCCACCAGGACCAGAAACGTGCGAGCCTCCGGTGGAATCGCGGTGTGCCAGCGGACCTTCTTCAATGAAGGTCAGCGTTTCGAATCCTTTGTGCGGATGCGGTCCAAAGGGCAGTCCTGCATTGCCCGGCGGGTAAATCTGTGGCCCATGGTGGTTCAAAAACAAGAAAGGATTCAGGTCAGGAAGTGCTGCCGATGGAAAGGCGCGCTGCGTCAAGAGGCCGCCGACAGGCTCATTGTGGGCAGGAACTGTGCGAAGGAGGGTAGGGGAGTTCATGGGTTCCGGTGAAAACAGGTTTGCAAAATGACGTGAAAGGGGGCCTCGTGACGTGAACAAACATGAAGAAATGAAGTTCCTTTGTGACCATGTTGGAGGTTCTCCGCCATAGCGCATCTTTTTTCTTCGCCCTGCTTTTGGTAGGGATTGTAGCCTTGGAGGTAGCAGAGGCTGCGGGCGCTCTTTCAGGTGAGATTTCGGTGGTAGCCCTTGACTTTGATTCCGAGGAATCTGAGGAAGGACAGGAAGAGGAGCGCGAAGGGCCAGAAGAAAAGAAAGACAAAACGCTCGAAGATGTAGCATTCCTCAACGGTGAGCGCCTCCGGTTGGCCGCTGTAGGAAGATTGCTCCACAACGTGGCGCCTCCCAATGAGTGGGATGCCATGGTGGCGGCCAAGATTTGGGAACCTCCGGAAGAGGCTTGACCATTGGGCTCATTGCCCCCGTCAAGACAGCTGGACCGCCCAGCCGTCCTTCCTTTTCCAACCCCACTCCATGTTTCAACACCTCAACAAGGACCTTCCTGCGTCCATTGTCGTTTTTCTTGTCGCTCTCCCACTTTGCCTTGGCATTGCCTTGGCGTCGGGGGCACCACCCTTGGCCGGCCTCATCGCTGGCATCCTTGGCGGCCTCGTTGTCGCCCCCATTTCGGGCAGCGCCGTCGGCGTTTCCGGACCGGCCGCTGGCTTGGCCGTCATTGTCCTCAACGGCATCAATTCCCTTCCCAGCTACGAGACCTTTCTCCTCGCGGTGGTCATCGGTGGCCTGGTTCAACTCGCCTTGGGAGCCCTCAAAGCCGGCATCATTGGCCTTTACTTCCCGTCAAGCGTGATTCAAGGCATGCTTTCCGGAATTGGCATCATCATCTTCCTCAAGCAAATTCCCCATGCCCTCGGGTACGATGCGGACACCGAAGGGGACATGTCATTCCAGCAATCGGACGGTCAGAATACCTTCAGTGAGCTCGCCATGATGCTGGACAACATCACGCCCACAGCGCTGATGATTTCGGTCCTTGGTTTGGCCGCCCTCATCCTGTGGGAGCGTCCGTTCATGAAGAAGCTCACATTGACCACGATCTTGCCCGGTTCTTTGATGGCGGTATTGATCGGTGTGGGCATCCACCTCGCCACCCTCGGCAGCGGTCTTTCTTTGGATCAACTGGTTCAGCTCCCCGTCATTGGCGAAGGAGACTACCCCACATTTAGCAGCATTTTCCGCTTCCCGGACTTCAGTGCCATCGGCAACAGCGCAGTGTGGACCTTGGGCATCACCATCGCCATTGTGGCCAGCCTCGAAACGCTGCTTTGCGTAGAAGCCACCGACAAGCTCGATCCCCACAAGCGCGTGACCCCCACCAACCGAGAGCTCATCGCCCAAGGCGTGGGCAACACCTTGAGTGGCCTCATCGGTGGCCTGCCGATTACGCAGGTCATTGTGCGCTCCTCGGCCAACATTCAAACGGGCAACGAGACCAAGATGAGTGCCATCCTCCACGGCCTCTGGCTGGCGGTGTTGTTCCTCTTGGTTCCCAAAGTCCTCAATTTGGTCCCGCTCTCCAGCCTCGCTGCTGTGCTGCTCGTTGTGGGCTACAAGCTGGCCAAGCCGGCCACCTTCATCAAGATCTACAAGCGCGGAGGCCGCCAGTTCGTGCCCTTCGTGGTCACCGTTTTGGCCATTGTATTCACCGATTTGCTCACCGGCATTGGCATCGGTTTGGCGGTGAGTGTGGTGAGCATCCTGCTCGATCATTACCAGCGCCCCTTCGTGGGGTTCCGGTATGAAGAAGGCCAGGGCGGCAAGCCCGGCACTTGGCATCTGGAGCTGAGCGAAGACGTGACCTTCTTGCACAAAGCTGGCCTGCGTCAGGCGCTCAGCCGCGTCAAGCCCGGAGGACATGTGATCCTTGATGCTTCACGCACCCTGCGTATGGACGTGGATGTGCGCGATGTCATCGAAGACTTCCGCTCTCGGGCCACCGAAGACGACATTTCACTCGACCTCAAATCCCCAGAAGACGCCAAAGTCGCATGGGTGCTTTCCGATTTCAATAAGCAGGCCTCCTGATAGGCAGTTTTACTTCCTTGCCGTATCTTCGCCGCCCGCTCGGGAT
>CBFHUP010000061.1:0-13708 GCA_965659115.1 uncultured Flavobacteriales bacterium | reverse complement strand
AGCCACAGGAAGAAGGCCCTCTGCCTAAACTTTAATGCTGGTGGAGGTAATGCCCCGCCATGTTTAGCCGCTGTTCTGCCGCCGGCAGCACCTCTACTTGGAGGTATTCATGGTGATGATCTGCTTCTTCGGCTTCTGGTTCTCCATGGTGATCCTCTGCGTGATCGTGCGCATGACCGTGGCCGTGCTCGGGCCCTTCACTGCTGTCACGCACATGCTCCGCGAAGTAGACTTCGCACCTCACTTCTTGCAGATGTAGGTTGCCATCGAGGTAGTACTCCATCCTCAAAACGCCTTTTTGCCGCTCATCTGAACGCAGGATGACATAGCTCCCCGCCGTCCATTCAGCATCAGATTTAAAAGCAAAACGGCCATCCTCATACATGCGCAGCCGCTGCTCCTCACCCTTCTTGGTCGTGATGACCCATTGTCCCGCCAATTGCTCGACAAAGGGTGCCCCATGGTCGGGGTGCTCTGCCACAGCACCTCCCAATTCCGGTCCTGAAACTGCTCCATTCAACCCGAAAAAAAGTGGCAACCACACGGCATTCAAATTGCATCCAATCATGGAGCTAAATTACATCAGCGTCCATTCGTAAATTGGGCGGTCCCTTTGGCATTTTTTGCCCCAACCGAGACGAACCGATGACCACATTTCAGTCCTGTTTCCGATTTGCTGCTGCGCTGTCTCTTGCGCTCCTTACCACACAGCACAGCCACGCTCAATTGGAAGGCAATACGAACGACAATCCGTTTCGTCAGTTGTACGATGTTTTGCCTACTCCCAATACGGTCCGGACAGCCAGCGGTGCGCCTGGCCATGCCTATTGGCAGCAACAGGTCGACTATGTAATGGACATCCGCCTCAACGATGCCACTCAGCGCATTGATGGAAAAGAGACCATCACCTACATCAACAACTCCCCCGATGAACTGCGTTACCTCTGGCTTCAACTGGACCAGAACATGCGCGATCTGGACAGCGACAGCCACATGATCAAGGAGGGCTTCATGGAAGACCGCATGACCTTTGACCGCGTGGCCGGACTCGAACCTGATTTTGACGGGGGCTTCAAGATCGAAGCTGTGAAGGACGGTGCAGGCCGTGAACTCGACCACACCATCAATCAAACCATGATGCGCGTGGATCTGCCCAAGCCTTTGGCGCCCGGCGGGAAATTCACCTTCCAAGTGGACTGGTGGTACAACATCAACGACCGCCTGGCCATCGGAGGCCGCAGCGGTTACGAGTACTTCGAAGAAGAAGACAATTACCTCTACACCATCGCTCAGTTCTTCCCGAGGCTTTGCGCCTACTATGACCGCATGGGTTGGCAAAACAAGCAGTTCCTTGGGGGTGGAGAATTCACGCTTGAGTTTGGAGACTATGACGTGAGCATTACAGTGCCAAGCGATCACATTGTAGGGTCAACCGGCGTGCTCCAGAACCCCAAGGAGGTTTTGACCGCCACACAACGGTCGCGCTTCGAGGAAGCCAAGACTGCTGACCGACCCGTGATGATTGTGACGGAGGACGAAGCCAGAGAAAACGAGAAGACCAAGGAAAAAGGACTCAAGACTTGGCGCTACAAAGCCGAGAATGTGCGCGACTTCGCCTTTGCTTCTAGCCGGAAGTTTATCTGGGACGCCATGGCCGTCCCACTGAAGAACAGCACGCCGCTCGCGATGAGCTACTACCCCAAAGAGGGCAATCCACTGTGGGAACAATACAGCACTGAGGCGGTGGCCCAAACGCTCATTACCTATTCGGAATTCGCATGTGAGTACCCCTATCCCGTGGCCATCAGTGTCCACACCAAGTGGATCGGCATGGAGTACCCCATGATCTGCTTCAATGGAGGCCGGCCCGAACCCGATGGCACTTACAGCGCCCGGACCAAGCACGGCATGGTTTCCGTGATCATCCACGAGGTGGGACACAACTTCTACCCCATGATCATCAATTCAGATGAGCGCCAGTGGACTTGGATGGACGAGGGCTTGAACACCTTTGTGCAATACCTCGCGGAAAAGGAATTTGACCGGAATTACCCTACCCGACGCGGACCAGCGCGCAAAATCACCGGCTACATGGGCGGTGACCCCAAGCGCATTTCGCCCATTATGACCAATTCGGAGAGCATCTTCCAATTCGGTCCCAATGCCTACGGCAAGCCTGCCACTGCACTCAACATCTTGCGTGAAACCGTCATGGGCCGAGAGCTCTTCGATTATGCCTTTAAGGAGTACGGACGGCGTTGGGCCTTCAAGCGTCCCACACCTGCCGACCTGTTCCGCACGATGGAAGACGCCTCCAGTGTGGACCTGGATTGGTTCTGGCGCGGGTGGTTCTATACCAATGACCACGTGGACCTTTCTCTGAAAGACATCCAGTGGTATCAAATTTCTACAGGAGATCCCGATGTAGAAAAAGCACTGGCCAAGTCCGAAGAGGACGCCCAGCCCGAGGACATCTCGATTGCGCGCGACATGACCTACATCGCCGAGAGCCGGCTCGAAGCCCGCCCTGAGCTCAACGACCACTACACGACTGTTGACCCGTTCGCGGTCATGGAGATCGAACGGGAGGAGTACAAGGACTACGTTGCCCAATTGGACGAGGACGAACTCAAAATGCTGTCTTCAGGAAAGCACTTCTACCAACTGACCTTCGAGAACCTCGGTGGACTGGTCATGCCTGTCATTGTTGGATTTACCTACGAAGATGGCACCACGGATGTCCGGCGCGTTCCAGTAGAAATCTGGCGCAAAGGGAGCAAGGAAGTCACCAAGGTGTTCGTGACCCCTAAAGAAGCCGTATCGATCACCGTCGATCCCTACCTCGAGACTGCAGATACGGATTTGTCCAACAATGCCTGGCCCCGCAATGTGCGCCCACAGCGCATCGACTTGTACAATGATGCCACCCGCGGATACGGCCGTGGCTCCTCCAACCCCATGCAGCGCGTTCGGGAGAACAAGGATTACATCGAGTCCCTCGAGGACTGAGCTTACTGGGCAGTTCCCAACCGGGTGAACCGTTCAGTTCACCATAAGCGGCTTGCGCACGGTTTCGCCATCAACACTGAGTTGCACAGTGTAGCGTCCCGGCACCATTCCTTCCAAGGACAGGGTGAACCCACCCGAAGCTTGGCCTGTGCGGACCGTTCGCCCCATGGCATCGTATACCTTCCACACCCCAGGTTGTCGCAATCCTGAAATCAGCACGGCGTTGCTTGCTGGATTGGGCATCATCAGCAATGCGAGCTCCATGGGCTCCTCAATGCCTGTGGTGAGTGACAACGTGTCGATGTCGTTTAAGTCCAAGACATACTCCTCCCCCATTTGACGCACAGCGCCATAAATGCGATAAACATCTCCTGGAGTGGGGCCATCTGCGTCCTCGTTCATCCCGGGATCGTCTGTGTCCACTCCGTATACTGTTAGGGTTCCCGTCCCATCGGATACCGTCCAGACACCGTCCTCGGGAGCGGTCATGACCGTAACAGGGTCCAACCTCGCTCGCGTGCCCTCCAAACTTTCGTCCATCATCTCTGCCACTGTCACTCCCGCTCCCGCAGGTGTCGCATTCCAATAATCGTTGAATACATAATCCGTGATGTCCATCATTTGGGTATTTCCGTCTGATTCGACAATGGTGCCCGTCAACTGAAGCACATCTCCGACTTCGGGCTGGCGGGGTTCATTCCACCAAGGTGGATTGGCCTCGATGACCACATCTGGGCCGACACACATCAAGCCATTCCAAGGCCCATAGTCGTCTTGTATGTACCAAATGTCTCCAAAATAAACGGTCACCTTTCCGGAAACGGTGACCTGCTGTCCCTCGTAAGGACTCACGTCGGATTCACCTTGGATTTCTGCACAGGTCAAGGTCTGGGCCTGTCCAACTGTACACAACATGAAGAGTCCAACGGCGCTCATAATGGAGGGTAAGGCAGGGAAGTTTCTCATGTTGGTGAATGTAATCATCGCTGCCGAATGACCTGGCGCCCTAACTTTCCTTCATGCGCACTGTTGTTTTGATTGCTCTTGGTCTTGCCCTCTCTTTTCCACTTCTGGCCCAAACCTCCATCAATTGGGAGGATGCCGCGGCCATAGCCCCCTCTGAATTCGGCTACACCAATCTGCGTATGGTGCTCAACAGCGAAGGCTTCCCTGTGATCCTTCATGGCAAAAGCGGCGCAGATGGAGGATTGTATTGTACCCGATGGAACGGCACTGAATTCGAGAATCCCGTGGCCATCACCAGTGAAACGGGCTTGTTTATAAACGATGCAGAAGGCCCGCGCATGGCGGTAACCGGAGACCGCATCGCGGTGACTTACCAATTGTCAGGACAATGGGACGATGGCGGCAGGATTGTGCTTTCCGAAGATGGCGGTGTGACATGGGGCGACCCGATTCCTGTGGCATCGGAAGCGACGGTAGACCATTTTATGCCCGTTCCTGCTTTTGATGCGGAGATGCAACCGTGGGTCACTGTGAAATGGGGGCCTGCTCCGGTATTGGAAGGCGCCCTCTTCTGGGAGGCAGAAAATGGGGGGTTCTCCGTTCCTGTGAACGCCGGTGAGCCCTTGGATGGTGAAGCGGTATGCGAGTGCTGCGCTTCTATGCCCTTCAGTCACGAAGGCCGCAACTATGACGTGGTGCGCAACAACAATGACAACATCCGGGACTTTTGGGTGGTCAGAACGGATGCATCCGGCAACTGGAGCGAAGCCCTTGACATCGACCCTACCGATTGGAACATCAACTCATGCCCGGCATCAGAAGCAGAGACCTGCATCTTGGGAGATGGCACCCTCATGGCGGTATTTATGTCTGCTGGCGAAGGGGGCAGCAGGGTGTATTGGTCTACCGCTGATTTGGACGGATGGAACTTGCTGGCATCAGATCGGATCCAACCCGGATCTACTGTGGTCGAAAACAACCCTTCGGTCCACGCCGACCAACAGCACAGCGTAGTGGCTTGGGAACGGAACTCAGGAGGCTATGATGTGGTGGTGGCCACTGGAAGCAACACTGCGGCGGCGCCCGGTCAGTGGGCCTCTTCTTCTTCGGTGGTGACAGAAGAATGGTCCGGACACAGCCGCCGTCCCGTGGTGCGCATCTACGAAAACACCGTTCACCTGGTGTACCAGCGCCCTCAAGATGGAACGGTGCATTACCGCAGAGGCACCATCGACAGCGGAGCGAACCTGCCCTCTTTGGCTGATCCTGCGCCCCTCCACATTGCAAGCACACCCGAGGGCTGGCGCGTGGTGCAACACGCAGGATTTTCATGGACCATCCATGACCTCGGCGGAAGGATGGTTGCATCGGGATTCAGCCCGAATGGTACCATACCCTTTGCTAAAAAGGGCATGCACATCTTGAGCATCGCCGAAAATTCCGGCGTCTCGCGGATCCAACTCGTCCGCTAACTGAAGGAACAGAGCTGCATTTTGTGAGCGCGGATTGGCGGTCTGCTCAGTCGAGCCAAGCCACTTCGCCGGTCGCTACATCGTAGACCCCTCCGACAATCGTGATTTTGCCTTCCGTTTCCAATCCAGCAAGAATGCTGCTTTCGCTGCGCAAGGCCGCAATGGTTTCGCGCACATTGACATGAGAACAGCGGTCGAGGTTCTCGGCAGAATCCTCGGCACCTACTTCTGCTTTGGTAGCATTTACAGCCGGTTGAATCCTCCCAAGGAGTCCGGTCAAATGGCCATCTTCCAGTCCTGCCCAAGCGCCTTTGACCGCTCCGCACCGCGTGTGTCCCAGAACGAGGATGGCTTTGCTGCCCGCGTATTTTGTGGCGTATTCCAAACTGGCGGTCAAATCAGGGGAAGCCACATTTCCAGCGACTCGGGCCACGAAGAGGTCACCTGAAGCCGCATCGAATATCTGTTCCACCGGTGCCCGGCTGTCGATGCAAGAAAGCACGGCAGCATATGGATATTGGCCGCCTGCCGCATCGCTGAGCAATGCCGCCCTGTTGCGTTGTGAGGTTTCTCCAGAAACGGAACGTCTCACACCATCCTTGAGAAGTGCGACGGCATCAGCGGGTGTGAGGGATGCTTGAAGTTCGGCACCAACTGCGCCTTCCAATGACAAATATTGATTCTTCATCATGCAAACATCTGAAGCAGTTTCGAATGATGAGAAGTCCGGGGCATAGATTCTTCCCAAATAATATCATCGGTCCATGATAAAAGTCATGCCCTCAAATGATGGTGGTCATGCTTCAGCCATTCATTCTGTTCACCTTGAATGAACTTCCGCTTGTTTCTGCCGTTGAATGAGATCCAGATGACCTCTTTGTCCCCCACCAGCCGTTCCCTGCTTTCTCAAGCCCGTGCATTTCTATTGGACATGGCGGCTGATGCCCGGTTCACCATGGAGGCTTCCGAAGTATCCGAGCGTTTGGACACCATTGCCACAGAAGTCGAACACACCGGCACTTATGTTCACACTGATGACGAACTGAGGTTTGGTGTGCAATGGGCATGGCGCAACAGCAACCGCTGCATTGGAAGGCACATGTGGCGCACGCTGAAGATCCAAGACTGCCGCAATGTGCGCACCCGCGAAGCCGTCACCGATGCCTTGCAAAACCATTTGGGCATGGCCTGGAAAGGTGGCGACCTGCAAAGCGTCATCACCGTGTTTCCTCCCCGAATTCCAGGACACCCCAACCTGCCCGATCCAGTGCGCCTCGGGAACCATCAATTGCTGAGGTATGCCGGTTTTGAACAGAAGAATGGCACTGTACTTGGCGACCCGCATTCCGTTGAATTCACACACCGCATGTTGGAACGTGGATGGACCCCTGCCCACCGCAGTGCCCATACACCCCTGCCCTGGTCCATTTGGATACAGGACGAGGAAACTGCGCCGGTGGACCACTTTGCCATCCACCCGGAGCAATTTCCAGAGGTCGACATCACCCATCCAGATTTGCCTGGAATTGACGCCCTTGGACTTCGCTGGTATGCCATTCCCGTAATCAGCGAAATGGCCCTCGTCATTGGAGGCATTACTTATCCTTGCGCCCCCTTCAATGGGTGGTATATGGGCACCGAAATTGCAGCCCGAAATTTCTGTGACCCGCAGCGTTATGACCTTCTTGAACGTATTGCACATGCGATGGAATTGGATACCTCATCCAACCGCAACCTCTGGAAAGACCAGGCCCTCATCGCCATCAATCAAGCCGTGTTGCACAGCTTTGATCGTGCCCGCATTCGCATTGGAGACCACCATGAATTGGGTGCCCAATTCGAGCGGTTTTGTGAAGTAGAAAAAAAATCAGGGCGTGCATTGGCCGGAGATTGGAGTTGGTTGACTTCTCCCATTTCAGGATCCATCACGCCCCAGTTCCACCGGGAATTCGACAACACAGTGGAGCAGCATACCAACTTCTTCTACCAGGCAACACCAGCTGAAGATGCTGCGGCCCGCGACCTTCCGCCTGCAGATGATCAAGTGGGACGCCCTCAGGACCCCTTCCAGTTGGCGCATAAACACGAGACCCCAAGGTGCCCGTTTGGCTTTGATAAGCTGTCAAAATTGCGGCCTTTTCGCAGGCCTGCGGTGCTCAAGAAGGCTTGGACTCAGAGGGGGTAACGGTCTCCAAAACGGGCAATGTGACATCCGGCGAGCGCTACATTCTTGCACTCCTCTGACCCGGGTTGCAACAAGGCGTTGGTGTGGTTCAAATGAATGAAGTGCACCTTGTTTCGCTCTGCTGCAGGCCAATCTTTCATGAGGTCAAGGCTTTCTACAATAAAGGGATGGGGGACTTCTGACATGTCCCTGTGCCCCAGTTCCTCTCCATCGTAGAAGGTCCCATCAATGAACGCATAATCCACGGTTTCGACCATGGTTCTGAGGTTCCGGTCCCATTTGCTCCACTTGTCGATGTCTGGAATGAACAGGGCGCTGCGCCGAGGCCCGGAGATCCGGTACCCTACAGTTTCGGAAAACTCGTCGCGGTGAGGGACCCGAAACGGGGTGACCTTTAACCGGGATGTGGGGTTGATGGCGCTGCCAGCAGACAGAGAGGTGAGCGCTATGTTTCCAAGCTCAACAAGCTGGCTCCAAGGTCCATTCTCCTCCAAGAACTTTCGCAACAGGGGCATCGCATAAACCCGCACTCCGTCTGCCCCTTTGGCTTCTCGCCCCAACAATCCTATGCCCGTGTAATGGCCCCAATGGGCGTGGGTCAGGAAAATACCATCGGGCATGCCTGTGTGGGCGCCGGGAAGGTGCGCCAACTGGTGCGCTTGTCTGGCTGCATCAGGGGTGGCTTCGAACAAAAACTGCTTGCCCTCCAGCGAATCGACCACACCCAGGCATACGACTTGGTGCTGGCCAGCAGGACGCAAAAACAGGTTGCGACAATCCTCCCTTTGGCAGCCAATGTGGGGATATCCTCCGTCCTGAATGTTCCCCAAGACGGTGAGGGTGACCCCCTCGGACAGGTCTTCTGATGGGATCACCAAACCGACCAAGAGCAGCAGCAAAACGGCGAGAAGTGCCGGGTTCAATGACCGTTGGCTCTTCATGGTCTCCACTTGCATTGCTTGAACAGTCCACCACAGGACTCCCGCATCACACTGGCCCGGTACGTGTATTGGGTCAGGATGACTTCGCCGAGCAGGTCTTGGTGAAACGCTCCCGAACTGTCGGGGTACAGCGTGAGGCTCACATCTGTCGAATCCGTGGCTACGAACTGATAGGCACCTGCATGGCCTTCTCCATCCTCAAAGTCAAAGCGGTAGCGAAACGAGGCCTGCTCATTCTCGACTGCCCTAAAGGTCATGGCCCGGGGACCGCGCTCCGCGCAATTGCTGCAGCTGGATGCTTCATCGAGATAGAATGTGCCGACCACATTTTCATTGATGGGGGTGCAAGCCGGAAGCATGAACGCCAGCAGTGCCCAGAATACTGTTTTTGGCATACCGCCAAATTAAGCCCCATGAAAAGGCCCGCTATAAAAGCGGGCCTGCATTGTACATCGGATGTCATCCTGTGGTAGCTCCGGCGGGAATACCCCAATATTCAAAACTCAACTTCGGCAATCATCCAACTGAGCTCCTTAACTCTTGAAACCACCTAATGAGTAATTTGTGTCTTGGGACAGTAATCTAGGAGGATATGGTGATTTTAAGATAGAATCCCCGTGACTCCCCCGCCGCGGACGGACAAACTCTAAAAAGCACCAGCATGCCTCATGTCTTGAACATCCATACTCCCATGAAATTTGGCAAGTATGCAGGCATCAGCCCTTTTGATATATGGACTGGAGCTCCAGGTCATGTTGACCCAGAACTCGCTGCTGAAATCTTGAATAAAGAAGTCTCATGCCAAGACCAGAAAATACCCCTGCTTAATGCCCTGCTCAAGGTCAAGATTGATCGGACCTTGTTCCCCTGGCCATTATCCACGGACGTTAGAATCGGAGAGTTTCGAAAGTTGATTGGCGAGTATGATTTGAATTTAGCCTTTGGAGAAAAGCAAGTGACGTACATCCACACTTACCGGGGGGAGCCTGGCTACATCATGTGGTTATTAGACGAAACGGAATATTGTTTTGCCCCTGCTTCAATTGACCTTCTATCTCGAACCAAGTACTTCGTCCACACCCATCTGACAATACACAAGTTTGTCTTATCCAACAGCCATCAAATTTTCGATGTGTTGCCATCAAACGAATTGGAAACAGAGCACATTCCGGAAAGATTGGTGGATAAAAACCGGTCGAAATACGCTTCCTAGCATAGCCATTAAAGACTTCGGGAACAATGGCCTCTATTTGCACGACCTCACCCCTCTGCTTCATTTATTGTCAACCATTAGCAGTCTGCTCTTAAGAATGTGAGCATCCGAAAAGCCAAACCCTCTGTTGATGAGTTGGGAGCGTGAGTGATGCCCCCTGCTTGAGTCGCAGTTGACACATCCTCACCCATCCCTGTTAGATCGAGCGGGTCCATCAGCGTCAGTGAAAGCTGATGTCTGTCGGCAACTTATCGGAGCTCACTCTCCATCAGGACCACCTTCCGACTTCGTGCTGGTGTGTGGCTTTGTCCTCCCCGGTTGGTAACCACTTGAATTCGCCACGCCAACCGTCTTTAGCCTTCCCGTGACTACCAATAAATACAGGCAAAAGACTCAAAAGTCAAGTCTTCCTGACGGCAAAAGCAATAACCTCAATTGACGCTGTAATTAAGGCGCTTCTCTCTAGCTACAACACCGGCACCGAAATATTCAGGCATTCGCAATTCACCTCTCCCAACTATCGCCCCAAACAAGCATTCCGAGAACTTATGTAGTCACTGCCACCCCATCAGTTAAATGCTAGTTACATAGGGTCCCTAGAACACTCAACAGGTTCAATAAGTCACCTATACCCCTGTAGCCATCATCGTTCAAATCACCGTGGCAGGTCGGAATCGGAAGGCAAAGACCATATACCTCATCCCAATATGTACCTGGGCCGCACATGCCAGCACCAGCCAATTCAATTCCTGCATTCAAACCATCTGTATAACCGTCTAGGTAGTCAAACATTTCGGCATCAAACTGATCGCAAATGCCGTCACCATTAAAATCTGAGACACAGTTTCCGTCACAGTCAAAAATATCTGACGGATAACTGCATGGTACTCCACCATATTCTGCCTCAGAATAATTGCACGCTACTTCATCAAGGCAACCAAATGATGGAGCAGAAGGAAGCTTGTCATAAATGAAGACTTCTCCAGCACCAAAACCAGCTGTATTTCCAGATGGCACACCTTGAACCACAGAATTCCCTATCAATCCCACAGAACTGTAATCCACTGCAAAGCCATCGGTAGGGAATGGGCTGATCTCACCAATCAACTCCAATTCACCATCAATAAATCGGAGTAGAATATCATCAGTAGCTATGAAACCCTCATCATCTACATAGATGTTGTCGAAGGAGAGATCGGCTAACCCCAACAATTCCGATAGATTAAAGGAATAAACCTCGGTTACGGCACCATTGGACTCTTCAAAAACCTGAATTAGGGTCGTAGTCACTACCTCGGGCCCCTGGTAATAGTCCTGAAAACCATCCATGACGCAGAAGAATAGCGAGTCTAACTGGAATACATCGGTCCAATTACCGTTCTGATACTGCCCGAAGTCTTGATCAAAGAAAATGGTCTCCGTGAAATTTTCGTCCTCATCAAACTGCAGTTCGTAGATACGATCATCATTGTTCTTAGTCAGGAACACTCGGTCACCAACTCCGTGCACTTTGCTTCCTGAGTAAATCACGTTACAGAAGGGGCCATTGAACCCGTTCTCCAGTTGAAAGTCCAAAACTTGGTACCACTCTGATTGATTGTAACCACAAAAATTTCGACTGGTACTGACGAAAGCCCCGTGCTTTGTCAGCTCCACTGTACCAATGTTCATTTGCCCTCCAAAAAAGGAGTCCGCATCCACGTAGTTGTAAATCCAATTGCCATCCAACTTCTCGAATAAGTGGATGTACTTGTTTCTATCGCCCCATACACTATTCATATATCGACTGCGAAACACTATTGTGGAATCCAAGGACACAAATCCATGAGGGTGTCTGATGTAATCCCATACCCAAGCTGTGTCCAAATCAAAAGTCAAGGAGTCACCTTGGACGAAGAAGCTCAGCTTACCATCATAGGTGTCCTCGTTGAACGACCACACAGCCATGGCACCTGCACAAGTGACCACCTCCGCACCAAATCCTTGCAATGGGCCTGAATCAGGATCTATAAGAATGGACGGTGCAGGTAGCTGGCATAGACAGCCAAAAGGAAACGTCACCAGAAGAACCACAACCAATCGCATGCGCAAGTATTTGATTGTATAAGTTATATCTGTCATTGCGCCCTTCGAGAAAGCAATTTGTCAGCGTACATTCTGCGGAAGCACCACTACCTAGAATTAACCTCACAACCTCTAAGTCGAACACGTCACATTAATCGATTCGGACAGCCTTAGCACTATTTAGATTCACGAATCTGAAGGTGAGCTTGATGCGCTGATTGCTTCATTTTCAGGGCCAAGTATGCCGGAAGAGGGCTAAAAGCGATAGACCGCCAGGCTGTAGAACAGGGTTAAAACTCTGAATTTTCGGGGGAGATTGTTTGAACATGTCGTTTGAACAATCCTGAAAACAAAAATCCAAGTGACTGATGATCAGTGCACTTGGATTTGATGGTGGTAGCTCCGGCGGGAATCGAACCTGCATCGAGGGTACCGGAAACCCTTATTCTATCCATTGAACTACGGAGCCAGAAAAAAACGGTGCGCGGGGAGCGCACCGTCCGGTTGTTGTGGAGATACGGGGATTCGAACCCCGGACCTCTTGCATGCCATGCAAGCGCTCTAGCCAGCTGAGCTATACCCCCTCTACTTTGTAAAACCTGTCCTCCCTTCGGAAGCAGGAGCGCAAATATAGTCGGTTCATCGGTACCTCCAACCCTGCTTTGAAGGTCAATCCAGCACCCAAATCCACCGGTCAGCAGGGCCATCCAAGCCCTCTGAATTCAAGCGCAAAAGGCCTGTGGATTTGGGGATGGGCGCCGCGCCGGACCCTCGGGCCACGAGTGCCCCAGAGGCATCGTACAACCTCCAATCTTCGCCGGGCACCACAGGCATGGGGCTGCCGCTGCGGACCGCTGTGACCTGACGGGGTGAAGCGGGCTCCAAACCCTCAATGCCGACAAAAGTCAAGTCGACAGGCAGCACAGACGCTGCTTCACCATATCCAAAATCAGGGGTAAGCTCAAAGGAGGTGGTGCGGAACAGAACGGCATCGCTGCTGCCATTGCCGGCATTTAATGTGGTCCAGCTGCTGCTCGATCCTGCCACATACAGACGTCCTTGACCGTCTCGGGCCAAAGCCCGCACGTCTTCATCCCCGTTGCCCCCAAAAATGTGGACCCCGAACCAGGCTCCCGTTTCACCAAACCTGCGCTGTACCATGCCCCCGGAGCCTTCTTCGCCTTCGGTGGTGATGTGGCCTGCGCATTGGAGGATGACCCCTGTCCACAGGATGGCGCGCCCGGGCCGGTCCTCATCGCTGGCCGTTTCCACGATCCACGCATGGGACCAAGTGTCGCTGGTACCGGCATCAGCGCCAACCTCGAGCTTCCCGTAGAGGGCATCCAAACTGCCGTCGTCTGACTGCACAGTGCCTGACCATGCCACGCCCTGCGGGCCAGCGGTGATGCCGGACAGCGTCACCGCGGGGTCCGCAATGGGGGCCACCCCTGCCACTGCAGGATTACCGTTGTCGGCGGTCACCAACAACACCGCTGCCGGGGCTTCGGGTACCTCACTGCGGTGGACGGCGACGTACAAGGTGTCGTTGTGCCAATCTGCACCTATGGCTTTCATGCCTTCCGTGCCCGGGAGGGGTGCCCAACCCGGTGGCGTTGCATCTCCCGTCCACAATCCGACCATCAGCCCAGTGGCCATGGAGGAGGGCACCGCATTGTCTTCCCGGTGTCCGACGGCGATAAAGGTTTCCCCTCCAGCTGGCACCAACCCGCAGGTGGTCACCGCGCCTGTGCTTTCGAGGTCAAACTCGGCGACAATGCCAAGCTCAGGATGGACGCCCAACAGGTGTCCCATCCACTGTCCGTCCCTCGGTGCGTCATACAGAACCCAAGCTGTGGAG
>CBFHUP010000060.1:0-14150 GCA_965659115.1 uncultured Flavobacteriales bacterium | reverse complement strand
ATGTGCCCTGGCGGTAGGTGTTGAATGCTGCAGCACCATCGGGACAAACATTGTAGTTGTTGCTCCAAGTCACGTCGCCACAGTTGTCGGTTGCCTCGGCACCGCCGTAATTGTTCAACCAAGATTGAATGGCTGCAGTGTTGCCTGCACCATCGCATTCGACGGTCGTATCCATCGCTGCTGTGGTTATCATGGGCACAATGGAATCCACCAAAGTGATGATCTGATCGCACGTCACCGAGTCTTTGTTTTCGCAAACATCTTCGGCTACCAACTGCCAGGTACGGACGAACTGGTAGGTGTTTCCACACAAGCCTGTCGTGTCGTCATCAGAGTAGGTGATGGCGTACGTAGGCTCAGAGTCACAGTTATCGATCACGCTGAAGCTTGGTGCTCCGGTGATGCTCGTATCGCTTCCAGCTTCGCATGAAGCATCGACTTCGAGGGAGATGTTCGCAGGGCAATTCAAGGTCAATACAGGCGCAAGTGAATCCCATTGCTGCAGGTATTGCTGAACCTCAATGCTGCTGTTTCCGCATGAATCAATGGCCGTCCACAAACGAATCCATGTTCCAGGGCAACCACCAGAAAGCTCGTGGGCTTCGATTTCGTAGCGCACTCCACTGCAATTGTCAGTGGCTGTGATGGGCACCAATGTGGGATCTGTGGGGTCCAAAATGTCATCACATGAAACGAACTGATAGATGACGTACTCGTCCCATTCAGGTGCCAGCGTGTCAGCGACTTCAATCGTCTGCATGCACGTTGTGGTGCTGTCGTTACCGCAAGCGTCGGTGGCTGTAGCAGTCCA
This sequence comes from uncultured Flavobacteriales bacterium, assembly GCA_965659115.1. Classification (GTDB taxonomy): domain Bacteria; phylum Bacteroidota; class Bacteroidia; order Flavobacteriales_D; family Sanyastnellaceae; genus UBA8752. The sequence continues at coordinate 13,339 of CBFHUP010000060.1, read as the reverse complement.
TGTCCGCTCGATGGTGTAACACCCTGTTCCGGTAGAGTCGGACACGACATCATTGAAGGTCGCACTAGAAGAAGCCAGCACGCAGTTGTCATCGTAGTCAACGGTGATGTCGCCCGTATTGGAAGTGGTCAAGTCAACGTAACAATTGACATCCACATACACGACGGTATCTGACGGACAAGTCAAGTCAATGGATGGCTTGGTGTTGTCCTTGACCTCGATGGTCTGTGTGCAGGTTGTTGTGCTGTCGTTGCCGCAGGCGTCGGAGGCTGTAGCCGTCCATGTGCGCTCAATGGTGTAACATCCCGTGCTGGTGGAGTCGGTCACATCGTCCGCGTATTGGATGGAAGACGTAAACAGACAGTTATCGGAAAACGAGAAACTCGCATCACCTGTGCTGGAAATGCTCAAATCTGTTGAGCAGCCGGCGTCTGCATAAAGGATGGTATCCGATGGGCAAGTCAAGTCAATGGATGGCTTGATGTTGTCCTTCACCATAATGGTCTGCGTGCAGGTCGTGGTGCTGTCGTTGCCACAAGCGTCTGCAGCGGATGCTGTCCAGGTGCGCTCGATGGTATAGCACCCTGTGCTGGTAGAGTCGGTCACCACATCATTGTGGGTCGCGCCGGAGGTCGCCAATTCGCAATTGTCATCGTAGTCAACGGTGATGTCACCAGTGCTGCTCGTGGTCAAATCAACGCTGCAGTTGATGTCCACAAACACAATCGTGTCAGCTGGACAGGTCAAGTCAACGGATGGCTTGGTGTTGTCCTTCACCATGATGGTTTGCATGCACGTTGTTGTGCTGTCGTTGCCACAAGCGTCCGTAGCGGATGCCGTCCAGGTGCGCTCGATGGTGTAGCACCCTGCGCTGGTAGAGTCGGCCACTACATCATTGAAGGTCGAGCCGGAGGTCGCCAAAACGCAGTTGTCAGCATAGTTCACGGCAATGTTGCCGGTGTTGGCGACAGTAAGGTCAATGTCACATGAAGCTCCCACGAAAATCATGGTATCTGCAGGACAGGACAGGTCGATGGTGGGCTTCAAAGTATCTGATACCGTGATGGTCTGGGTAGCAATGGTCTGATTCGCACAGGAATCCATCACGAACCACTGATTCGTCACCGTATAGCACCCGGGTCCTACTGAATCCGCGTTGGCAATACCTCCTGAGAAAATAGGCGTAACTGCGTCACAATTGTCTGTGGCAGTTACGACGGGCAAGGCCGGAATCTGATCAAAACAGGTGACCGTCGTGTCGTTGGGAACACCAATCAATGTTGGAGCAACCGTATCCAGACGGCTCACCACTTGTGTGAATTCTGCTATCGGATCCAGAGGGCAGGACGGGTCAAAGACTGTGTAGACCAAGGTTGTGTTCAACGCATCCTCCAATGATGCTTCACTGTCGTCTGTTGGACATGGGTTGTTGTCACCGGTTGAGCAACTGATGTCGAGAAGCAAATCTCCGAAGCCGCTTTGAACCTCAACTCCGTTGTAGGTTCCTTCATAACTGAACCAAGCTCCCGCTCCAAAGTTGCAGCTTTTGTTGTTGGCCATTTCACCGACCTGGAACCCGAAGTAACCATTGTCTGGCTGATGCGAGAGCACCAGGTTGGTCCCTGCCAAGTTTCCTTCACCGGTCAAAAAGCTGGTGGTTGACGTGCTCATCAGGTAAATGAGCCAGCTGTCTTCGATGGCCGTGGTAACAGGACAGCCTTGGTCGTTCTTGAACGCCGTGGGCCCATTGAGGGCACGCCATTCTGAACCCGAGATCCCATTGGAATATTTGATGCTCACATTGAGGATGGCGAGAGGATCATCCACACTTTGAACCTGACCGACTACCCAGGCTTCGCCATCGGTTGTTTGGGTCAATGTCAGACCTTCTGGAGAAGGCTCGAAGAAGAGGTCGCTGCCACCGACTCCGGCGCCAACCAATACTATCGCACCGTCTTCGCCAATGCCCTCGGCACTTGTTGCGATGCAGGTTGTAGACTCAAGCGGGCTTCTAAATGCAGCGCATGTCACAGAGCCACGGTTGGCGGCCACATCAGAGGCGCATGTTTCAGGAAGGTCGCTGATGCAAGCCACGGTTGAATCAGCTGTGCTAAACGGAGCACCAGCCCCATTTACCAAAACGATAGGCTCGTCACAAACAGTGCACGCCCCATCTGCATTGGAATCGTTACAAATAGAGAAGTTGTTGAGCTGATAGCTTTCTGAACCATCACTGCCTGAGATGCCCACCAAAATGCGCAGGGAGATTTGGCTGTCCCCCGTGACATCGATGGATTCTGAAAAGCTGGCTGTGACGGTTTGTGCTGAGCCATCTCCAGTTCCGTCGACATGACCTGAAAAGGATACAAATGGCGTCAGGTCTTGCACCCCGTCTCGAACAATGTAAATGGCAAAGTCGTCAACGAAAGGACCTTGATTTTCATGACCACCCACGCTTCGCGCATCAAACGACACAATGGCATTGGATACTGTGCTGGCGTCAATGTCTGAGGAATTCCAAACCTCGGAGTCTGCGGGATACTTCTGGTTGAACTCCAAAAAGGCATCTCCTGCGACGTCCACAAGTTTTGGGATGCCATTGGTTGGCACTGAGCAGGCAGGCCCGAGCGCCCAATTGCCGTCTGTCGGGAAGTACGCTGGGTCACAGAGATCATCTGTGTTCACCGGAGTCTCTGATTCGAAGTCTTCGGTGTAGAGCAACACTTGCCCTGCTAGGACAAGAGGCGCGAGAAATAAAGCCAAGAAGGCACAAGCCCTGAACAACTGGCTTTGGGGTTTTGGAAGTAGCATTTGGTCAAATGGATTACCGTGTAAAGTTCTCCATCTCCATGCCTTTTATTTCGAATTCATTGGATAACACGACCAACAATACGAATTATACATTCTGTGAAATCCATAATGAGACGACCTGCTTTATGCGACCTGTAATAATTTGACTTTATGACATGTGATTACCTGTTTCATCACAATCAAAACACAAGATATTATACCATTAGAATCACAGCTTAGGTACGATAGGAATACTCCTACTCCTCGCAAAATGCAGAAAGCTCCTCCCAAAATGCAGAAAGCCACCCCGAAGGGTGGCTTTCCATTGTTTTCTGATGTGAGGGCAGGCCCTCAAGTTCAGCTTACTCGCTGACCAAGAGCTTCTTGACCACCAGGTAGTCGTTGCTGCTCAAGCGGATTTGATACATACCGTTGCTCAAACCGTTGGCTTCGACATCAAGTGTATGGTTCACACCTGATTGAGCGATACCGTCATACAACTCTGCAACAAGTACCCCGTCCATTGCGATCAAGTCCACGCGAATCCGCATGTTCTCGGCCACTACGAAGCCAAGCTGGCTCACGTCGTTGGTTGGGTTAGGCTGCAAGTTGGTCACACGAATTGGCGTCTTGCCTGTTGTGACGTCGCCTGCTCCACCGATAACAACCGGAGTATGGTCGTCGCCGTTGGATCCTCCTGACACCACTGGATCATCACCAGAATCGGTTTCACCAGTGATGCTGTAGGTGTAGCAGAACTCGCTCTCGTTGCCACAGTCATCCACTGCAGTGCAGCAGTGCTGGATGCCCCATGGCAATGTGCAGTCGAGGTCACAGAAGAAGTCACCAGAACCTGTGACGTTCTGACCGAGGAAGTGTCCTTCCCAGAAGAACCATCCGCTCATACCGAACTCGGCATTTTGCTGGTTGGCACCGACACCGATCTGGAACCCAAAGAATGAGTTCGCAGGCTGGTGACGCAGGGCCAGTTCAGAACCACCGTATCCATCGATACCGATGAGGCGGCTCTTTGGCAACCCGTCAGCTCCATCGCGGCAATCGACCACGAACTTGGAGAAGTTGGGGCTGGATGGCAATCCGAGGTTTCCGCAGCTGACGAGATCGTCCATGTTGCCGAGGAAGTTCACGTCGTTCAGGCAGATGTGCGATGCAATGCCGTCATCAGCTGTACCGATGATGCCATCAGGACCTTCAGCTTGGAGCTGGATGGCCGTTGCTTCTGGCATCAATGCCAAGTGGAGGATCCAACCTGCATCCATCAAGGGGTTGGAGCTGGCCAATGAACAGGTCAGCATGATCTCACCATTGTCGTACTCGGTCATGAGAGACGCTTCTGTCATGGTATAGAGCATGTCATCATTTGGCAGGTTCATCAGACGCAATGCGTGGGGATCCATGCTGTTGCATGTCTCACCGGCAGCATACGCGGTCGGAGTGGTAGCCAAGCTGTAGTTCTTGACGTTGCCACGTGGAGCGAACTCTCCAAGAGTGTCCACCGTGCACGTGATGCTCACATCAGCGTCGCAGTTGTCCTCAGCTTCCACAGGACAAGGGGCAGGGATCGTGCAATCACCGAAGGGGCTGTCATAGTCCACAGCAATCTCCTCGCCGTTGTCGTTTCCGCAAGTCTCAGTGAACTGAGGGGCGATGTTGTCGATGACCGTGATGACTTGATCGTACACCAAAGTCTCGCTTTCATTGCCGCACTCGTCAAAGGCGAACAACGTCCAAGTACGAATGAATGCGTAGCTCCCCTCGCACTCGACGTCCACATTGGTTCCTTCGATCAAGAGCGTCTCACCGTCATTGCTGAAGGTGTGGCTGCCGTTGTACCCATCGTACTGGTCCCAATTGGCTTCGTCGTAGATGCCGATAAAGTCCATTCCGCTTGGGCCGGAGAAGTTGGAGATCAACAGGCTGGCACCTCCAAGCAGTCCATCCTCTGACATGATACCAAAACCAATGGTCTCTCCTGCTCCTACTTCCACGGAGTAGCTGCCGGACTGCTCGTCAGCTCCGAACTGGTCAATCAGCAAGCCGTCCACGACGACAGCAACGTCCCATTCGGCACCGTCCATGTCGTCGGTATTGTAGTCCCAATCGAAGGACACGGTACCGGCAATCTCCGCTTCAGTCTCACAGTATGTGAAGAGCTGATCATCGGTGAACTGGGGTACGAACCAATCGCTGTCATCTGGCTCGCAGAGGCAAACAATGGCTCCATCCTCATGGCTGATGTCTACGAACGCATAGCAACAAGCGTCAGCTCCATTGTCAGCATCGGCAGAAGGAATACCCGTGACGTTGACTCCTGTGCTGCGGTCGCAACCAGGCGTCTGTTCCAGGGTAATGCTATCTGGCAAAATGATGTTGGTCAAATCTGGAGCGAGCGTATCCACTACAGTAAACGTAGCTGTCGTTGGCGTGCTGTTTCCACAAGCGTCAGTAGCGTAGAACGTTACCGTCACTTCTCCCGTTGCACCACATCCGTCGCTCAACTGGGGATTTGTACCGGCAGAAATCACTGGCACTTCATAATCCCAGATCAAGCTGCTGCAGTCGTCCGTAGCCTCAGCACCAGCGTGCGTAGCCAACCAGTTGTTGAACTGGTCGAGGTTGCCCTCACCGTCGCACTGAGCTGTGTGGTCGCAAGCAGGTGTTGTGATCACAGGGTAGCTGCTGTCCTCGATCTCATATTCTTGGATCTGGGTGTAGCTGTTGCCGCATGGGTCCGTGATGGTCCAGTGGCGCTCAATGGTTTGGCAGTCTTCATCCTTGAATGTGCTCACGCTGTCTGAATGCTCCAACACGAGGGTCTCGGTTTCAGAACAGTTGTCGGCATAAGTCGGCATTCCGAGGTCAGAAGGTGTTGTACCACCGCCACATTGTACCACCGTATCGGCAGGGAATGTCAAGAACTCAGGAGCAACTTCATCAACCAACTCCACATAATGAGAGGTTGTAAACTGGTTGCCTGAGCAGTCAGTAGCACGGTAGGTGTTGTAGAACAACCCTGCGCATGTACCCGGCATGATCATATCCTGGTCGATCAACGTCAGTGTCACGTTTGGATCACAGTTATCGCTAGCAGAAGCGAAGATGGAATCCGGATTGGCATGGAACACTTCACAGTCAACGTAAACAATGTCATCGAGGTGGATCTGAGGATCGAGATCGTCGATGATGTTGATGATCTGCGTGCAAGTCGCTGTTTCAGACTGATTGCCACACTCATCGATGAAATATGCTGTCCAAGCACGCTCGATGTAATGGGTGCAGTTCACATCGCCCACAGGGGTGTCAGTGTATGCAATGACGGTGATCAAATCAGCATCATCAGAACAGTTGTCATAATAGCTCGTCGTGATGGCTGGATCGTCAATACAATCATTCACATCCACTCCGTCAGGAATCTGATCATGGTCAACCTCAAGAACCGGACCAGTATGGTCACTGGTCAGTGGGTAATCGATGGTCAAAACACCTGTTCCTCCACAGCCGTCAGCAATGTGTGGGCGGAGGTCGGTATCACAATTCGCATCACGGTGGCGCACCACATCGTCTGGGCAATTGATGATGGGCTTGGCAGGAGCTGAATTGTCCACAACCGTGATCAACTGCTCACAAGTCTCTGACGCATGGTTTCCACAATCATCCCAAGCTTCCACTTCCCATGTCCGGGTGAAGTAGTAGCTGTGCTCAACTTCCTCACAAGTGTACACTGGCTCAGAGTCTGTAACATGCACGCAAGTAGAGTCAATGCTGCAGTTATCAGTCACCTCATAAGTGGCCTCACCAGCACCGCTACGGGTGTCGTTTGCAAAGCAGTTCTCATCTTTATTGATGGTGATATCTGCTGGGCAATCCAAGGTCACAACAGGTGCCTCATCGTCGGTCAAGGCGATGTACTGCTCGAACGTTGAAGTGTTGCCACAATCGTCCGTTGCGAGGTAAGTCCTGATGAAAGAACCTGCGCATGAACCGCTCACCTCATCGTTGTCGAATCCGTGATCCATATCGCCGTCACAATCCTCGTTGTAGAGGACCTCAACTTTGACGTTGGAATCGCAGTTGTCAGTAGCAAAGACATCATACACAACACCTTCTTCGTATTGATCGCAAGCCACTGAGTAAGTGGAGGCGCTCAACTCGAGGTCAAAGGTTGGTGCAATCTCGTCGTGTGCAGAGATCAACTGATTGCAGGAAGCAATTGTTGATTGGTTGCCTACACAGTCTTCGGCTTGTGCGTACCATGTGCGGGTGAAGTTGTAGTCACCTTCGGCACGACGCAACAAGGTCAGATCGAGATCAAAGTCTACTCCACAGGCACCGTCCCAGTTCTCGGTCACCTCCAATGTCCACGCTCCGCTTCCGGAAATGTGCTCATCGAACATGAGGTCAAGTACGAAGTTGCCAGGAGTTGTAGTGTTCCAGCTCACGGGGTAGCTGTGCTGTTCACACGCTGCGTTGGGTGCTTCTGAAGCAAATCCAGAGATCACAACGCATTCCCCATTGGGAGAGGTAATCTCCATGGTCAGATCACTGGCCCATTCGGTACAACCGAGGCTAGACCAATTCAGGTCAATGTGGAGTCCTACAGCGACCAAATCATCGCTGAGAGATGCCGTAGCTGACTCCAACGCCCCGAGAGACGCAGACAAAGCAAATGAGTTGCCTGAATCGGGCTCGCAAGTGTACTCGCGCTCACCGTCAACACTCCAAACATACACAGAGTCGAGAGCGCAGTTGTCAGAAGACAAAGCTGCAGCCTCACCTGTAGTCTGAGGAGAGCTGTCTGCATAGCAGTCTGCATCCAAGGAGATGTCTGCATCAGCAGGACATACAATACCTGGTTGTGCTGGAGCAATGTCGTCATGAACATTGATGGTCTGTTCACAAGTCAACGTTGTGAAGTTGTAGCAATGGTCGAGACCCATGACTGTCCACGTACGTGTAAAGGTGTATTCACCTAGGCAAACGCCGGTCTCAGCTCCATCCACATAGGTCATCGAGACGTAGACATTGGGATCGCAATTGTCGGTCAAACCATGAACAGTAGGTGTTCCTGTCTCGCTTTCTGAACGGTTTTCCTCACAGTAGCTGTCCACATAAATGTCAGCAGTTGCAGGACAAGTGATGGTGAACTGTGGCGCCTCATTGTCGGTCAAGGTGACAAACTGAACGAAGGTGACTTCATTGCCACACTCATCTGCCAGCGTATACGTCCGCTCATACATACCTGCACAACCCGCTGACATTTCAACGTCAACGAAGGTGATGGTAATGTCGTCGTCATGCGCACAGTTATCTGTGACGTTGGTCAATCCGAGAACTCCACCGAAGCCATCTTGCTCGTTGTAAAGGTCGCAAGCGAGCTCTACAGCATTGTCTCCATCAAAAGTTGGAGCCTCATTGTCGTTCAAGTAAATCCGCTGAATCTCTGATGATGAGTTACCACAGTCGTCTACGAACGTGTACTTACGCTCGCGGAAGTAGCAATACTCCTCTCCTTCAGGGCTGCTCTCATATTGAGGGTGCTCAGGGCCGCAGCGTGATCCGCATTCATCGAGCGGAATGGCCTGGCTGGTGGAAAAGCCATCTGTGAAGTCGACTTCGATTGCCGTTTCCATTTCGAGGGTCTCGTAGAAAACGGTCAGGGCTTCCGTCCCGTCCACGTTTCCACCTTCATTCTCGTCGGTCCAACCATCGCCATACTCCGGGTCAGTCAGTTCAATCGTGTAATCACCAGGCTCCAACATCAAGGTCTGGGTATAGACATCTCCAGAGACAGCTCCCGGGAAAGAAATAGAATTGATGATTTGTCCGTCGAGCATCAGATTCGCTGCCGAATTGTCCAATTCAGCATACATGTCTACTGTATAAGTAAACGTCACGCAATGAAGGTTGACCCAACTGTTGTCAATCTGAGAATCACAGTTATCTGTTGCCGTTGGGAGGCCATTGTCGGTGTATTCAGTTTCGCAGTCGAATGCTCCACAATCCAGAACCACATCATGGACTTCGCCATCAGGTGCGATGGTATCCAACACGGTAATGGTCTGGACGTCGCTTCCTGTGTTGAGACAGTAATCGGTGGTGGTCCAAGTCCGTGTGATGGTATAACTGCCTTGGTTCAGGGTGTCATCGCTCAGGCAAGTGACAGGATTGATGACGTCCGTGTAGGTCATCATCGAATCCAAACGCTCCTGAGTTGAGCAGTGGTCAGTCGATGTTGCTGTACCAGTGATGCTGGGATGATCGTTGGTAGAGCAAGAGGCATCCAAGTAAATGATGGTGTCATTAGGAGCGGTTACCACAGGGGCAACTTCGTCCTTGAGCTGGACATACTGATGGAACGTATTGGACACGTTGCCACAATCGTCTTTGGCCGTCCACATGCGGTGCCAAGTCAAAGGGCAACCTCCAGATAGCTCAGTCGCAGTGATCTCGTAAGTGAGAGAATCATCACAAGCGTCAGATGCATAAACGGGCACGAGGGAAGGATCTTCAGCCTCATCTTTGGTCAAGATGACCAAGCATGACTCAAACCTGTATTCCACCTCTGCAGGGTTGTTCCACGTTGGAGCAACATCATCCACAATCGTGATAGTCTGGGTGTGCGTGTTTTGGTTTCCGCAATCATCCTCGATGATCCAAGTGCGGGTGTAGTATCCACATCCTTGGCAGATCTCAGAGGGGTATTCGTCAGCGCTGTTGCCTGTGCAAGTGAATGCGCTTTGTGAATAAGACACCAAAAACGGCAACTGAATGTCACAAGCTTGATCGCAAACATCAGCGTCTGCATCCAAGTATGGAGTGAGCTCCCAGATTGGTGCGCAAACGTCGGTGCAATTGTCTGTCAAAACAGGTGTAGGAGGAGCAGGAAGCTCATCCGTACAAGCGATTGAAATGTTACCAGGCGCGTTCGTCATAACAGGAGGAGTGTCGTCTTCACGTGAGGTCACGCATTCGAACACTTCAAAGATGTTGTCGTCCTCGTCTGTTGCGATGCAGAAGCAAGTCACTTGAGCGTCACAGGCTTCGTAGCAGTCTTGCGCAGGATCGAGGTTCACGAGCACGTCGCCCATGGCACCTGCTGCGGGTTGACCCGAGATGGTTCCTTCCCATCCGAACCAACCACCAGCACCGTATTCACAGTTGCGGTCATTGGCGCCTTCACCTACTTGGAAACCAAAGTAGTTGTTGGCAGGAGCGTGACTCAAAGTCAGCAAACTACCTGACAATGAACCTTGTCCTTCGAGGAAGCTCATTCCACCATTCATGGTGTAAATCTGCCAGTCATCGCCGGTGGCGTTCACAGTGCTGAGGCAATCGTGCTCGTACTTCAAGCCTCCACCAGCACCTTGCCAGTCTGCACCTGAGGTCTCGCCTTCATAAACAGCGAAAATTTCCCATTGCTCCGAAGCATCAGCAACACCTTGCACGACACCGTGCAAAATGGCAATGCCTTTGTCACCTGGAAAGAGGGGCTCATATTGATCGAGCGTCAGCCCTACTCCAGGCTTTGGAACATAGTACTGCGAAGTCACCCCAAACGCCTGTATGTTATACAGAACGAGGGCGCCAGCATCTGCACCATTAATGGGGACTGCTGTTGTTGCCGTGTTAGAGACACGCTTGGACTGCTTCTCAGAGGCGAGAATACATTCCGCTGTGCCACAAGGCTCGAGCAGTTCGTCGTCGCCTTGATAGGCAACGGGGTCGACGGGACACATGACAGTGTCGAGGTCTGCGGTGCATTGGACCGTTTGGTCACTGCATCCAGGCGATATCGTCAACTGTGCCCATCCTGGGGAGCAGCATCCGATCGCAAGAATTACCGCAAACAAGCGGGGTAACAATTTGGACATGGTTTTAGGTTTGGATTGGTGATGGCTTAAAGCAGTTGTAATTGCCATAATTGTGGTTACACTCTATTTCAGTTACCTCGAAATTATTATGGAAGACAGCATTTATATGCACCGTCTACAAATTCCTTAGATATTTATCGACTAACATCTGTTTTTTACCCTTCAAATCCCATTAATATGAGACTCACAATTACTGAGAACACCGAGATGACACGGACTCTGGGTGACTCAGGGGGGAGAAGCCCCACCTCCGGTATATTTGGTCAGTGAGTGAAGCCCCAAAAAAAAGGAAGCAGCATCGAGCGCAGTCCTCAATCCTTCCCCAGAGTCTTGAAGGTTTCCGGCTTATGGCCACCAGCCGTGCGATGGCAGATCTCTATGAAGACCACGCCAAGCTGACCTCGAAGTATGTGCATGCCTGTGCGCATGGACATGAAGCCATTCAAATCGCTGCTGGACTCTTTTTGGAGCCCCAGGATTATCTCTACGCATATTATAGAGATGACGCCATGCTCTTGGCCCTTGGCATGTCACCTGAAGAACTCATGCTTCAGCTGTTTGCCAAAGCAGACGATCCTTTCAGCGGAGGCCGCACATATTATAGTCACCCCTCGCTCAAGCGCGAAGGCCTTCCCCGCATTCCTCACAACTCCTCCGCTACGGGAATGCAGGCGATACCGGCGACCGGCGCCGCCATGGGACTTCAATACCGCGAGCTTCAAAAGCTGGGACAGGAGGTTGAGGGGGCACACCCTCCAGTGGTGCTCTGCTCTATCGGCGACGCGGCCATGACAGAGGGCGAAGTTTCGGAAGCACTGCACATGGCCACGCTTCGCCAGCTACCTATTATATATGTAGTGCAAGACAACGAATGGGACATCTCAGCCCACTCCAGTGAAATTCGATTTGGCGATGCCACCACCATGGCCAAAGCTTTTCCGGGATTGGAGGTGCGCTCTGTGGAAGGTCATGATTATACCGCTTCTGTCGAAGCCATGTCATGGGCTTTCCGCACCGTCAGGGAGGAGCGCAGGCCTGTTTTGGTGCACGCCAAAGTCCCCTTACTGGGCCACCACACCAGCGGGGTTCGGCGAGAATGGTACCGCGATGACTTGGAGGAGGCCCGGCTGCGCGACCCCCTTCCCTTCCTCCGGGCTGCCTTGGTTCAATCAGGCCTAAAAGAGACGGAGGTTTCAGACATCGAGGAGGACTGCAAAAACCAAGTGCAGGCTGCTTTTGATCGCGCCCGCAGCGCCCCTGAACCTGACCCATCCCAGTTGATGGAAACGGCCATGGCGCCTGCCAGCATCACGGAGGAAATTGGCCGTCGTTCAGGAGCAGACCCCGAGCCCCAGCTCATGGTTGACCAGGCGTTGCACGCCATGCAAGAAATTCTAGCGAAAGACCCACTGGCCCTCCTCTACGGTCAAGATGTGGGAGGACGACTCGGGGGGGTCTTTCGAGAAGCCGCCACCTTGGCCCAGAAATTTGGAGATGACCGCGTCTTCAACACCCCCATCCAAGAGGCCTTTATCGTGGGCAGTACCGTTGGCATGAGTGCTGTGGGCCTCAAGCCCATTGTAGAAATACAATTTGCCGACTACCTCTGGCCCGGACTCAACCAATTGTTTACTGAATTGTCTCGCAGTCACTTTTTGAGCAATGGCCAATGGCCCGTCCATTCGGTGATTCGGGTGCCCATTGGCGCTTATGGTTCGGGTGGCCCTTATCACAGCTCGAGCATTGAGAGCGTGTTGACGGCCATTCGTGGCATTAAAGTGGCTTACCCCAGTTGTGGAGCTGACCTCAAAGGGCTCCTCAAAGCGGCCGTTATGGACCCCAATCCAGTGGTTGTTTTGGAACACAAAGGCCTCTATTGGTCCAAGGTTCCCGGGACATCATCTGCCAAGACTGCTGAACCTGATGCCGACTACACCTTGCCCTTGGGATGCGCCCGAACCGTGCTCTCGGCCGAAGAACAAGCCCAAACCAAAGTAGCGGTCATCACTTATGGGAGAGGGGTACATTGGGCATTAGAGGCCGCTCAAGAACACCCTGGTCGCATCGAGATCTTGGACTTGCGCAGTGTTTCTCCGGTAGACTATGACGCCATTCTTCAAGCCGTCCAACGGTGCCACCGCTGCCTGGTCCTCACAGAGGAGCCTCCACTCAGCAGTTTTGCTCAGTCTTTGGCTGGCTACATTGCTGAACACGGCTTCAAGCACCTCGATGCTCCAGTGCGCTGCATCGGATCAATGGAGGTCCCTGCGATTCCACTGAACTCTGACTTAGAAGCCGCCGTGCTGCCCAATGCGCAGCGCGTATCTGAAGCTTGCGCCTCGTTGCTTGCTTTCTGAGCTCGAATTGGACAATCCGTCCCCCCATTCCACCTTTTAATTCCCTAAAAGCCAAATTCCCTCGTTTTTGGTTGAACCTTCTGACGTACAACGGGGTAACACTCTTGTATACAGCAATGGTACAGTCTAAAAAAACACCACATTCTCCTGCGCCTTGGTTGCCTGAAACGGTACCATGCAGGGTGCGTGATGTGCGGAAAATGACGGCGCAAAGCGTCGTGATCACATTAGATCCGGGGGCTGCATTGCCCCGTTTCAGACATACTCCAGGACAGAGGGTCACCTTTTGTTTGAACATCA
>CBFHUP010000059.1:0-14440 GCA_965659115.1 uncultured Flavobacteriales bacterium | reverse complement strand
GGTTTTTGCGCCGTTGCCTCACGGCCATGAGGGCGCCACATGTCATGATCAGGCATCCCAACCACAACAGGTTGATCTGCGGAAAGACGGTGGCCTGCATGACGATGAAGTCCCGCCGAATGGAGAGGTTTTCCCAAACAACGGTTTCGAACGTAGCCTCAGCGGGCCTGAAACCGTCAATGCGCAGTTTGACGCCCCGTTCTTCGAGGGTGACCATGTCGGGGATGACCAAGCTGTCGCGCACGATGTACAAGGCCACGAAATTGGTGTCTGCTCCGCCGCCTGCAAGGCGAAAATGAGCGGCCACAGCGAGGTCTTTGTCCAGAAGTCCATATCCGGGCTTCTCCTCCATGGTCACGGCCGAAATGGAATCTAACGCCAGCATGGACCTTCCAATGACCAGGCTGTCACGCCGCATGAGGTCGTGCTTCCGCCCGTCCATCCATCCGTTTTCGTCGGCTTCAGGTTCCGATACCCGTCCCCATTTGATGTGGGTGTAGAGGTCCCGGTTCCAGAACCTTTTGGTGTCGGGTTCCGGGGCGTTGCCCATCTGTTCGTTGAGCTGGATGCGGGGCTCCAGGGTAAAGGCAAAGGGGCCAGGTCTGCCCGCAGACCAAGGGGCAGATTGGGTTTTTTGCCGCTCGTTGGGAATGGGCACAAAAGTCCAGTGGTCTTCGAGGTCGTCTGTGAAGCGGGGCGAAGCCGTATGGTCTTCGTTGCATTGGAACAGGAAGCCCTCGTTAGAAACCACTTGGCCAGTTGAGTATGCGGCTGGCAGCGTTTCGAAATAGTCTACCGCGAATTTGGCGTGGATGCCATCGCGCCGCCGCTCTTGGTAGCAGACATAGTAGGGGCCCAGGGCAACGGTGTCCTCCTGCAACAGCAACAGGTCTTCATCGTTGGACAGCGATTCATTGAGCATGGCCAAATCGCCAAAACGGTTCTGACTGATGATGTCCTTCTTGGCATTGGACAGCACTGCTCCAAAGATGACCAGGGCAAACCCGATGTGGGCAATGCTGGCTCCCGCGTGGTCCCACCGACCCTTGAGTCCTTGAAAAATGTAATCTGCATTGGCAGCAGCGGACCACAAACAGGCAAAAAGCAGGGCTACACGCGGTGCTTCCCAACTTTCAAAAGCGTAAGTCCAAGCCACAATGCCGGTAAGCACTCCTGCCACCAACAGGCTGCGCAACAGTTTTAGAAACAACCCTGCGCCGCTGTTGCTTTTGTAGCGCAAGTATTGTGTGAAGGCGGTAATGCTCACAAACAGAAAAGCCAGGGGCACCTGAATGGCGTGGTAGGTCGCATCGAAATCTGTGCCCGGTGCCAAATCGTGGGCGGCCAATTTGCGCGCGAGGTCGCTGCCTGTTGCCTGGTATATCCGATCCAGCAAGCCACTGAAAGGCTCCAAGAAATGGTTGAACACCGGAAGGCTGGTCTGGAAGCTGATGTGCACCGCGGAAGCGAACATGAGCATGCCTCCGACGAACATCCAGAATTCACGGGTCCACAAGGGGCTTTCTTTGTCCGTACGCGGCAAGTTCTTGAGGTGGCCCCGCAGGACGGCCGATGCCATGACCACAAGCAGTCCAAGGGTGCACAGAGCAGGGTCGACCACAGCGATGCCCACCGCCAGCAATGCCTGAAGTCCTCCAAAGACCACACGGTCCCGACCCGCTGGCAACATGAAAGTGCACAGCAGGGCGCAACAGCCGAGCAAAAACCCGAGAAGCTGGGGCAGAATGCCGCTGTCCACGAAGCTGTGCACTGAGGTGTCGCCCAATATTCCACTCTTGGTCAAGAAGGTGGAGTAGACCACCAGCAAAAAGCCCAAGGCGATCATCAAATAGGTGGCCGTAACAGCGGTGCCGGGCTTGGCCTTGTTGATCAAGAGCAAATGCGCCCCCGCCACCAGAACGAGCCAGGGCACGAGCGAGCTGTTTTCTACAGGGTCCCATGCCCAAAACCCTCCAAAGCTCAATGCTTCATAGGCCCAGGCTCCGCCCATGAGGATGCCGGCTCCAAGGATCGCGACCCCAAAAAACGCCCAAGGAATGGCCCGCCCCATCCAGGTGCGGTGGTCTTGGGTCCAGAGTCCGGAAACCGCCAGTGCAAAGGGCATCAGTGTGCTGGCAAAGCCCAGGAACAGGGTAGGCGGGTGGATGACCATCCAATAGTTCTGGAGCAGGGGATTCAGGCCCTGTCCATCTGCGAATTGTGGAATGAGGCTCAGGTAGTCGGGGTTCAATGTCCAGGGCAGTCCGTGGTTTTGAGGGGCCTCTCTCAACAACAAAAACGGATCGAGTCCGAACTGGAAATCACCGAACCACAGGCCCAAAAGCATGGAACTCAATCCGGTCAAAACACCGCTGTGAATGGCCATGACTGGGGCCTCGAGTGGGCCTGGTTGTCTCCTGAGAAACACCACCACCAAGACGAGCATCCAACACATCCACAGCAGAAAGCCACCTTCTTGGCCGCCCCAGAAACTGGCAATGACCAAGCCGAAAGACATGGCGTCATTGAGGTGCTTCCAGATGTATTGAAACTCATACCGGTGGCAGAAAATCAACAGAAACATCAGCGCGCTGGCTGCAAAAAGCCCTGTGGCCTGAACCCGGAAGCCCCAACGGCCCAGTTTCAGCCAATGGCCCCCTTGGTTGCGGACGGCTTTGGTATATCCTATGGTCGAGGCGATGCCGCTGGCAAAGGCCAAGGCGAGCAAAAGGCGGCCCAATGAGGCGGCCCAGGTCCATTCTCCGGTGTAGGCGATGTCCACGTTGGCGGGTCTACGTTGGTGAGTTGGCGCTGGCGGATGCGTCGGCCAAACTGTGGCTGTCTTCGTTGTACTTGCTCGGACACTTCATGAGCATATCGGTGGCAATGAACTTGCCGTCTACCACCTTGCCATACAAATCAATAGACTCACTTTGTTCGAGTCCGGTAGGCTTGGCTTCTTTGAGCAACACCTCGGTGACTTGGCCGTCTTTGTCCATCATGTGAAAGCGCGTTTCGGCGACGGCCACCTCGGGATTGTAAACGACGGGATGCTCACTGTCCAAAGTCCCAGAAACCTTGAATTCGGTGCCCGGTTCCGCAAAGGCTCGGGCAAAAACAACCGATTCGCTGTTCTGGGTAAAGACACTGAACAAGGCGCCGAGTAGGACGGCGACGAGCAAGATGACGACAATGTTGAAGCGGCTCATTCGAATGTATTCAGGGTCAACTGTTTGAAGGCTGATCGGAGCGAGACTCCTGTTCGAGCTGTCCAAGCCGCCGGTCCATGCGCCACAGCGATATGGCGATTCCAACGAGGATGATCAGGGCGACTCCGGTGACCACATGGGCTTTTCCGCTTCCGAAAAAGAAACCTTCAAGGCTGTTCAAGAGGAGGATGGATTTCATGGCGATGGGTCAACGCGACAACAGGTGATAAGCACAGCGGTTCATCCGCAGGCGCAGGGTGTACATCCAATAGCACAAAGCACCCCATCCGATCACGGCGGGGTAGAATACTGCCCTCAAACTGTTGTCGAGGTCGTAGCTGTTGAATCCGGGGTTTCCGTCTTTTCCGGGGTGGAGGCTTTCGGTGTAGCGCGGCAGCACCATCAGCAAAACCACCAGCATGACAAAGGCAAATACATTGTAGACGGCAGCCAGTCGGCCCACCCGATCGTCATCGCCCATGGCAGCCCTCAGGATGAGGTACCCCGAATACAGCATGACCGTGACCAATGCGCCATTGAGTTGAGGGTCAGAAACCCACCAGGCGCCCCAAGTCCAACGCGCCCAAAGTGAGCCCGTAGCCAGTCCGAGGAGTCCAAAGACCAGGCCAGTCTTGACAGCGGCTTCGGCGCGCATGTCCCATTCCACACTGTCTGTGCGGAGTTGTACCAATGAGGCTACAAAGCCAAGGCCCATGATGAAGAACATGGCAAACCACATGGGAACGTGCCACAACAAATTGCGGATGCTTTCCATGATGTTGGGCTGATAGGGAAAGCTGAATCCCAATTGTGGTTCCTGCGGTTGGGGTGCCGTGGCCTGAAAAATCTCCGGGACGTTGCCTTTGGCTGCATTTTCAACAAAGCAGGCGTTGCCCAGAAAGAGCGTTCCTGAGGCAGGCGTAAACAAGTAAGCGTCCAAGGCGCGTGAAGGCATGGTCGGAGGGACTTCCACATCGATCAGCACACTGTGCGGCGACACTTCCAATACTTGGGTCTGGATCAATTGGTCACCGCTGCGCAGCACGACTTGGAAGGCGTCGGGAAGGGCACCCTGCTCAGCAAAAGGTTGGCCTACTGCCGTGAGAAGCACAGATTGCGAAGCCACGGAAAGTTGAGAAGGGTTGGCCGAAACCAAGCCAGGCTGCAACGGGGTAGAAAATCCCCGGATGATGACATAAGCCAAGAGCAATATGCTGCCGCCTTTCCAAAACCAATTCAAACCGCCTTTCATGCGCGCCAAATGTAGGGGAAGAGAATACACGCAATGGTGGCAGTTCCTGCGCCCAATGCCCCCAAAAACAGGGGGTACTCCAACAGCATGGTCCAGGGTTCATCGGCCAATGCGCCGCGTGTAAGTCGAGTGGAGAGAATGAGTTGTGGCAACAGCAATGGCAGGCCGAGTACTGCGGCGAGGGCACCGCTGCCACTGCGAACTTGAGAGGCCACCGCTGATACAAAGACCAGGGTTGTGGTCATGGACAGCCCTCCGAGCCAAGCACCGAGGATCAAGAGGGCCGGCTTCCCCGGCGTTTCGATGCCTTGAGGCCACCCGAGAAAGAGAAGGAATGCCCCCAAGACCACCGCAGTGAGCGCCGTTGTGGTGAGGACGGCGTGAAACAATTTGCCCAAAATGAGTCCGAGGGGGGACGCTGTCCATTGCAAATAGCGCCTGACGTGGGTTCGCTCTCGGTCGAACAGCCGGCCAATGGCTGTGAAACCGCTAAAGAGGTGAACCAACCACAGCATGGCGGTCCAAGCGGCAGCCCCAGTTTGCTGATCCGAAGCTTGGAAGGCTACATATACTGAGGCCACAGCAAACAGCCCAACCGCAGCCAATTGGTGGCCTTGGCGCCACTCGAGTTGCCACTCAAGTCGGGCCACGGTACCCGCCGTCCGCAAGGTGTGGAGGGTTTGGCCCATCAACTCAGTTTAAGGCTGGGGATGTTGGCGGCCACTTTGCAAAACAACTCGGCCATGTTGCGGGCATCATCGATGGCCCTGTGCTCGGTCCCGGACCAGTTGATGCCTTCTTCTTCGAGGGCCTTTTTGAGGCCCACTTGATTTTGAGACTTCTTCCACTTGCCGAAGTGCTTTTGGAAACAAACATGGGCTTCGAGCCAGCCGAGTTGCATGTCGTGCAGGGCAGCATCGGTGAGCAATTGACGCTTGTCAAAGTCCCCCCAGCTCATGGGAATCACGTCGGCACTGCCGACACCCATCCAATCTTCATAGTCTTCCATGACTTCGTCGAACTGCGGGGCGAAGTCAATGTCAGACTGGCGAATGGAAGTCAGGGAGGTGCAAAATTTGCTGATGACAGGGTGGACCATGGGCCTCACAAAAGCGCAGTACTCTGAAACAATCTCCAGGTCAGCATTGACCTTGACGGCTCCTACCTCAATGATTTCCACCCGCTTCGGACGGCTAGTCCGCCAGCACGTGGCTTCGAGGTCATACAAGATGAACGCCTTCTCCATGCCGGGCTAAGATAGCTTCGTCACAGCAGTCGATGGCCGTTCTTGGTCGTTGTTGGGAAGAACAGGGGTGCAGTCCGGGGGCGTTTTATTGGTTGAGTGCCCACGGAGTTTCTGGAGTGCATTCCAGGTTGTGCTTGTGAATGATGTGCTCAATGGCCGCATCGTCGCCGGTTGGATCGTATTCGCTTTTGAGATCGTGACCAAAAATCCGCGCCAATCCCTGCCACATGAAGGCGCTCAGGCGGCCTTTCAATTCTTGGACAACGCCATATGTGGTTTGATTGGCCTGCCGGTCAATGAGCCGAATCAAGATGACGCCTTCCCGCACGGTCAACCGCCGGAGCTCCCCTTCGAACCGCACCTTGAGCGCGTCCTCCTTTGCTTGGATCAGCGTCTTGCGCTCCTTTGAGGAGGGAATTCCGTGGAGTTCGGTTTCCAAACTGTCCATGGCCAGGCCTGCGTAAGCTGCATAAGGCCAGACTTTGATGACCCTTTTTTCGAGGCGGCTGTACCGTTTGGAACCGGGCTGCGTCCGGTGGTAGGCCGGAATGCTGGGGCCAGGTTGGATGACGGCTTCATTGAGGTGCACCATCGGTGGCAAACTGTCCGTCTGTGCACCGGCATGCACAGGTGCCAGCACAGCGCACAGGAGTGCGGTGCAAAAGAGGCGGACAAATGTGGCTGGCGTCAACATTGCGCTTTTTGAACGTAAAACGCACAGAAAAGTTGCCGCTTTAGTCGCTGTAACGTCCGCGCCACGCCGTTGTTGAGGGTGAGCCGGGACCTGTTGTCGCGTTTGCTTTGGATGTATTCTGACCCTCAGCATCCAACACTGCAGTGACAGCGGACCAGTCCAATGGGGCCTTTCGGGCCTCGTTGTGGGCATTGAACCGCTCGGCATTAAAGTGTGCCGCCACAAAACCGGTATCGAATTTTCCTGACACGAAGGCCGGGTGGTCGAGCACAAAACGTCCAAAGTCCAGCGTGGTTTCTACGCCTTGGATGACATACTCGTCGATGGCCCTGCGCAGCCTTTCCATCGCTTGGGCGCGGTCCATGCCATGGGCGCAGAGTTTGGCGATCATGGGGTCGTAGTAGATGGAGATTTCATCCCCGGTCTCTACACCGGCATCCACCCGTATTCCAGGGCCTTCTGGAGCTATGTGTGCCGCCAATGTCCCTTTCGAAGGAAGGAACCCTGCAGGCACGTCTTCGGCGTACACCCTTAACTCGATGGCGTGCCCTTGAATGCTGAGCGCCTCCTGGGTGAGCCTCAAGGTTTCTCCTCTGGCAATGCGAATTTGCTCCTCTACAAGGTCCACTCCAGTGATCATTTCCGTGACGGGATGTTCTACCTGCAGGCGGGTATTCATCTCCAGGAAGTAGAATTTCCTGCTGGCATCAACCAGGAACTCTACGGTTCCTGCTCCTACATATCCGCATGCTGCAGCACAATCCAATGCGCACTGTCCCATGCGCTGGCGCAGGGCATCGTCGAGCAAGGCACTGGGAGCCTCTTCGACCACTTTTTGATGCCGCCGCTGAATGCTGCATTCGCGTTCAAACAAATGCACTCCGTTGCCATGCGCGTCGCAGAGCACTTGGATTTCGATGTGACGGGGCTCGGTGACAAACCTTTCCAAAAACACAGCACCATTTCCAAAAGCGCTGGTGGCCTCGCTCATGGCACGCTCGGTTTCACTGCGCAACAAAGCAGGGTCGTGCACCACGCGCATGCCTTTTCCACCTCCGCCCGCGCTGGCCTTGACCATGACGGGAAATCCGATGTCTTGTGCGAGGCGCTCGGCTTCATCTAGATCGGTCACTTCGCCATCGGAACCCGGCACCAGCGGCACATTCTGGGCAGCTACCGCGGCCTTTGCGGAAAGCTTGTCGCCCATGGTTTGAATGCTGTCGGGACGGGGACCAATAAAAATGATGCCGGCGTTTTCTGTGGCTTCGGCAAAGGCGGCGTTTTCACTCAGAAACCCATAACCTGGATGGATGGCGTCTGCACCCGTGGCTTGGGCCGCTTGGATGATGCGTTCAGGAATCAAGTAGGATTCAGCTGCGGTGGCCGGCCCAATGTGCACGGCTTCATCTGCATACCGCGCAAAGGGCATGTCTGCGTCTACATCGGAGTAAACAGCCACGCTTTGAAGCCCCATGGCGCGCACAGTTTTCATGATGCGCAAGGCAATCTCGCCGCGGTTGGCGATCAATACCTTGGTCAGGGGGCGGGGGGATTCAGAATTGGACATGGCGACACAAAAATGCGCGATTCAATCCAAGGGATACCTCCGGGCAATCAAAGCTTCGAAAACCCGGTGAGGTAGAATGCGTTTGAGCCGGATGGCCAGCCTTTGCATTGGAGGGGCCACAGTCACATAGAGGGGTGGCTTCTTTTGGCCCAACAATTTGAGGACCGCTTTGCCCATGTCCGCCGGGTCCTTGGCATGCGCTACTTCTGCATTTACAGCGTCACAAACGGCTTCAAAGCCTGGATTTACATCGTGGTTCGGGTGGGCGACCCTCAGACGGTTGGCATTGATGGCCGTTTTAAAATCGCCGGGCCTCAGCACAGTGACGCGCACCTTGTGACGCGCGAGTTCCATGCTTTGCGCCTCTGCGATCAATTCTACAGCAGCCTTTGAAGAGCAGTAGACGCCGCGAAACGGCAACCCGACTACACCAGCGACACTGCCGACATGCAACAAGTGTCCTTGGGAGGCGATCAAATGCGGAACCGCAGCGCGGCTTACGGTGTGCAGCCCGACCACGTTGGTGCGGTACACCGTCAGCAGTTCTTCTTCGGAAGTGTCGCTCATGGCGCCCATCATCCCAATGCCCGCATTGTTGACCACTGCGTCAAGGTGGCCTTCTTCACTGACAATGGTGGAGATGGCGGAATCAACAGTGGTGGGTTTGGTGACATCCAAAGCGATGCTGCCTGGCTTGCCCGGCAGGGGATGGGCGGTTTCGGATTTCCGACCTGTGCCCCAAACTCGGTGTCCAGCATCGGCCAGAACCTGCGCAATGGATGCGCCAATCCCGGTGGTGGCACCGGTGACGAGGACAACCTTGGCTTGGCGGTGGAAGTCGGTTCGCATGGGGAAAAAGAGAGGGCAAGCGATTCCCATCGCACCGCTACGACCACCTGCCCTTGCTGCCTTCCGGCCCTAGGGGGTTAAGTGGGAGCTGGCCGTGGGAGACTTGCCCTCCGTGGACAAAGGTAGGACAGTGTGGGTTCCATTGTACACCATAGGTGTCGATATTGGGCCCGATTCAACGCAGCATGGATAACCACATCACAGACCCTACCGAACAAACGCTTCAGTCCAAGGGGATCCCCTCTTTTTTGTTCGGGCATGCAGCGGCAGGCGCCGGTTTGGTGCTCTCAGGGTATTTGTTGGCTTACATGATCCGCTTTGAGGCGTTGTTGGGCCATTGGAGTGTACCCTTTGTGCTCACGGTGGTGGTTTCTGTGATGGTGATGGTGTTGCTTTTGGTTCGCCAAGAGGAGGGGGGACTCAGCTTTGGCCGGGCGTTTGGTTTGTCGCTGTTGGCCGGTTTTTTGGTGCGGCTTGGATACAATGCCTTTATGCTCTTGCTTTTTCATGTAATGAGGCCAGACCTTGTTGAAGCCTATGTTGGGCTGGTGGTCCAAAAGGCGGAAGAAGCGCTGTATGCGCTCAACATGGAGGGCATGTCAGGTCAATGGGAGGAGATGGTAGAAATGGTCCAGGTTTCAACACGCAACTCCCTGTCCTTGAGTGGGCAACTGGCCGATGCCTTGACCGGCTTGGTGTGGCTTTGTTTTGTTGCAGCTATTGTCTCGCTCATCCTCAAACGCAAGCCCCAAGTGGACGGGGTCTTCCGCGGTTGAGCTTTATCTTGCCTCCGTCCCATGGACACCGATCAACTGACATCCCCCACACGTCCTGAATGCGACTTGAGCATTGTGGTCCCTCTTTTCAATGAAGAAGAGAGTCTGCCCGAACTTATGTCTTGGATAGACCGGGTTTTGTCCGGCCGCACCTATGAGGTGGTGTTCGTAGACGATGGTTCTTCCGATGGTTCTTGGCAGGTGGTTCAATCCCTCAAGGAGCAATACGGAGACAAGGTGGTGGGGCTGAGTTTTGCTCGAAACCAGGGCAAGAGTGCCGCATTGCACACAGGCTTTAAGGTGGTGCGCGGGAAGGTGGTCATCACCATGGATGCGGACTTGCAAGACAGTCCCGAGGAAGTCCCCGAGTTGGAGCGCCGGATTTTAGAAGAGGGCTTCGATCTCGTGAGCGGTTGGAAAAAGAAGCGCCACGACCCCATTACCAAGACCGTCCCCACCAAACTGTACAATTGGGCAACCCGTCGGGTGAGTGGCATCCACTTGCACGACTTCAATTGTGGACTCAAGGCGTACCGCAGGGAAGTGGTACAGGCCGTTGAAGTCAATGGTGAAATGCACCGGTACATCCCCGTGCTGGCCAAGCAAGCTGGATTTTCACGCATAGGAGAACAGGTGGTCCAGCATCAGGCCAGGAAGTATGGCACCACCAAGTTTGGGTTGGAGCGGTTTGTGAATGGGTTTTTGGACTTGCTCACCATTGCTTTTCTAGGCCGTTTCGGGCACAAGCCGATGCACCTTTTTGGCGTCTTGGGATCGCTCATGTTTGCAGGTGGATTCGCACTCTTTGCGGGCATCGGAGGCTACAAGTTGTGGGCCTTGTATTCAGAAGTGGCAGCACGCAACATTGCGGACATTAGCGCCTTCCACATCGCCTTGTCCTTTATGGTGATGGGGCTGCAGCTGTTCTTGGCTGGATTTGTGGGCGAGTTGGTGACCCGCAACGCCCCAAGCCGCAACGTCTACCTCCTCAAGGACACCCTCTGACCTGTCTTCAGTCGTCTCGTGAAGTCAGGCGATGACGCCACTTCCGAGCACTTCTTCTCCCGTTTCTACATCGTGCCATGCGGCAAACTGCCCTGGGGCAATGCCGGACTGAGGCTCGTCAAATACCAAGGTGTATCCGAAGTTTGTTTTCGTGAGTTGGGCGTCTTGGAGGGGTTGACGGTAGCGAAACCGGGCTTTGACTGGCATCACGTCCATTAAGCCTGATGGCGCGCGATCGGGACGAATCCAGTGGACTTGTGCATCGGCCATCGCCAGACCCATGCGGTGGAGGCCCGGATGGCGTTCGGACTCGCCGACGTAAAGCGCATTGGTTGACATGTCTTTGCCGATGACGAAAAGCGGCTCAACATGGCCTCCAACGTTCAATCCCCGCCGTTGTCCAATGGTAAAAAAGTGCGCGCCTGGATGTGTGCCCACTTCGCGGCCGAGACCCAAGTCAAAGGTGGGTGGGTCCCAAGAATTGAGGCCGGGAATCACGCCTTCGGAAGGGACCTCCACAATAGGGCCGTGCTGCACCTGAAGTTGTTGCTGCAAAAACTCAGGCAGCTTGACTTTGCCCACAAAGCACAGGCCCTGACTGTCCTTTTTTTGGGCGGTGGGCAATTTCGCTTCTGCAGCAATGCGCCTCACTTCGGGCTTCTCCAATTCTCCAATGGGGAACAGGGCGTCCGAAAGTTGCGATGGGGTCACTTGACACAAGAAGTAACTCTGGTCCTTGTTGGGGTCCTTTCCAGCCAAGAGTTGGTGCTGTCCTTCAGGGGTGGTGGCCCTTCGGCAATAATGTCCTGTGGCGACGGCATCCGCACCCAGTTGATGGGCGGCTTTTCTGAAAAGGTCAAATTTGATTTCTCGGTTACAGAGAACATCGGGATTGGGCGTGCGGCCCGCTGCATATTCCGCAAACATGTGGTCTACGATGCGCTCCCGGTAAGCTTCAGACAAATCGATGACCTGAAAGGGGATGCCCAAATGTTGGGCGACCAACAAGGCGTCATTGGCATCGTCCACCCAAGGGCAGGCGTTGTCTAGGGTCACGGAATCGTCCACCCAATTGCGCATGAAGATTCCGATCACTTCATGGCCTTCTTGCTGCAATAGCAATGCGGCCACGCTGCTGTCGACTCCTCCAGATAATCCTACTACAACGCGCATGGTGCGAAACTACAAAGTGGCACCTTCGAAAGAGTGGCTGCATCTTTCGATATTGAGCCAAACCTTCAGGCGAGGTGCTTTTTTGTGAATGAAGCTTAAGCCGGGGCAACCAATTGTGGAACGATTCGTCATTTCTCCGTCCAACCTTCCGGACTCCGATACACTTCGGGCTTGGGTGAAATCCGCCCAAGCTGGAGAATCGGAGGGCCAAAGGTTGATCTACGAAACGTTTGCGGGTAAGATGATGCTGGCCATTCGCCGGTATATCCCTGGTGAACAGGAAGCGTTGGACGTGCTGCAGGATGGATTTATAAAGGTGTTCCGCAACGTTGGTGGATACACTTTTAGAGGTTCGTTCGAGGGTTGGATGCGGCGCATTATGGTCAACATGGCCATAGATGCATTGCGTTCTTCCAAGCAACTGCAGTTTGTGGGAGAGAGTGAGGAGATGTTGGACGTGTTGTCTGCAAAGGAGATAGAGCAATCTGAACCTGAGTGGGCCACATTAGATCACAAGGACATCCTGGAGGCGATGGAAAAGTTGACGCCCATGTATAGGGCTGTGTTCAACTTGTATGCGATCGAAGGCTACGCGCACCGAGAAATCAGCACGCAGTTGGGCATATCGGAAGGGACGTCCAAGTCAAACTATGCAAAGGCACGCCGCAATTTGCGGGAGCTGTTGCGAGAGAAATTGAGGAAACAGTGAGAAAGGACCGAGAAGAAGACGAGAAAGAAGAAGCCGCTGGGGGGGGCTTCGAGCAGGGCATGCGCTCTGCTTTGGAGAAGGCTCCAGGTATGGTGGTTCCCAGCTGGCTGACCATGCAGTCAGCCATGGCTGGCGGAGCGGCTGGCGGAGCGGCTGCCGTATCGTGGCGTTGGATCATTGGCCCGGCGGCTGGTGCAGCTTTGATTGGCGGCGCCTTGTGGTTTTCAGACCCGACTTCTGAGGAGGCCGAAGCGGAGGGTTCAACCGAAAGGGTGGATGTGGCAGTTGAAGAAGGGGGCGAGGTAGAGCCATTGGAATGGTTTGAAGATGACGCGGCAGCGACCCACGAGGTGTGGAGCATTGAAGGAGGGTCCGAGATAGAAGTGGTGAAGGCTGTGGAAATCAGCATTGAAGCGCCATCTGAAGGTCAATCTGACGGGGGCGACGACTTTTCTGCTGAAGAACCCGTTGCAGATGTTGAGTCCGCGGTACCGGCGGCATCAACCCCAGACGTCTCCGCGTCCGCAGTCTATGCGGAAGCAGACGAGAAGTCGGAGGATTGGGCCGATTTGCCCGTCGAGAAGCTCGCAGCATTTGGAGTGGACATCAAGGATGCTTGTGTGGGCACTGAAATTGGGTTTCGCATGGCGAAGCCCCGCGACAATGTGCGTGTGCTTTGGAATTTTGGAGATGGAAATTTCAGCAACGAATCGGAGCCACAGCATGTGTTTATGGCTCCAGGAACGTATGACATCACCTTGAGCGTTACGCGGGTCAGCGATGGCATGATCCGGACCCGAACCATCGAGAATTTGGTGACAATCCATGCCAATCCCGAAGCTGGATTCACTTGGAAGGTGCCTGAATCGAGCACGAAAAGTCCGGCTGTGACCATGCTGAATGCCAGCAAAAATGCCGCTTCCTGCACCTGGGTGGTGGACGGTGAAATCACCCAAGCGGGTAAAACTGCTGTCTTTGATTTAGAGCGGGTAGGGGAGCATGTAGTGCAACTTGTGGCAAGTTCACCTCATGGCTGCCAATCCGTTGCCAGCCATACCATTGAAGTGGGCAACCGTTTTGGAATTGGAGGGTCAGGTCGTTTCAGCCCCAATGGGGATGGCCGCTATGACACCTTCATGCCGCGGGGTGTGGCCCAACTGGAAAGACCATTTGTCTTCCGCATCGAGGATGCAGCGGGAGAATTGATTCACAGTACTACATCCGCATCCCCGTGGGATGGGACACTCCCTGATGGGACCCAGGCCATTTCGGGCCAGGTGTATTCATGGACCGTTGTCATACAGGAGAAGGAGGGGCCATCTTACTTTTCCGATGAGGTGCTGGTCGAGTGATTTTCTCAGATCGGCGAGTGTTTGAAGGTCTTGAGATGTATCCGATTTTTATGCGCAGATGCAACACTTTGAAAGCCATCCAAGTTCCATCTTTGCGCCTAGAGCCATCCTGAAATGAGAGGTTACTTAAGCGGCTATTTCTTTATGTATAGAATCATTGCTCTTTTATTGGTCTGGTGTTTGTGCCACGCCCATGTGTCTGCTCAATTCAGCATTGACAATGGCGATGTCACCCTGTGCACAGGAACGTTTGTCGACGATGGCTTGGCCGGCCCTTACTCAGACAACAACTATGTCATTACCATCTGCCCTGATATCCCGGGGGATGCTGTGTCAGTGGTCTTTACGATGTTCGATCTCCAGACGAATGCCAACCCCAACAACAATGACATCTTGCTGCTCTACGATGGCAATACCACAGGAGCGCCTCTCGTTGGGGCACCGTCGGGAAATGCTATGGAGGGCATCAGCATCACGGCGTCGGAAGACAACCCTACCGGTTGTCTGACTTTTCAGCTCATCGTGAACAACGGAGCGTCTGGTGGAAATGCCGGATGGGAAGGTGTTGTGGGGTGTACAACTCCGTGCGGGGTTCCCATCAGCCAGTT
>CBFHUP010000058.1:0-14993 GCA_965659115.1 uncultured Flavobacteriales bacterium | reverse complement strand
TGGCCCGATGTCGGATTGGGATAAGGAGCAGGGAGAACAATGTATTCGTCCACACCGATGGTGTTGTCCTCCTTCCAACGTGAGAGGATCCACTGGCTAATTTCTGGGCCATCCTCGGCCAGGGCACCCGCAATGTAAAGGCGCGACCCTACCGTGTGTGCCGCACCAACCCGGTGCCGCTCAAACTCCAGATCCTCAGTCCAATACTCCGGGGTACCAAAAGCTGAACCATAGGAAGTCCACCACGCTGGATGGCAATCCCCATCCCAAGCCACAACGTCACCCAAGGTGCCCACCGCGACTTGCTCATCCTCAAACTTCCAGCCGTAACCCGCCGCCAAGCCCACTGCCCTGAGCGGCTCCTGAACAGGCAGCCCCGGGTCTATGTCCGCCGTAGGGTTGTAGGCGATCTGGCCATGAAGGGGCATCCATCCGGCCACCATCGTTCCAGCCGCCAGTGGTTGCTCCCCATCGGGGACACTCAGCAGCAATTCAATGCCTGCTCCAACTTCGTACCAGTTCCATCGGTGGCGCATGTCCTGGATTTCGTGGTTGACATCGACGTCCTCTGTCCACTCCACCACACCGCCATTGCCAAACTCGGTATCGAGCGAACCATCCCAATGGAACCGGGCGACGAAGGGGTGAAAACCGCCCGTTGTGGCCACGGTGCCCCCTGCGAGGATGCGCATTTCAGTTGGGGGATCAAACACATACCCACCCGTGGTTGGCACGAACAAGGCATGGGTAAACCGACCGCTCCACTCATGGCGCACGCTGTCCTCCACAAGCCAGCCGTCCGGTTCGAGCACAATGCGTCCTTCCTGACCGAAATCGGGGTGAAACGTCCCATCTTCGGTGCTTAACAGGGCCAAAGCAGGCAATTCCCGGTGCGCACAGCAACTGTCAAAAGCCGCACCCGCCAACACCATCCAAGGCCCCACGGCCTCCCACTTGCTCCATTCATCTGCAGGCCCCACCATGTCCATTCCGCCCCCCAAATGCCAGGGCCCTACAAATCCCAAATCCACCTGCCCCTGCGTGCCCCACGTGGTGTCCAACGCGTCCGTTTGGAAGGACCTGATGCGCCACACATTGGCCGGGAGCGAGTCTGGGCCCACTTCGGCCTCGGTGAACAGGAACCAACGGTCCGCTGTGGCACTGGTTCTGAGGTCCACTGGAGTCTCACCTTGAAACCCTTGGCCAGACCACACCTCTGCCCCGTTGGTTCGGGCAAAGGCACGCCACCGCGCCTGAGGTGTGCCTGTGGAATCAAAAGCTGCACTGAGCATGTGCACCCGCGAAGCGTCGTGGTCGATGGCCACAGGGACTTCCCATCGATCAGAAAGCGCCATGCGCCGACCGTTGCCTCCCCATGTGTCGTCCAAAACCCACTGTGCCTCGGCGTTCAAGGAACAGAAGACGCCAACAAAGACACAGAGCGCGCGCAGGATCATGGATGCAAGATGAGCATGGTGTGTTGACCGGTTGTCAAACCCTTGCAACAATAGGTGCCCGCGGGCCATCCTGTCAAGCTGAGGCCTTGACCCATGGCCGTTGCGGTCCAACTGGCCACACAGCGCCCCATGGCATCGTACACTTCTACCCGTTCGGGCAGGATGCCCGCAAAGCGCACGACGTCGCGGACCGGATTGGGATAGGCATAGAAATCAGCAGGTTGACCCAATGATGGAGAGACGCCGCTCACCGAGCCCGTCCAGGTTTCCACCGCCTCGTCAATGGTCACATTGGTGCCCCCGCCTCCCCCTGGACCGGGGCCTCCACCAAAGTTGTCGGTCTCCACCACGCCGCGGTAAGCGGGAAAGAAATAGGGGTATTGGCCATTGTGGTCTTCATCGACCGTCGCGTAATAGGCATAGGTTCCTTCAGGATACTCCGGGGTGACCGCGAACCGGCCATTGAATTCATCCAGACTTCCTGAACCCGTCACGAATTCATGGTCCTCGATGTATGCGCCCAACACCGCAGCCACAGGCGCTGCACCCGGAGGAATCGGAGGGGTCACCAATGCCCCGACATCGGGGCCGTATTGGTTGGGGGCCAAAGCCGTACCGTCGGGCAACGTCTGCCGCACAGCAATGTCCCGAAGCTGCCAGCTGGTCTCCATCCGAGCAATGCCCCCCGATCCATCTGCATTGGCAAATCCATAAGGTCCGTAGATGGGGTAACCGTCAAACGCATAGCCGATCAAGGGACTGTGTTCGGCCACATCCACAGTGAACAGCGCCTCGCTCGGGAAGTCGTCACAGACATCACTGGTCGGCGCAAAACTGTCGTCAAAGGCCGTGGGCACTTGGTGGTGGTGGTATTGGCCCATGGCCGGATGCCCCTTTGCACAATCAAAACCGCCGTTCTCGAAGAACCCCCCGTTTTGATGCCACACGCCCTGATTGTTGTAGCTGAACGCGTCTTGCGCATTGAAAATCACCACGCCATTGATCAAGACTCCGGTGTGCCCAAGTCCGGTAGCCGTTCCGCCTGACGGGCCTTCCTCTGGATCGCGCGGAATCTGAAAGAGGTAATCTTGGGCGGTCGCTTGGGAGGGATTGCCATCGGGAAATGGCGCCGTGGGATACCGAGGAATGCCGTTGGAATGGACATACACAAAGTCATCGCTGAATTGGACCAATTGGACATCGCACTCCTCCTGCATCTGAACGAGGTTGTTGCCGTTCCAGAATTGACCGGTTTCACCGTCGGTGTTGAGGATCCAAGCGGCCAGCTCAGGCTGTGCATCAAGGGAAAAGGCCAGAAGAAAAAGGCACCCAGAAAGAATGAATCGCATGAAGAACAGACGTGTCCGGGAAAGAAGGGTTTAATTGCCACATGCTTTCCAAGGAAGAGAAAGAAAATATCAAGAAGGCCATCATCAAGAAGGCCAGGGACTTGGATGAGCGCATTGTCGAATACCGCGAGCTGACCAAGCCCATTCCCCCGAGTGAGGCCATTGGCCGGGTAAGCCGCATGGACGCCATCAACAACAAGTCGGTCAATGAGGCCGCTTTGAGACAGGCCGAAAAATTGAGGCAAGGACTGGACCGTGCGCTTCAGCGTCTGGACGACGACCGGTTCGGTTTGTGCAACCGGTGCGGAGGCCCCATTCCTACGGGCCGATTGCTGCTGATGCCTGGCGCCATTTCTTGCGTCCGCTGCGCAGGGTGATTTTGTTAGAAATTGTGATGCACAACAGGCCGATTTTGGCGAACTTAATGTGATGCTCATTGAGATCCACCCCGGCACGCCAGAGGAGCGAAAAATCGCCCAAGCTGCAGCCATATTGCAAAAGAACGGCGTCGTCATCATCCCAACGGATTCCGTGTACTGCTTTGCCTGTGCCCTCGGCTCTTCAAAGGCCCTCGAGAAAATGGCCCGGATCCGAGACATCTCCTTGACAGAAGCCAACTTCTCTCTGATATGCAAGGATTTGAGCCAGGTCAGCGAATACACTGCGCCTGTGCCTCAACCCACTTTCAAACTCATGAAGCGCTCCCTGCCCGGCCCATTCACCTTCATCATCAACGCGGGGGTTCAAGTTCCCCGGCTGTTCCGAAAATCAAAGCGCGAAGTCGGCATCAGAATCCCCGACCACAACATCCCCACAGCGCTCGTGGAAGCGATAGGCAAGCCCCTTGTTGTGAGCTCCGTTCATGCGGATGACACGGACGTGGAATACATGACAGATCCGGGATTGGTACACGAGAAATACGCCCTCCAAGTCGACGCCGTTTTGGCTGGAGGAATTGGCCACCTCGAGCCTTCAACGGTGGTTGACTGCACAGGAGATGAGGCCGTACTGGTGCGTCCCGGGAGGGGGGTGTTGTAAGGAAGCAGTGTCAGTTACCGCGAACACCGACGCCTCGAATGGCATCACTTTTATGGCATGCTGGGCATATTGAGCACGAGCAAGTCGGCACGAGGTCAGGTGGCGTCTCCCCAAAAAATGTGCGGTGACATTTGTCACTGATGGTGGAAGAACTGTGGCCAAGGGTTAGCTTGTAATCCATGGCATTCTCCCGTTTTTTCTTGTTCCTTTTTCTGCTGTTCACTGTGGGTGTTTCAGCCCAACAGGAAGCCACTGAAGTGGCCTTTATGGAAGCGAAACTTCTGCCTGCTTCACTGAGCCCCACAGAAGAGTTGGGATCAGCCCGCGGCATGAAGCTGGATGTGAATGCCTTTGGGGATTTGAAAGCTGAAGCTCCCCAGCGGTTCACGTGGTCTGTCCCCTTCCCCAACGGAACCGTCAAAACCATGCGTTTCAAGCGCTTTGAGAACCTCTCAGAGCAGTTAGAGGTGGCGGTCACCGACGCTTCGGGATTTCATGTCGAGGGCATTCAGCCGAGCTTGATGACTTACGCCTTGGAAGGCGGAGATGCCCGAGGGACCCTCATTTTAATGAGAGACCACGTGCTGGCCAGTTTTTCTATGGACGGCCGGCGCTGGGAGATCAACCACAGGGGAGATGGATGGCACGCCCTCTTCCCCGTCGATGTATCTACAGACGATCGGATTTTCACCTGTGGAGTAGAAGATGCCGTGCCCTTGCCCTTGGCCGATGGAACAGCGGCACAAATGAGCAGCGCATCGCTTTTGGAATGTGTTGAGGTCGGCATTGAAATCGACCAATTCACCTACAATGCTTTGGGTTCTGACGTGACAGACGCCGTCGATTGGGCCTTGGCGATTCTGGCATCAGTGGACCAGATCTACCGCAATGAACTCAACGACCTCGTCACCCTCGAGGCCAGGTTCATTCATGTCTGGACCTCCCCCGACCCTTATGCTTCTGTGGTCAACGATGGCGGAGGGTTGCTTGGCGCCTTCAATTCAGAGTGGAACAACAACCCCAACTTCAATGCCATCCCTTTGGACCTGAAGCACTTCTTCACGATGCGCACCAACATTGGGACCGGAGGAATCGCCTACCTCAACGGCCTGTGTAACAGCTATAACGCGGGGGTCAGCGGCAACCTCAGTGGCACCACGAGCTACAACATCAACACCTACGCTTGGAACCTGGATGTAGTGGCCCACGAATTGGGCCACAATTGTGGTGCGAACCACACCCACTGGTGTGGTTGGCCTGGAGGCCCCATCGACAACTGTGGAAGTTACGAGGGGGATTGCACGGGCTACACCGACAACCCTACAGGCCAGCTCGGTACGATCATGAGTTACTGCCATGCCATTTCTGGCGGAAGCAAATTGCTCCAGTTTCATCCCACTGTAGAGAACAACGCCCTGATCCCCACCTTCAATGGAGCGTCCTGCATCGGAACATGTGGAGACCTGGTCACCGAGTCCACGGGCCTTTTTTGTGGAGATGCACAAGCCTGCAACTACGCGCCAGGCGACCCCAACAACGATGGCTGCATCTACCCCAATGACTGCTCGGAATGTGGTCCTGACGGAGGGTTGATCGGCGGGTTAACTGTACCGGAAATCACCACCTCACTCGCAGGAGGAGGCATCGAAACCACCACCTTCAATGCCTCAGGCGCTCCGCTTGGTCTCAACATCACCCTGGTTTTTGGAAACGCCCAAAGCAGCGGTTCTTGGCCGGGCGACATGTTGCTCGGGTTATGCTCTCCTTCGGGGAACTGCATAGAAATCGGAGGATACAACCAGTCACTGGGTTACACCGGAGCAGGAGCTTGGCCAGGCGACTGGAATGTATCGGCACCCGGAACCTACACGGCTTCGGTCAATTTGGCTTCGGCTTCATTGACTGGAAACGGGGATTGGACCCTCGAAATCATGAATGCCTGGTCTACCTCTGGAGCAGTGGATTACACTGCAAATGTTGAAATCCCAGGACTCTGTAGCGACAATGCGGACGCGCCGGGCTGCACGGATCCGGGAGCCTGCAATTATGACGGGGACGCCTCTTTAGAAGACGGGAGTTGCCTTTACGATGATGCTCTGGGAGTCTGCGGAGGAGACTGTGTGGAAGATGCCAACAACAACGGCATTTGCGACGATGAGGAAGCCTGTGCAGCTGCCGCCTGTGGCGACGGAACATTTTGGAATGCCGCAACAGGACTGTGCGTGACCCTTCAGATTCAGTGCTTGTCTGATGTGGACTTTGATGGAATGGTGACGGTCACGGACATCCTCACGACCCTCGGCAGCTTTGGCAATGTGTGCGACCCTCTACCGCCCCCTGCTGCAGCATGCAACGGCGTCATGTGCTGCAACGAAAATGCCTGCGGTGTAGGCACCGTGTGGGACACCGCCTCGGGAAAATGTATTGCAGACTTGGACCACTGCCCTGGAGACCTCGATTTCGACGGCATCGTGACCGTATCCGATGTACTGGGGGTGCTCGCTGGCTTTGGTGAAGCTTGCGATTAATCTGCGTTTCCTGAACGGGCGGCCAGCATAGGCACAAAGGCAAAAGTGCCGTGTGTCTGCCGGGTGAACGTCGACTCTTCCACTCGGCGCACCTCGGTCATGACCTGCTTCCCCTCCCCCACGTTGGGATCGTCTAATGGAATGATCAACCGACCCCCTATGGCCAACTGACCCAGCAGGGCTTCGGGAATGAAGGGGGCCCCACAGGTGACCAAAATGCCATCAAAAGGCGCAAACACCGGCTTTCCTTTGAAGCCGTCCCCGTAATAACAATGGGCCCTGAAGCCCATCTTCTTCAGAAACGGCGTGGTGGTGTCGTACAACGCCTTCTGCCTTTCTATGCTGTGCACCTTGTACCCCATTGCCGACAGTACGGCGCATTGGTAGCCACTGCCTGTTCCGATTTCGAGCACGTTGGCTCCTTTGGAGAGCCCGAGCAATTCTGTTTGCCTGGCCACCGTAAATGGGTGGCTGATGGTTTGCCCAGCCCCAATGCGAAAAGCTTTGTTGTCGTATGCAAAATGGACAAAGGCATCGTCCATGAAATAATGCCGAGGCACCCTGTCCATGGCATCCAACACCGCTTCATCTGCGATGCCCATCTCCCTCAATTTGCCCAGCAGTTCACGGCGGAGGCCTTTGTGGCGGTAGCTGTCTGTAAGGTTGGCGGCTGAAGCGGACATGAGCCGACCAAAATACCCAACCCGGAACCGGGATTCGATGTGGAAATTGTGCCTTGCCAACATGCGGCCGGGGGCAAGCGGAGCGGGTACATTCGTTGCCCCATGTCTCAGACCCTCCGCATCGGCGTTCTCGGCGCCGGCCATCTCGGCCGGATCCACCTTCGGTGCCTGCAATCCTTGTCTTCAAAGTGGACTTTGGCCGGTCATTTCGATCCGGATCCAAAGTCGAATGAAGCCGCCTCAACTTTGGCTGCGGAAGAAAATTGGGCAACCCCTTCATCGGCATTCGACTCGGCCGAAGCGTTGATTGATGCGGTGGACGCTGTGGCGATTGTCACGCCCACCCAGCATCATGTTCAGTTGGCCGAGCAAGTCTTGAAGGCCGGGCGCCATTGCTTCATTGAAAAGCCGGTCGCCAACTCCTATTCCGACGCGGAGCGCCTCATCGCCTTGCGCGATCAAGCCAGCAAGGTGGTGCAAGTGGGCCATGTGGAGCGGTTCAACCCCGCCTTTCAAGCGACCCGACTGCAACTGGACCGGCCCCGCTTCATCGAGGCCCACCGTTTGGCGCAGTTCAATCCGCGTGGATTGGATGTCTCCGTGGTCTTCGACCTGATGATCCACGACATCGACCTGGCGCTCCACGCCATGGGCAGCGACGTGACCCGGGTGGCCGCCAACGGCGTGGCCGTGGTCGGAGACAGCGTTGACATTGCCAACGCGCGCCTCGAGTTCGCCTCTGGTGCGGTGGCCAACCTCACTGCGAGCAGGGTCAGCCTGTCTCCCATGAGAAAGGTGCGCCTGTTTCAACCCGACGCCTACCTCTCCGTGGACTTGCTCAACCGAAAGGCCCAAGTGGTGAAGCTCGAAGACGTGGCCGAAGGGCAAGAGCGAGACCCCTACGGAATGTACTTGGACGTGCCAGGCAAGACTGCCCGCCGTCTTCACATCGAAGCACCCGAAATCAGCGAGGCCAATGCCATCGCCGACGAACTCGCGGATTTTCATGCCGCCTGCACCGGCACCGCGCCCTGCCAAGTCTCCCTCGAGGATGGCCTGGCCGCGTTGCGCGTGGCGCAGGACATCATGGACCGCATCAAAGACTCCCACCCATCATGACAAGAAATTGGTTCACCTGCGTCGTCAAGTACATCCGCCCGGGTGTAGACGGCAGCGAAGAGAAAACAACCGACCAGCTGCTGCTGGACGCTTACACTTACACCGAAGCCGAAGCCCGATTGGTGGGTATCGTGACCGACGTGTGTACCGGACCTTTCGAGGTCAAGTCCATCACCAAGAGCAACTACGCCGAGGTGGTCCGCTTTGACACTGGCGACAAGTGGTTCCGGGTCAAGGTGGCACTGACCAGCTTTGACGAGCGCAGCGGCAAGGAAAAGGAAGCCAATCAGTTCTTCCTGTTCAGCGCAGACGACGTGAAAGATGCCTACGACAAGACCCGGGAGTACCTCAAGGGGTCTGGCATCGGCTTTGTGATTCCGGCCATCAACTACACCAAAATCAGCGAGATCTACCCCCAGAGTGAGGAAGGCTCAACGAACATGACGGCTTCGGATGGATACGGCGCCGTGCCCGCCGACCACCCCTCCATCGCCAAGCCAGAAGAAGACTTGGTTCCTGCAGGGGTCGACCCCGACACCGGCGAGGTCAACTGAAGCCCGCGGCGGTCTTCAGCCCCACTCCCAACAGGAGCGGTAGGCGCCCGTGGATTCGCAGTGTTGGGTGAAATCGGCGTAGAAGCGGTCGTTGCCTAAGGTGGCGCTGTCTCCGATCACCAGCAGGTGCATTTTGGCGCGGGTCATGGCCACGTTCATGCGGCGGTGCTCCGACAGAAAGCCCACCGTCCCATCCTCATTGGAGCGGGTCAGGCCGATGACCATGATGTCGCGTTCCTGGCCTTGGAATCCGTCCACTGTTTGGATGGTGAGGCGGCCTTCCGAGGCCGAGCGCTCGGCGTGCAGCAGGTCTTCGAGCAGGGTGACTTGGGCACGGTAAGGGGCGATAACGCCAACGGTAGCCTGTGGATGGGCTGCCATGAGCTCGCGGACCCGATCGACGGTAAAAGCAGCCTCTTCGGGGTTGCTCACGCTGGCGTGGGAACGCCCCGTGGTGTCGGCTTGGGGATTGGCCCGCTCTTCGTCCCATCCACGACCGGCCGTGTCGATGAAGGTCAATGGCGGAAGGTCGCCCAAGGTCTCGTGGGCCACGGCATCGGCCGCGAGAAGTTGGCCCCCGTAAAACACCTGATTGGGGTAGGCCATGATGTCGGCGTGCATCCGATACTGCGTGTCGAGCAGGTGCACATTGCGATCGCGGTCGATCGCCTTTTCCAGCAAACTGACCGCCAGCCCCGCCTTGATGGCCGCTGGGTTTTTGACCGTGGGCGGCAACTGGGCAGCATCTCCCGCCAACACCACCCTTTCAGCAGCGCGAATCGGGATCCAAGCAGCCGGCTCCAGCGATTGACCCGCTTCGTCCAAGACCACCGTTCCAAACCGACGGCCGCGCAGCATCCTGTCGGCTGCCCCCACCAAGGTGCAACACACCACTTCTGAGGCCTCCACGGCACGCTCGGCCAAGAAGCCTTCCAATCGGTCGGCTTCTTTGCGCAGCTCCCGCGCTTCGGCATAGGCGGCACGACGGGCGGCCCTTTGCTCCGGACCAAACGACCGAAATGCTTTTTCTGCTTCTCGCGCGGCTTCTTCGGCTTGTCGCCGATAGGCTTTGACTTGTTTGTGGTCGGGATCGGCCGCCACCAAGCGGTCCAAGGTCCTGTCGACCACTGTGGGGTCCACCCTCATGGGATGTCCAATCCGAACAACTTTGAGGCCCACCGCACCCAACCGCTCCACCAACAGATCCGCAGCGGCATTGGACGGCGTGGCGCACATCACGCGCTCGCCCTTGCGCACCAAGGACTTGACCAACTGCACCAAGGTGGTGGTCTTGCCTGTCCCGGGAGGGCCGTGCAAGGTGGTCACCTCGGCGGCGGTGAGCGCGTGGGCCACAGCTCGGTTTTGAGAAGCGTTCAACTGCGGATGCTCAAAAACGGCAGGCTGGGTAGGCTCTGGCGAAGCAAAACCCAACAACACCTCCCTGAGTGCTGCGAGCCGACTCGGCTTTCCATCCCGGCCGGCATTGAGCACGTCGGACAAGGCCCGGGCCATTTCCTTGAAACTGCGCTCATCAAAACGGGCGTCCATCACCCACGCCCTGTGGGTGGCTTGATCGGGGATTTCTTCGCCGTCCAAGACCACTTCGGCATCCATGCCCCTTGCGGACCGCACAATGCCGCGGTATGAGGCGGTTTCACCTTTTCCGTCGTCCGAGGTTAGCTGCACAGCTGAACCCGACCTAAATGCACCCGGCGCGCCGGACTCGCCTGTCAATTCCAAAGTGGGCCTGCCCCCCAAGGTGAAGGACGTCCTGCTCACCCGAACGGGGGCCCAAGTCAATCCTTCGGCTTTGCGGCTGGCCACAGGCTGCCCCTCCAAAATGGAGGCATACCTGGACTCTTCTGCACGGTGTTCCAGCACGAGCGCCTCGGCCAGTGCGGAAACCTCCGCGATGCTGTCGCGGTGTGCCATAGGGCTTATTGGCGGTTCCTGAGGATCTGCAAAGACCCCACGTAACGGAACCCTTCACCCATTTCAGTGATGACGCCGTCGTGCTCGATTTCTTCGAGGGGTAGTGAGTACGAATTGATGTCCAAGGTGAGGTAGTATACCCCGCCTGCAACCTCATCTTCGTCCGGCGACCATGTGTTTTCGTAGTCTTTCTCGTAGTGAATCAGCTCACCCCAACGGTTGTAGACCGAGATGGTAGGACCGAGCGTGCTGATGGCATTGCCTTTGATTTCGAAGGCGTCGTTTTCACCGTCGGCATTTGGCGTAAACACATTGGGGATGCTCTCAATGGCACAAGGACCAAAATTCACATCGAAACTCATGGCGTCTTCCCCAATGCAGGGGGGAGCCATGCTCACGGTGACGCTGTAGGTGTCGGTGCTGTTCACCGTCAAGCTGCTGCCCGTTTGATTGGGAAGCAGGCCATTTGTTCCTGAACTCCACTCGAATTCCAAGTCCCATTCAGAAGGGGCCAATCCCGGCACCAAAATGTGGTTGTCGCCAATGCACAAGCCGAACAGCACCTCGTCTGGTCCAAGCACTGGAGGCTCATAAAGGCCCACTGGAACCGTCGCTGTTGCCAAGCACTCATCGATGTCTCCACCCGTGACATTCATGGTCACGGTCACGTCAATTGGAGCGTCCAATCCATCTACCGAGGCGGTAGCCCCATTGTTGCTTCCGGTCACGGGCTCGATGTCCCCTCCGGTGCTCTCCCACGTCCAATCCACATTGAGGTTAGACGGGACACCTGTTGTATTGGCATTGAGCCCTACCGGCACGCCGCACCAGTTGTCCTCGGCCGTGAGGCTCACCTCGGGCGCGGGCTCTACCGTTACCACCATGGTGTCGTAGGAGGTACACCCGAAATCATTCGTCGCGGTGTATACATACTCGAAGACCCCTTGGTTTTCAGGGAGAATGATGATGCCATCGCAATCTCCTCCATCGTCCACAATGAATGGCCCCGTCCAAAACGAACTGTCGCAGTCAGCTCCAATCGCAGGAGTAAATACGATGGGCTCTGGGTAGAGGTCCGGATCAAAGTTGATGTACCAATCAAAAATAAAGCCGTTGTCCGACCCCCAGCTGTCACAGACTTCAATGGTCCATGTGCCGTTGAGTGGGCAGCCCTCGAGCAGTGTCCAGGGTTGGTCCGATTCATACGTTCCCGAGGGCAGCGTGCCCCCTCCGTTGTCTGCCCAGGTGCCGTTGGTGGCTTCTGGTGACCAGAAATAATCATAGCCTACGCCGGGGTTGTCGGGGTCGGCGTCGTTGTCCACGGGTTCCCCGAGGAAGGTGCCGCCGCCGCCTTGCTGGTGCACCCCTATCGAACTGCCATCTGGACAAATAAAGGTAACCGTAAGGTCTCCCATAAAGCTGTGCTCGAAGTTGATGAAGAAGTCCTCGAAGTCATCTGCAGACTGGATGACCTGGCCTGAATTGAATGCCGTCAAAACGATGGAAGAGCTGAAGCACTGGGTTTGGTCATCTGGGATGAAAAGGCCACCCCCGAGGTCCACTTCTGGCTCGCTGTCGTAGGTGATGCCCTGGGCAACACCCGTAACGGGGTACTCCTCCCCTGCGCAAATCTGGAGGTTCTGGGTCGTCCCTTCAAAGCTTGTTGGCGTGGACACCAAGATCAGGTGGTCCACCAGGTTTCCATTGGGACAGTCGTTGTTGTCGACGAGGTACAGCTGCACATTGTAGGCACCAGGCTCGTCGAAACTGTGGGTGACCACAGGACCGCTTTCGTCTGTCGCTCCGTCATCAAAATCCCACTCCCAAGTGGCGATGAGAAAATCCTCTGCGGCGGTTGAACCGCTACCATCGAACTGAATCTCCTCACCCGCACAGACCTGGAGCGGCACCGTCTCCTCTACCCCATCGAGTGTGGTTACAACGCTGGCTTCTGGCCTTTGGCAGGGCTCTTCGCACACGACTTCTGCAGTCCAATTGGAGTTGTCGGTCGCATCGGATGTGAATTGCCAGGTGATGCATCCCGAGGCGTTCGTGACACCGTCCATCTGGCTCCAGATGTCCACGCCTTGCAAATCGAAGCCTGTGTAAACTCCATCTGGGGCTCCAACAGCTTCGTCAGAGAACCACACATTCATCACATCACCCTCGCCCAAGGCGAACAAGTTGAAGTAAAAACTGATGACGGGATCCGCTACCATATCGGGACAGAACGTCATGGTAAAGTCCGCATTGGGAGTGGCATCTCCCGCCGTCAATCCATTGTCTACAAAAAAGAAGTCACACCCTGTGTACGTACCCCCTTGGGCAATGGACACCTCCTGTGCCTGTGCAGCTCCAAGCCCTGCGAACAGGACCATTCCAAGCGCCTTGCAAAACGCCCTGGGAAATATCGGTTTCAACATCCTTGAATTATTGGCCTTTGGTCTTTCGGGCAAGTTGACGGGCAAACAAATCCTGACAACGCTGTGCACTGTGGAATTGGATGACGCCCCGTTGGCCCACATTGAAATTGCTGGGCAATGTGGGGTCAGCCACAAAGGTGATCTGGTAGTTTCTGGGATCGAATGTGGCCGGATCGAAGTCTTCGGCATTGAATGGCATGCCTCCTTCAATGGCTGAAGGTGTCCCATCGAGGTCGGGATAACCTGCTGATTTGGGCTGATCGGCGACAAAAACCCAAGCCTCTTTTGCTACAAATTCATCGAACTCAGGTCCGGAATAGACCTTGCCTGAAATGGTCGATTTGACAGGTGCTTTGACCGCTTTTTGAGCGGTCATCGGAGTCGAAACGAGGGCTGCACATGCGAGCAGCAAGCAAGGAATGAGGTGGTTCATGTTCATGGTTTCCATCTTTCCAACCCAAAAGTGGGGGCTGGAGTTGCTCGAAAGTAGCACATTTGTCCCCCTTTGATTTCCCACCCTATGCGACTTATCGAGGTTCAAGACGAGAAAACCCGCCGCGCATTTCACGCGGTTCCCCGGCGCATCTATGCCGATGACCCGACGTGGATTCCACATTTGAAGCAGGACGTCGAAAAAGTGTTCGACCCCAAAGGCAACCGCCTCTTCAAAAAAGGCGGCAAGGCAAAACGCTGGTTGGCCCAGGACGATGCGGGTCATTGGGTAGGCCGCGTGGCCGCATTTGTCAACCCCAAATACAGCAAGGGCATGGAGCAGCCCACAGGTGGAATCGGCTTCTTTGAGTCATCGGACGATGACGCTGTCGCTGCCATGCTCCTCGACGTTGCCGAGGACTGGCTGAAATCCGAAGGCATGGAAGCGGTGGACGGCCCCATCAACTTTGGAGAGAAAGACAAATTCTGGGGATTGCTGGTCGACAATTTCGAGGCCATTCCGAGTTATGGAATGAACTATAACCGCCCCTATTACGAGCGGTTTTTCAAGACCCGAGGTTACCAGGTGTACTACGAGCAATTCGTGTATGGCCGCAGTGTCAGCCTGGATGTTCAGGCGCCTTTTGAGCGGAAACGCGCG
This sequence comes from uncultured Flavobacteriales bacterium, assembly GCA_965659115.1. GTDB lineage: Bacteria > Bacteroidota > Bacteroidia > Flavobacteriales_D > Sanyastnellaceae > UBA8752. The sequence continues at coordinate 817 of CBFHUP010000058.1, read as the reverse complement.
CAAATTGAGTCGCGTGGAGGGTACCGCGTCATCACTGCCAATGATCTGAGCGAGGCGGAGCTTGCGGATCACTTTTGCACCGTCTACAACAATGCTTGGGGAGGACACCATGGTTTCGCCAAAATGCCGCTCAAGCAGGCGCAACGCACGGTCCAAACCCTCAAGCCGATCATGGACAAGGACATCATCTTTTTCGTCCTTGACGAAGGAAAGCCGGTCGCGTTCTATGTCAACATCCCAGAACTCAACCAGATTTTCCGCCATGTCGACGGCAACCTCAACGCCTGGGGCAAATTGAAATTCCTCTACCACAAATGGATGGGCACTGCTGACATCATGGTCGGGGTGGTTTTTGGCATTGACCGCGCCTACCACGGGCAAGGTTTGGACGGCTTTCTCATTGCCACAGCTGGGAAGCAATTGCGGGCCAAAGGCCGGTACAAAACGACCACATTGACGTGGATTGGAGACTTTAACCCCAAGATGATTCGCATTGCAGAAAATTTGGGGACCGAGCGCACCCGAACCTTCCAAACCCTGCGCAAACTGTTCGATCCAGAGCAACCATTCAAGCGTGTTCCAATCGCAAAATGACGCCAGATTTGCGGGAAATGCTCCTCGGAGTTTGCCGGGTCGACATTCCCTCTATCTTTGCGCCCCATTCTGGAGGCCCCAACGGGAGCCAAACGATGAATTGGACACCCCCTAGCTCAGCTGGTTAGAGCATCTCACTTTTAATGAGAGGGTCCTGGGTTCGAGCCCCAGGGGGGTGACCAGCCCAGGTGCTGAAATTGGTAGACAGGCATGGTTGAGGGCC
>CBFHUP010000057.1:0-15656 GCA_965659115.1 uncultured Flavobacteriales bacterium | reverse complement strand
AGGCCGCGGCATCCTCCAACCTTCCCTCCTGCTCCAAAACCTGCAGCGCCGTTCCGATTCCAAAGAACCCGGGGACGTTCTGCTTGAGCTGGCTCCATGACCCCACAAAAGGAATGGCGCGGAGGTCATCAAGGGTGAGCGGTCCCGACTTTTTGCGGCGCGTTGGACGGCTGGCAATGTTCGTTTCGCCGTAGTACTTGAGCGTGCCGTATGTCTGCAAGTAATCCATGAACTCAGGACGGGCCTTGAGCGCGTTATACTCGGCATAGCTGCGCTCGGCCAACATGTTCATCAAGGAACGCTGTGTGGGGGTCCATCTGGACTTTTCGGGGTCAATCAACCGGTGCTGCAGACCAGCTGTAAAGAGCAGTTCCAAATTGTAGCCCGCGCTTTGGGGGGTCCCAAAATTGGAACTGATGGACTGACCTTGAATGGTCGTCTGCACCTCTCGTGTATCGACATCTGGGCCGAGGGATGCATAAAACCGGTGGGTATTTCCTCCGCCACGGGCAGGCGGACCACCACGGCCATCAAAAAAGACCACCTCGACCCCCGCTTCAGAACAGGCTTGCGACACCGTTTCCTTGGCCTGGTGAATCGACCAATTGGCCCGCAAATAGCCTCCGTCCTTGGTACCATCACTAAAGCCCAACATCACGGTTTGTCGGTCCCCGCGCTGCGCCACATGGGCGCGATAGGCCGGATCAGACAACAAAGTTCGCATGGCCTCTGGCGCCGCTGCGAGGTCGTCGACCGTCTCGAACAGAGGGACCAAATCCAGGGGCACCGCGTCTCCGTCAAACGTGGTTCGGGCCAAAGCAAAGAGGCGCGCAATGTCCGAGGCTCCCCGGCAGTTGCTGATAATGAACCGGTGGCAGCCCTCGACACCATTGGACATTTGAATGTCGCGAATGGCAGCCATAACCTCCACCGCATCGCGCTCCACATCATCGGACACATCTGCCGCAACATGGGTCGTCTTCATGGCCATCAAAGCCGAAACATCGTCTCCTGCGATGCCCATGGCCTCCGCTGCGCGCCTGAGCACGCGGCTGTCTTGGCGCACATCAATGGAAGCGAAGTGTTGGCCAAACATGGCCAAGGCCACCCGCAACCTTTGGATTTCCAACACATGCAAGCCTCCATAGTTGAGGCGCACCGACTGCTCTACATCGTTGAGGTTGGACAAGGCCGCTTCTACATCAAACCCGACATCCTTGGACATCAATGCCGCTTCCACCAAGGACTGAACAGCATCCAACATGCCTTGAACGCCCTTGAACGTGATGCGCCGCCTCAAGGCCCTCAATTCGCGGCGGTAGCAGCGCAGCAACATCAAACGCAGCCGGCTCGCCACCCGCAAAGTGGTCTCCGCATCCACAAAAGGATTGCCGTCCCGGTCGCCTCCGGGCCAAAAACCAATGTCAAAAGCCGCCGCCACATCCATGGGGTCCACCTCTGCTGCTGCCCCCATTCGCATCACCAAAGCGGGCATTGCCGGATAAAAAACGTGCTCCAAGTACCAACCCTGCCGGACGGCTTCATCATAAGGCGTGGGCGCCTGCTCCTGGAAAAAAGGAGTCAGCCCCAGTTGGTGCAGCAGGTCGCGGGCTCCTTCAAAATCCCCGCGGCGCACCACTTCCGTCAAATCCGTGATGATGCCCAAGGCCGAGCCCGGGTAGAATTGCGTGGGGTGGGCCGTGAGCACAATGCGCACACGCTGCGCCACCATGGCCGCCTTGAGCTCCGATTGAAGGTCTCGGCGCTCGATCCTCGGAAGCAAACCGGTCAGGGATTCAGCCCCTTGCAAATCGTTGAGCCGCTCGTATCGCGCATCTTCCAGAGCATCGACCAGCACCACCTGCCGCTCGATGTATTGAATGAACCGAAACAACACTCCGGCCTGCTCCTCCGGTGCAATCCCAGCCTGTGTGAAGTATCCTTCTACGACTTCTCGCGGCGAGTCTCCCTGGGCCAAGGCCTTGCGACACGTCTCCTGGAACAGGGGCACTTGCACACCCGTTCCCCGGATCCCGTCCAAGGGGAGCGTCAAAAAAATGCTGTTGTATACCTCGAAAGGGCGGGCCACCGCCGCGGTGTAGGGCGTATTCTCCATGGGAAAGAAAGGTTGAGGAGTCGGAACATTGCCGACGCACTAAAACTACAATGAAACCCGCCGCATGTTCCCCAAGCCCACCCCCGTAAATTCGCCCCCATGGAATACCGCAGGCTTGGAAACAGTGGGTTGCAACTCTCCGAACTCTCCTTTGGAAGTTGGATCACCTTTGGCAACCAAATCGAAGACACGACCAGCGGGCGTCTGCTGGACATGGCCTACGATGCCGGGGTGAATTTCTTTGACAATGCCGAGGTCTACGCCAACGGCGCTTCCGAAGAGGTCATGGGCCGTCTTCTGGCGCAGCGCGACTGGCCGCGGGACACTTGGTGCGTGTCTTCCAAGGTGTTTTTTGGCGCCGGCGGAAAACTGCCGACCCAACGCGGGCTTCACCGCAAGCATGTCACAGAGGCCTGCCACGATGCCCTCAAACGATTGCGGGTCGACTATCTGGACCTGTTTTTCTGCCACCGACCCGACAAACAAACGCCCATGGAAGAGACGGTGTGGACCATGCATCAGTTGATTCAACAGGGCAAAATCCTGTACTGGGGAACCAGTGAATGGAGTGCCGCGGAAATCATGGATGCCCACCGCATTGCGGAGCGACATCACCTCATAGGGCCGGTGGTAGAACAGCCACAATACAACATGTTTGTCCGCCGCAAAGTGGAAGTTGAATACCAAGACGTGTACCGCACAGTGGGGCTGGGCACCACCATTTGGAGCCCATTGGCATCGGGCATTTTGACGGGCAAATACAACGGCGGAGCTCCAGCAGACGTGCGGCTGAAAAGGGATGAACTCCAATGGATGGCCGACCGCATGCTCACCGAGTCCAACCTCCAAAAAGTGGCCGCCCTCGGCGAACTTGCCGGCGATTTGGGCACCAGCATCACCAAGCTGGCATTGGCCTGGTGTTTGAAAAACCCACGGGTCTCCACAGTCTTACTGGGTGCCACCAAGCCCAGCCAACTCGAAGAAAACCTCCAAGCTGCAGAAACCGTGGCTTTGTTGACAGACCCGGTCATGGAACGCATTGAAGGCATCCTCGACAATGCACCCGTCCACCCCCAATATTGAGCCATGCGCATTGACATTCTCTCCGCCGTCCCGGACTTATTGAAGGGCCCTTTCAGCGAAAGCATCGTCGGCCGCGCCCGCAAAGCAGGGGTTGTCGAAGTCGAAGTGCACGACATCCGGAAGTGGAGCACCGACAAGCACGGCAAAATTGACGACACCCCATTTGGTGGTGGCGCAGGCATGGTCATGGCCATCCAACCCATTGTGGACGCCATCGCCGATCTGAAGTCCCAAAGAACCTATGACGAAGTCATATACCTGACGCCCGATGGAGAACGCCTGGCTCAAGCCCGCGTCAACCAACTCAGTCTCAGCGGCAATCTTTTGCTGCTCTGCGGCCATTACAAAGGCATCGACCAGAGGATACGCCAGCAGGTGATCACCATGGAGCTCAGCATTGGCGATTATGTGCTCAGTGGAGGCGAATTGGCTGCGGCAGTTTTGGCCGATGCTTTGGTCCGCCTTGTGCCCGGTGCCATCGGAGACGGAGAAAGCGCCCTCACCGACAGTTTTCAGGACGGCTTGCTCGCTCCACCGGTCTACACCCGTCCTGCGGAATGGCAGGGACATCAGGTTCCAGAAGTGCTGCTCGGAGGGCACCATGCCGAGATCGAGAAGTGGAGAATGGAACAAGCATTAGAAAGAACACAACGGCTTCGTCCCGACCTGTTGGACGAGGCGTGAATTGTCGTAATATTGCACCCCGATTAATCGGACCTATTTCATCATACGCGTCATGGATCGTCTTCGTCAAATTTCCCAGCAGCTTGTCCCCGTACAGGAATGGCCTGCATTCAATGCTGGTGACACCCTCAAGGTCAGTTACAAGATTAAAGAGGGCTCAAAAGAGCGTACTCAGATCTTCCAAGGCACTGTCATTCAGCGTCGCGGAGAAGGACCAACTGCCACTTTTACGGTGCGCAAGATGGCCTCTGGTGTAGGCGTTGAACGTGTCTTCCCCATTTCGAGCCCCTTTTTGGAGGCCGTCGAGGTGATGAAGCGAGGCAAGGTCCGTCGTGCGCGCATCTACTACTTGCGCGGCCTCACGGGTAAGTCTGCCCGCATCAAGGAGAAGCGCTCTTTCAGCGGTTCCAAGTAAGACAAGTTCTTGTTCAAACGACGAAGCCGGCCCTGTTGCCGGCTTCGTCGTTTGCAGCCGGGGCTAAAGCGTATCTTGGCTCAAGCGAATGGACCAACCTTTTGATCTTCAAATCATCTGCAGCACGCCTGGGGATGTTGCACGGGCTACACGTGGCGGAGCGACACGGATCGAAATCTCGGGGTGCTACACCGCAGGCGGGGTCACCCCTTCCCCTGGCGTCATTCGACACTGCATCGAAGCCACCGACCTGCCGGTAACGGTGGCACTGCGCCCGCGAGAGGGCCATTTGGTGTACACCGCTTCCGAGCGCGAAATCATCCTGCACGATGCGGAGTGGAGCCTCGCCCAAGGGGCAACCACTGTGCTCATTGGTGGGCTTGACGGCCACCTCAATTTGGACTTCGACCTCATCGAAACCGCCATCGAAAGGTTTGGCGGAAACCACATCATGGTGAACCGGGCCATCGACAGCGTCCGCAAACCGGAACAAGCATTCGAGAAGCTCAAGTCATGGCCCATTCATGCCTTGGCTTCGAGCGCCGGAGCCGGAAACGCCATCAAAGGCCACGAAAAGCTCATAGGGTGGCAAGCCGAAGCCGACTTTGACATTTTCGCATCAGGAGCCGTGCTTCCCAGTGGCGCAGCCCGGATGTGGACCGCAGGATTGTCTTGCTTTAGGGCCACTGCGCGCCACAGCGCGGGCGTTGCACACGAAGGCAGGTGGTTCGAAGGGGAGCTTTACCCCGTGGATGCCCGAAGGGTCGAACACCTTGTGCGTTCCCTGCAAAAAGCCGTGGCCGCAGAGTCCGAAGAGGACCAAGACTAAGGCCAGGTCCCGCCACATGGCATGGCACAAGGCTGCCGGCCGTGTTCATCCTCCGAGTACCGCCGACACCCTGTCGCGCACCGCGCGCTCTTGTTGTTCTGCAGCAGCTTCCAATTCGGTGCACCTGGCCAACATCTGATTCGCGGTGTCTTTGTCTTCCAAATCGGCCGCATTGACCCGAACATTCATCACCGCGCCCAAAACCGCAGTTCGGGCACACAAAGCTCCAACACCCGCGTCGGTCACGCTGTTGGGATTCCCATACTCGGCCATCTCAACCATGATGGCCATGGATTCGAGCGCCCGTTCGGCCACCTCCAGTGGCGTCTTCATGGCACCGAGTGTTGCCGCTTGAATCGCCGCCTTCCGGTCCGCCTTCTGGGCGTCATTGCCCTTGGGCATCCCGAAGGCTTCCATGATCGCATCAAAAGCCGCTGTGTCCTCGTCTACCAGTGCGAGCAAACGCGTCTGAAGCGCCATTCCACGCTCGGCCACCGCACTGAACTCCTCCCACCGGCCATCCCAGCCTCGCTTGTGCGCGCTGAGGTTGGCTACCATGGTGCCGAGGGAAACCCCCAGAACGCCCACATAGGCTGCGATGGAACCACCTCCTGGAGCTGGGCTTTCGCTCGAAGTCTCCTGGGCAAACCCGGTCAACGTCATTCCCGCCAACGGAGCAGTATCCGGCGCTCCGTCCTCAAGGAGGTATTCAATCACACGCTTGCGTGCATCGAAGGGAGCCAGGTCATCCAAACCAAGTGACTTTACCGCCACTTTGACTTTCTCTGATTCGCTGATGCCCAAGCTGCGTTCTTGCTTGCGCAGATAATGGTCCGCTGCATCCATTAAAACCCGCTTGGGAATCAGGCCTACAATCTCGCTTCCCGTCACGCGCATACCGCGTGCAATCGCCCGTTCACAAGCCGCATCAAAAGCCACATGCACAGCAGTGACCGAGATGTTGGTCAGGTTCAACGAAAGTTGGGCAATCCCGTATTCTTCGATGTACCATCCAATGCCCTTGACACATTTGAGCATGCCGGGGTCCCGCATGGGTTGCCCTTGTGCATCATGGACGATAGGACCGGTGAGTCCACCCTCCCTTTTGACGCGCCCATTCTCCCTGAGGTCGAAGGCCACCGCATTGGCGCGGCGGGATGAAGTGGTGTTGAGGTTCACATTGTAGGCCACCAAAAAATCGCGGGCGCCGATGGCCGTAGCCCCCGTCTTGCGCGCCCGATCATTGAATTCAGCTGGGCCAAAGTCAGGCTTCCAAGCAGCATCCGCGAGCTTTTCCAAGCCCTCGTATTCTCCCTTGCGACAATGGGCCAAGTTTTGACGTTCAGGAGTCAATGCGGCATCCTCATAGAAGTAACCAGGTATCCCGAGCTCCTTGCCTACACGCTCTCCCAAAGCATGGGCCGCCGCTTTGCAATCTTCCATGGTCACACCGGCCACAGGAACAAAAGGACATACATCGGTTGCGCCCATACGAGGATGCTCCCCGCGGTGCTTGGACATGTCAATCAATTCGGCCGCTTTGGCCATCAAACGAAATGCCGCCTCCACAATGGTTTCGGGTGGACCAACAAACGTGATCACGGTCCGGTGGGTGGAATTTCCGGGGTCTACATCCAAGAGGCGAACGCCGTCAACCGTCTCTACAACAGCCGCAATGGCATCGATGGTGGCACGGTCACGGCCTTCAGAAATGTTGGGAACGCATTCGATCAAACGTTGGGACATGGCTTGGCTTTTTCCGGGCGCCAAACTAATCCGAATTCAGTCACAGACACTACCCCAAGCCGAGAGCAATTCCAACAGGTCGGGCGCACCGATTTGTCCGTCGCCATTCAGGTCGCTGTCGCAGGCCACTGCACATGTGCCATCGTCTGCCGTGGCCAGCGGATTGTAGTTTGAAGCCTCAGGCTCGGTGCACCCCTGCAAATAGCAGCTGCCATCGTCCAGAGAAGCCTGAGCATCGTAGTTCGCCGCAAAGGCATAAGTGCAACCGGCGATCGCATCGACCACCTCGACGTAAGCCGCCGCAGCGCTGCTTTCGCACAACAGCCCTTGCGTCGACACTTCCCAATCGTAGAAGAAATAATAGTAATTCGACCCAGCAGAGCTGGGGATGGTAGAATTGGTGATCGTCGCCAATTCTCCAATGGCATAAGGATAGGACAGCTCGTTGGCAACGTTGTCCCGCCACAAACTGGCGTCAGGCGCGCTGACCAGCAAGGCATACCCCTCCCCTTCGGAAATCGGGAAATTCAGCTCAACGGTATTCCATCCCTCCACCAAATCTTGGGAAACCTCCATGAGGATCTCGGCCAAAACCGAGCGCAATTGGAAGGTCCGCGGGCCAGGGTTATCGGCCAAAACCTGCACCCGGTTCAATACAATGTCCTCATGCGCATCAAAGGTCAATCCGTAAGCATCGGAACCGATAAAGCCACCCGACGATGCCGTCTCCTTACCTCCTGTGGCTTGGCGCTCATCGCGCATTCCTGCCGCTTTGACCCACCAGCCTGTGCTCCCTCCCAACGGCGGAGTGACATAGACGGGCCCCTCCTGAATAAATGGCCCCACTACATCTGTGCTGCCTTCCTGAAGGTCCAGCAAAGCATTGGGGCCATAGGGCGCATACCACCTCAGTGCCTCTCCCTCCAATTGAACGGGCTCGAAGGTGTGCGAAGCTCCCGCAGCCACCAAAGCGGGCGTCACAATGGGCTGAGAAGGAGACTCAAATGTCTCGATCATCAAGGGGGCACTGGTGTCGATGTGGCCACAAACATTGGTCGTGGTCACCGTCAATGTATCTGAATTGCCGATGTAGAGAATGTCGGAGGAAATGCCATTGGACCAGAGCACATCAACCTGTGGGCCTGGAACCGACAATTGACGCAACGTGCCCTGACAAAAACGAAGGGGGCCGTCGCTGTCAATGGTGGGCGGAACCGCTTCGACCATCACGACCTCCACTGCCGGCGACAGCACCGAACAGTTGCCAGAAGACAGCAAGACTTGCACCACCCCCGCCTGCTCCACGGTCCTGCCCTCGGGATGGTCTTCTCCCAGCGTCCAGCCCGCAGCGGTCCATCCGTCGGGCACAGAAAAAACAAAGGCATCTCCCGGACAGAGTTGCACCGATGAAGGCCAATTCAATGCTGGGGACAACCCAAAACAAGGCGTCTCCAAGAGGGTGTGGTACTGATCGATGGCCGGGTTCAGTGTTACCGTTTTCAATCCACTGGGCCAGAATACCTCTACACTGTCCACTGCCAATCGGTCTCCCAGCCCAAAGTTGAACGTCAGTGGGCCACACGAACTGTAACTGTAACCCAAGAAGGAGGCATCCGTCCGGTGAAAATCCGCACCGGCATGCACCACCACACGGGCACCAGCTGCATCGCGCGGAGACACCACCCCCTCCAGTTCAAAACCAATCCAATGGTGGACGGTATCTGAGTTCAGAAACAATTGACACCCTGGATTCGAAGACACCAAGGTGTTGACCACCAGCAAGTCTTCCGTACCGTTCTCATCAAAATCCGCCACAACGGTCGCATAACCACTGAAAGGACTCTCCAAGTCGCTCCCTTCGGCGATATCCGTGAAGGTCAAGTCGCCGTTGTTGTGGTACATCAGATTGGGATAAGGCGAAAAGAAGTATTCGTTGGACACATAGAGGTCCCGCTCTCCATCGTGATCATGGTCAATGAACACCGTCCCCCAACCCATGCCCGAATCGCCCACTCCAGCCGTCTCGGTGATGTTCTCAAAAGGAACCAGAGGGCCCGTTTCATTCTGCGCGCCCGGATTCAAATACAGGTCGTTGGGCAGGTTGTTGGAAATGAAGAGGTCCAAGAACCCGTCGTGGTTCAAATCGGTCGCATCGACTCCCATGCCTTGGGATTGCAAGTCCAGTCCCCATGCCTCGGCCTGGTTGGTAAAGAGGCCTGCTCCATCGTTGATATAGAGCTTGTTGACTTGGTTGGCATCGTGTGTCAGATACAGGTCCAAGTCCCCATCGTTTTCGATGTCAATGAACAGCGCTCCCATTCCAATCAAGTTGTCGGTAGCGCCAGAGGCATAGTAACCGTCGTTGAATCCTCCCTCTCCGTCGGAGAGCCAGAACGCGTTGGGCTGGTTCATGTTGACGATGTAGAGGTCGAGCCATCCATCCATATTGATGTCCGCTGCATGGGCGCCTCGGCATTGAGACTCTTGGCCCAATCCAAGCTCATCGGTCACGTCGGTAAAAGTGCCGCCGCCATCGTTTCTCCAAAAATGATTGGCGTCTCCTGTATTGCAACTCAGCAAATCAGGATCTCCATCGTTGTCGTAATCAAAGAAGAGCGTGGCCATCGTAAACCCCTCATCTTCAACACCTACCTCTACTGGAACGAAAGTCGCATTGCCTTCGTTGCGGTACAGCGTATTGGGGGCCAAGCGGCTGCCCACATAGACATCCAAATCACCATCGAGGTCATAATCCGCCACAGAAGCACTGTGATTGAGGTAACTGCCCAGCAGTCCCGCTGCTTCCGAATGGTTTTCAAAATCCAAAGACTGGGCAACGACACCCCCTGCCCAAAAGGCAGAGACCACCATCAACATCAAGGGGCGAAAATTCTGGATCACGTTTAGCTGTATTCGTCTGGAACGACAAAAAATCAACCTCCGTAAGATACAAACGGTTCAATCCACCCAATGCCCGCGCAACAAAACACGTTCGGGAAGGGGATCCCCAAAGGCATAAAGCGCTTCCTCGACCGAACGCAAAGGCCGGGTCAAAATCAAACTCGCTTCTTGGCCAACACCCAATCCGCCCACCTGCCCTTCCAATCCCAAGGCTGCCGCACCATTGGTGGTGGCCGCAGCCAAGGCTTCAATGGGCTCCAACCCCATTCGGACACTGCCCAGCGCTGCCGCCAAATGCATGTTGCCCGACGGAGCCGATCCAGGGTTAAAGTCCGTGGCAATCGCCAAAGCGCATCCCGCATCCACAAGGGTTCTGCCTTGGGTAAATGGCAAGTCGAGGAACAACGAGCACAAAGGCAGTGCCACCGGCATGGTGGTGCCCGTGGCGAGTTCAGCCACATCCTCTGCACGCAAAACCTCTAAATGGTCCACACTCATGGCGCCATACTCGACGCACAAAGCCACCCCTCCGCTGGCCTTGAATTGATTCACATGAACCTTGGCCGGCAATCCCCTGAGCTGGGCCGCTTCCAACAACGTGCGCGTCTCATCGAGCCCAAAATATCCTTCCTCACAGAAAATATCGACGTGATCCGCCAAATCCTCATCGACCACTGCTGGCAGCACCTCCCGTACCATATACTCCGTGTAATCTGCTGGTCCATTCCAGCCCTCAGGAACGGCATGGCACCCCAGAAATGTGGTCTTGACCGGAATGCGATTCAAGGCGCCCAGCCTGCGGGCCACCCGCAACATCTTCAGCTCGCTCTCCAGGTCTAATCCATAGCCGGACTTGACTTCAATCGCCCCCGTTCCCATGCGCATCATGCGCTCCATGCGCTCCAGTGAAACGGCAAAGAGGTCGTCTTCGGACATGGCCTGCAGCGCCTTGGCACTGTTCAATATTCCCCCGCCATTGGCTGCAATCTCCTGGTAACTCAATCCGCGAATGCGGTCAACAAACTCACCTTCTCTAGAGGCGGCATGCACCAAATGGGTATGGCTGTCTACCCAAGCGGGCAAGACACATCGGCCCGCTGCTTCCACCACTTCCAATCCGTTCCAGTCGGCAATTCCTGGGAATTCAGCCATGGGACCTCCTCCGATGACGCGCCCTTCTTCCAAAGCCAACCAACCGTCCTCAATGACCGACAATTGTCGCATTTCCGAGCCTGAAAGCTTGCCCGGAGCACTGGCCCCAAACCCTACCAGATGACCGATGTCCTTGATGAGCATGCGGCCCGATGCAAATCCACTTTCCATGAGCCCCAAGGTCGCACATCCTGCGCGAGCAGCCGCCGCGTACCTTTGTAACATGCCCGGAAACACCATCGGAGAGCGGTTCAAGCTCACCACCTTTGGAGAATCACACGGAACTTCCATTGGCGGTGTGCTCGATGGCATGCCCGCCGGTGTCCAAATCAACCCCGATCGTCTGCAAGCCGAACTCGACCGCCGCAGGCCGGGACAATCCAACCTGACCACAGCGCGGAAGGAATCCGACACCGTCACCTTGCTGTCAGGAGTATTCGAAGGCCGCACCACCGGCACCCCCATCGGTTTTACCATTCCCAATGGCGACGCCAAACCCGCAGACTACAACCACCTCGAGGGACAATACCGGCCCAGTCATGCGGACTACACGTACGACGCCAAGTACGGCTTTCGCGATCACCGTGGAGGTGGCCGGGCAAGTGCCAGAGAAACCGCAGCCCGCGTTGCTGCAGGGGCCCTCGCCAGACAGTTCCTGGAACAACTGTATCCCAAGGGCCCTGCTCCCGCTGTGAGCGCTTATGTGGAGCGCGTGCAAGACATTGCCATGCCCACTCCCCCCGCCTTCTTCTCACCAGAGGCTGTGGATGCACATGCGGTTCGATGTCCAGATCCCGAAACTGCCCGTCGCATGGAGGCCCGCATCCTTGAGGTCAAAAAAGCTGGAGATACCGTGGGCGGCAGCATAGTCGTGGTGGCCCAAGGCGTGCCCCCAACGTGGGGAGAGCCCGTATTTGACAAACTGCAGGCTGACCTTGCAAAAGCCATCTGGAGTTTACCCGCAGTCAAAGGCCTCGAGCTGGGCAGCGGATTCAGCGGCACCTTGATGAAGGGCTCCGAACACAACGACACCTTCACAGGCAAAAGCGGCAGCATCCGCACCACCACCAACCACAGTGGAGGCATACAAGGCGGCATCAGCAATGGCGAAAACATCGTGCTGCGCGTAGGATTCAAGCCCGTCGCCACGCTCCTCACCGACCAAGCCACGGTCAACCAAGCTGGTGAAGATGTCATCTTGAGTGGACGCGGACGTCACGACCCTTGTGTGTTGCCCCGCGCAGTGCCTATGGTTGAAGCCATGGTATTGCTGGTCTTGGCCGATCACGCTTTGCGACAGCGGAGCGCCCGCCTCTGAACATTAGCTTGCATCCTCGAACGGAACGCAACACCAACTTTTAAAACGCATGCGCCTCGCCCTGCATTGGCAAGTTCTCATCGGCCTCGCGGTCGGTGTCATCTACGCCTGGATGTCCATCACTTTTGGATGGAATGAATTTACCGTGGATTTCATCAAGCCCTTTGGTGACATCTTCATTAATGTGCTGAAGCTCATAGCAGTACCCCTGGTTCTGTTTAGCATCATGTCAGGTGTTGCGAGCCTCGGCGACCCTGCCAAGTTGGGCCGTCTTGGAATCAAAACCGTCACAACCTACGTTCTCACCACCATGACGGCGGTCATCGTTGGACTGTTTTTGGTCAACCTCATGCAGCCGGGTGCGCGCGTCTCAGAAGACCTGCTTGAATCCAACCGAATCCGTTACGAACTGTGGCGCGACGCCAATGGCATTCAGGTCCTCGACGACATCAACTTGCGCAACGACCCTGCCCTCGCTGACAAGGTCGCACAGATCACAAAAGAGCAAGTTTCCATGAACGACTGGGTTGTCGACAAACTCGACAAGGCAGAGCGCACCATGTCGTCGGGTCCGCTGCAGCCGCTGGTGGACGTGGTTCCGACCAATATTTTCAAATCGCTGGCCGACATGTCCATGCTGCAAATCATCTTTTTTGCGGTCTTCTTTGGCGTCGTTTTGGTCGGGATGCCCAAAGAACAAGCTGCACCGTTGATGCGGGCCATCGATTCGCTCAACGAAGTCTTCGTGCGGATGGTGTGGGTGGTGATGAAGGCCATGCCGATTTTTGTTTTTGCGCTCATGGCAGGACAAATCGTGAACGCCGCGGGAAGCGATCCTGAAATGTTCCGTCAACTGTTGGAATACCTGCTGCAATACAGCGTGGTAGTGGTGATTGGATTGGCCATTATGGTCTTCATTTTCTACCCCTCTTTGGTGTCCATGCTCATCAAGCCTATGGGATACAAGGCGTTTTTGGCAGGAATGCGCGACGCCCAAATCACCGCTTTTTCTACCTCGAGTTCTGTAGCTACACTGCCCGTCACCATGGACTGCGTGCGCAACAAAATTGGGGTCTCTGAACGAACGACCAGCTTTGTCTTGCCCATTGGTGCAACAGTGAACATGGACGGAACGTCCCTCTACCAGGCCGTCGCGGTTGTTTCCCTTGCGCAGTTTCACATGGTGGATCTCAGCCTGGCCCAGCAAGCGGTCATTGTCATCACCGCCACCCTGGCCTCCATCGGCGCCGCTGCAGTGCCCAGTGCAGGGTTGGTTCTGATGATCATCGTTTTGGAAAGTGTGGGACTCAATCCCGCATGGATTGCATTGATTTTCCCGGTAGACCGCATCCTCGACATGTGCAGAACCGTAGTCAATGTCACCGGCGATGGCGCCGTGTCCACGATCATCGCGCACAGCGAAAACGAACTCGAAGTTCCCACACAGAGCGCATGATCCAAACTTGCCGACTGGCCAGTGTCATGCTGGCCGCATGTTTTTGTGCCGCATTCTCGTTTGCTACGCTGGCTCAGGATGACGACCCCTGTGCCCCTGAATTGGATGCCAAAACGATCAAACTCATAGAAAAAGGCCGGGACAAGAGGAAGTACGATGCCGACAAGAGACGGGGATACCTCGAAGACGCCATCGATGAACAGGAAGAGGCCATTTCAGCGCGTTTTGAATTGGGCCTGCTCTTGTTCAGCCAAAGCCGGCGTCAAGGCAACGGGTTTGGAACAGCCCGGACGCTGCTGAACAACGTCCACGATGCCTGCCCGAATTATGATGCAGAAGTTCCTTACACCTTGGGAAGCATCGCTTACGCCGAAGGAGAATACGCCTCTGCGTTGGAGTGGTTTGACCGTTTTATTCGATGGGAATATTTCACAGGAAAGCCATTGTCTCCAAGGGCCTTGCGTCGGCTTAAAGACGTTGAGAAAAACCTGCCGGAAATCCAATTCCTTGTGGAGTTCAATGCCCATGCTGACAGCCCACCTCCTCGGGTATTGGAGGCCGTCGCTACCGGCGATCAGGAATACCTCCCGGCCCTCTCCGCCGATGGAACCCTGCTGTTTTTTACCCGTGCTGGAGAGCGCAAGGCCAAAGGTGATTTGGTGAGCAAGCCTTTCGAAAAGTTTACATGGGCAAGGCGCACAGGGCCTTCTGTCTCCTTTGACAATGGCGAGGCCATGGAGGAACCGTTCAACCGCACGTCAGGTTATGGAGGGGCCTCCATATCTGTCGACAACCGATCGCTGTTCCTCGCAGTCAAAACACCTGTTCCAGGCCATCCAGAAAACATAGACCTGTTCTCTGCGCGATACGCATTGTTGGAGGACACCGGGGATGAAACCGTATACCTGTGGAGCGAACCTGAACCTCTGGACGCCTTGAATACACCCGACGGGTGGGAGTCACAACCTGCCGTAAGTCCAGATGGACAGTGGCTGTATTTTGCTGCGGTGCGCCCGGGAACCACCACAGATTCTCAAGGCAATCCCACCATCGACATCATGGCAAGCTCCCTTCAAGACAATGGGAACTGGGGACCAGCATCACCGTTGCCAGCCCCCATCAATACGGCTTTCAGCGACAAGGCGCCCTACCTCCACCCCGATGGGCACACCTTGTATTTTGCATCCAACCGCACACCCGGTGGAGGCGGTTATGACATTTGGGTGAGCCGTTTGGACAGCACTGCGCGGCCCACCCAAGCGGACGCGTGGTCCAAGCCGGTCAACGTGGGCATCCCACTCAACACCTCTGGAGACGAACACGGGTTGGTGACTTCTGCCGATGGAAAAACTGCCTATTTCTCGAGCCGACGCCCAGGGACCAGTGGCCTGGACATCATGACTTGGACCCTGCCCGAACCCCTGAGGGCCCGGGCATCGGTCGTTGTGAAAGGCAACCTCGATGTCAGCGATGAACTGTCCGAAACGCCCATCAGCCTGGAGCTGCGTTACGCCCAAAGCCGACGGGCTCAAGCGATTGAACTTGGTGACGATGGCGCATTTGCAGCTGTCGTAGACCTCTCCACCCGAGAAGACGTGATCATGGTAGCCAAAGCAGAAGGTGCAGCCTTCAGTGCAGGGCTGGTGGTGGACCAAGATGAAAAGGAGCCTGCTCTGGTGACCACCGACCTGACCATTCGTTCGGTCAACGAAGCAAACGCTGCGTTTGAGATTGAGGACATCCATTATGCCTCAGGTTCTGCCCAAATAGGACGGGCCAGTTTGCTCTTGTTGGATCTTTTTGCAGAATACCTCTCAGAGACTGAGCTCGCCGTAGAAATCGGAGGGCACACCGACGATGTAGGCAGCGACTCCGACAACCTGAACCTCAGTGATTCACGCGCCCAGTCCGTTCGAGAATACCTGATTTCACAGGGGGTTCCAGCCCGAAGCATCA
>CBFHUP010000056.1:0-16187 GCA_965659115.1 uncultured Flavobacteriales bacterium | reverse complement strand
CGGACCAGGCCTTCAAACGTGTTGAGGATGTCCTCCTGCTCTACAAAGCTCATCTCGCAGTCCACCTGTGTGAACTCGGGCTGGCGGTCGGCGCGCAGGTCCTCGTCTCGGAAGCACTTGACGATTTGGTAGTACTTGTCGATCCCGCTGACCATGAGCAGTTGCTTAAAGGTCTGCGGGCTTTGGGGCAGGGCGTAGAATTGGCCGGGGTTCATGCGGCTGGGCACCACGAAGTCGCGGGCGCCTTCTGGTGTGGACTTGATGAGAACGGGCGTTTCGACGTCGATGAAATCGATGCTGTCGAGGTACTTCCGGGTCTCGATGTTGATCCGGTGGCGGAGCAGCAGGTTGCGCTGGACCGGGCCTCGGCGCAGGTCCAGATAGCGGTACTGCATCCGCAGGTCGTCTCCACCGTCGGTCTTGTCTTCGATGGTAAACGGCGGAGTCTCCGCAGCGTTAAGGATGGTCAATCCGGTGATTTCGATTTCGATTTCACCGGTTGGGATCTGCATGTTTTTGGACTCGCGTTCACACACGGTGCCCACAGCTTGGACCACAAACTCTCGGCCCAGTTTGCGCGCCTGTAAGCACAGGTCGGCATTGGTGTCCATGTTAAAGGCGAGCTGCGTAATGCCGTAGCGGTCGCGGAGGTCGACAAATGTCATGCCGCCGAGGTCGCGGGCGCGTTGGACCCAACCGCTCAGGGTGACGGTTTGGCCGATGTGGTCGGGGCGAAGTTCGCCGCAGGTATGTGATCGAAGCATGGCGATGGTGGCGTCAGGATAGATCCTGAACTGCGCCGCAAAGGTAAGTCCCGCCTGTTGGCGGTTGCAGAAGGTCGCGGGCGGTGTGCACAGTGAATTGGTTGCCACTTGCGCTGTAGTTTCGAAACATGGCATCAGAGGACAAGAATCCAGTGGAACGCCTTGAGGCGATGAAAGCTGAAGCCCGCATGGGCGGAGGCGAAAAGCGCATTGAGGCCCAGCATGGAAAGGGCAAATTGACGGCGCGGGAGCGCATTGCGTTGTTGGTCGACGAGGGCACTTTTGAGGAGTTGGGGATGCTGGTGACCCACCGGTCGAACCTTTTTGGGCTCGACAAGCAGCAGTTCCTTGGAGACGGAGTGGTGACCGGTTATGGAAAGGTGAATGGCCGTTTGGTCTACGTTTTTAGTCAGGACTTTACCGTTTTGGGGGGTTCTTTGGCCGAAGCGCATGCGGAGAAGATTTGCCGGGTCATGGACTTGGCCATGGACAATGGAGCGCCGGTGATTGGCCTCAACGATTCAGGCGGAGCGCGCATTCAAGAAGGTGTGGTCAGCTTGGGTGGATATGCCGACATCTTTCACCGCAATGTGCAAGCCAGTGGTGTGGTTCCCCAGATCAGCGCCATTCTCGGACCCTGCGCGGGAGGGGCGGTGTACAGCCCTGCATTGACCGATTTCATCTTGATGACCGAGGGCAGCAGTTACATGTTTGTGACGGGGCCGAATGTCGTCAAGACCGTAACCCACGAGGAGGTCACTGCAGAGGAACTGGGTGGAGCGAGAACCCATGCCAGCAAGAGCGGTGTGGCCCACCTGACGGCCCCCAACGAAGTGGCGGCGATAGACCGCATCAAGGATTTGCTCAGCTTTTTGCCTCAAAACTGTGAGGAGATTCCCGCCTCGGTCCCTTATGCCGGGGGCGATGAATCGCGCCCCAAGTTGAACAGCATCATTCCGGAGAGTGCACAGCAGCCTTATGACATGCGGGACGTGGTCAAGGAGTTGGTCGATGGTGGCGCATTCTTTGAGATCCAACCGGATTTTGCGGCCAACATTGTGGTGGGTTTCGCGCGGCTGGGTGGCCGTTCGATTGGCATTGTGGCCAATCAACCTGCGGTGCTTGCCGGGGTGCTCGACATCGGAGCATCGACCAAGGCTGCGCGCTTTGTGCGCACTTGCGACGCCTTCAATGTGCCCCTCCTTGTCATGGAGGATGTGCCCGGTTTCTTGCCGGGTACGGATCAAGAATGGAACGGCATCATCACCAACGGGGCCAAACTTCTGTACGCCTTTAGTGAGGCTACCGTCCCGCGCATCACCGTGATCACCCGAAAAGCATACGGCGGGGCCTACGATGTGATGAACTCCAAGCACATTGGAGCAGACCTCAACTTTGCCTGGCCCACCTCCGAAATTGCAGTGATGGGTGCCAAAGGGGCTGCGGAGATCATCTTCCGGAAGGAAATTGCGGCGTCTGACGACCCGCAGGCCAAGCTTGCCGAGAAGGAGGCTGAGTATGCAGACTTGTTTGCCCACCCATACCGGGCAGCCGCTCGGGGGTATGTCGATGAGGTGATCGCGCCCTCCAATACCCGCATCCGGTTGCTCAAAGGGTTTGCCATGCTCGAAAACAAAACCGTGCGCAGGCCGAGGCGGAAGCACGGGAACCTCCCGCTGTGAGCGAGGAGGGCGGGGGATTTTTGGCAACATTCCTCACGCTCATCGGTTAACTTGGCCCAACACAAACGCAAGAAAATGCTTCGCAAAATGACCCTCGCCGCCTTCGTGTGCGGCATGATGATGACGACGTCGGCCCAGTCGACCGAACTCAACGAGCTGAACCCTGGAGACAAGGCGCCTTCAGCAGACATGAAAATGACCAACATTGACGGTCAGGAATGGAGCTTGGTTGACGTGGCGGGTGAGAACGGCCTGTTGGTCATGTTCAGCTGCAACACTTGCCCCTTTGTTGTCGGCCGTGAGGGCCGCAGTGAAGGTTGGGAAGGCCGCTACAATGGAGTGGCAGCTATGGCCCGAGAGCTGGGCATAGGCACGGTCTTGGTGAATTCCAATGAGGCCAAGCGCAAGGGAGACGACAGTTTGGAGCAGATGAAGCTGCACGCCATGGAGGCAGGGTACATCATGCCTTACGTTATGGACAACGGGCACAAGTTGGCCGACGCGTTTGGAGCAAGGACCACGCCTCACGTGTATTTGTTTGACAAGGAGTTCCGTCTGGTATACCGGGGCGCCATCGATGACAATGTGAATTCTGCTGAAGAGGTGAAGGAGACTTACCTCGAGGACGCGATCGTTCGAATGAACGAAGGGAAGAAGGCCAAAAAAGCGGTGACAAAAGCCATTGGTTGCTCCATTAAGCGGGTGAGCTGAGCCTCACTTCACACCATGAAAAAAGCCGCTTCCCTTGGGAGCGGCTTTTTTTCTGTCCCCTTGCGCGAAGGGGAGGGTGCTTCTTCTTCAGATGACCAGCAAGGCATCGCCATAGGCGTGCATGCGGTACTTCTCCTTCATGGCCGTTTGATAGGCCTCCATGATCAAATCGTACCCACCAAAAGCGGCGGTGAGCATCAACAGAGTGGACTGTGGAGTGTGGAAGTTGGTGATCAAGGCATCCGCCAATTTGAACTTGTAGGGCGGGAAGATGAACCGTGAAGTCCAACCGTCATAGGTCTTGAGTTGGCGGAATGTGCTGTGGGTAGACTCCATGGCACGTACCACTGAAGTTCCCACGGCCACCACCTTGCCTCCGCGTTCGATGCTTTTGTTGACGGTGCTGACACAGTCTTCTGGAATGATCAACTGCTCGGAGTCCACCTTGTGCTTGGTCAAATCCTCGACCTCGACTTCACGGAACGTGCCCAATCCAATGTGGAGGGTGAGAAACGCTGTATCGATGCCCTTGATTTCGAAGCGCTTCATGAGCTGCTTGCTCATGTGAAGGCCTGCAGTGGGGACGGCGACGGCACCTTCTTGCTTGGCGTAAATCGTTTGGAAGCGCTCGGCGTCTTCTGGCTCAACAGGGCGGTCGATGTACTTGGGGAGCGGGGTCTCTCCGAGCGAGAAAATCTTCTGCCTGAACTCCTCGTGGGTGCCATCAAACAAAAAGCGCAATGTGCGGCCCCGGCTGGTGGTGTTGTCGATGACTTCTGCTACGAGGTCCTCGTCTTCGCCGAAATACAACTTGTTTCCGATCCTGATTTTGCGCGCAGGGTCCACCAGAACATCCCAAAGCAAGGACTCACGGTTGAGTTCACGCAAGAGGAAGACCTCGATGACTGCGCCTGTCTTTTCCTTGTTTCCGTACATCCGGGCGGGAAAGACCCGGGTGTCGTTCATGACCATGACATCGCCTTCGTCGAAGTAGTCAATGAGGTCACTGAACTTCTTGTGTTCAATGGTTCCAGCTTCTCTGTTCACGACCATCATCCGGCTCTCGTCCCGGTTGTCAAGCGGGTACTGGGCGATGAGTTCCTTCGGAACGTCGAACTTGAATTGGCTGAGTTTCATGCGCTCTACGCTCATGTCGGCAGGGTTTTCAGGGGCGGGCGAAGTTAGTCAAAGCCTCGCCGGGGTTCAAGCTTCTCGAAGAAAGGAAGTGCACAAGGCTCAACCTGGGGTCGAAACGGGTGCTGGCAGGGATGAAATTCGGGACTCAAATTCTTCAATAGACCAGCATTCATCCAGCTTGAAAGCCCCGCTAGCCGTACGTCTCAGTGCAGAAAGGTGGGCGCCACATTCCGTGACTTTCCCCATGTCCCTTGCAAACGATCGGATGTACGTTCCTTTCGAGCAGAGAATGTCAAAGGTCATGGTGGGGTTCTTCCATCCGGTCACTTCGAACCTGTGCACCTTCACTGCGACAGGGCTGAGGCCGATGTCCTTTCCCTTGCGGGCGGCGACGTAGGCTTTTTGTCCGCCGACCTTTTTGGCGCTGAAAGTGGGAGGAAGTTGTTCGATTTCTCCGGTAAACTTCAAAGCGTGCTCGCGCAGGGAAGCGAGGTCGAGGCCTTCGGTGGACGCCACCGGAATCAGGGGCATCTCCAGGTCGTGGCTGTCCGTGTTGGCGCCAAAAGTGATGTGGCCATCGTAGGCCTTGTCTTCCGCGCTCAGTTCCGAAATTCGCTTGGTCATGCGCCCTGTGCACAACACCAAGACACCTGTGGCCAAGGGGTCGAGGGTCCCCGCGTGGCCGACCTTGATTTTTTTGAAGTTGCCGCCGCGTCGAATGAGGTGTCGAACCTTGTTGACCACATCAAAGGAGGTCCACTCTTTGGGCTTGTCGATGAGCAAGACTTGACCTTCGAGAAAGTCGTTCCACGATTGAAAACTGTGTACAGGCCATCCTTGCATGCTGCGAAGGTCGGTACGTTGACGTTCAATTTTTCTGTTGTGAGGCTCCTGTTGTCGAGGGGATCATTTGGGCAGGCGTTCAGACGCTTGCAAGCTCCCGTTGGAGCAAGGACGGCAACGTTGGATGGCACAGAGAACAGGGATGGGGCGGAGTTTTTCTGCAAAATGTATGGAGCGAGGGCCCTGTGCAGCGAACCCGGGGCAGGGGTGGCGGTTATCTTCGTGCGCCCTATGACCCTTCAGGATATCCTCGCCTTTTATGATCACGATGCCCGAACGGGCAATGTGGTCAATGCCTTGTCAGTAGCAGGGACCAAAGTCGAAGCAAGGGGCTTGGTCGGTTCAGCGCGAGCGTTCTTGGCGGCGCAGGCCATCCAGCGAAACGGTGGAGACCACCTGATTTTGCTCGAAGACAAGGAACGCGCGGCCTACTTTATGAATGACCTCGAGAACCTGCTGGGTACGGAAGGACATCAGGTGTTGTTTTACCCCCGCAGTGCACGGATTCCCTACCAAGAAGAAGGCACGGACAATGCCAATGTGGCCATGCGCGCGGAGGTGATGAGCAAGTTGGGGGCCTTGCGCGGCAAAGTGTGCATTGTGAGCTTTCCCGAGGCTGTGGCCGAACAGGTCACCACCCGCAAAGAGCTCAAGCGCAATACATATACCATCAAGCGGGGCGACCGGATCAGCCAAGACTTCTTGGATGACATCCTCATTGACTACGGTTTCGAGAAAGTCGACTACGTCTATGAACCAGGTCAATATGCCATTCGGGGGGGCATTGTAGACATTTTCAGTTTCGCTTTTGACCACCCGTATAGGATCGAGTTGTTTGGTGACGAGGTGGACGGCATTCGCAAATTTGATCCGGCCGATCAGTTGAGCGTTGGAAAGATGGACCGGGCTGTGATTGTCCCTGATGTGGGCGATCAAATGCTTAAGGAAGAGCGCGAGCCGTTCTTGGACTTCTTGGGCGAGAGCTGCACAGTGTGGACTTGGGATGTGCGCGGTGTGGTAGACCAGCTCGACAAAGAGGTCGATAAGGCCCAGACGTTTTATGACCGCAGGACCGGCCAAACCGATGCGTTGCGCCCCGGTGAGATGTACACCACAGGATTGCGGTTTGAGCGCAGACTGGCGGTTCACCGCGTGGTGGAATTTGGTGGTGCGGGCAGCTTTACCGACCGGACCGTGGTGGACTTTGGTCAAAAGGACCAGCCGGGATTCAACAAGAATTTTGATCTGCTCGCAGAGCACCTTAAGCACCGCCATCAAGATGGGTTTGCGACGTTTGTGGTGGCAGGGCAGGGCACGCAGCTGGAGCGCCTACACGATATTTTTGCGGACCGCGGCGATGAGGTCAAGTACACCCCCATTCCCGCGGAGCTGAGCGAAGGATTTGTGGATGTTGGCCTCAAACTGGCCATTTACACGGACCATCAGATTTTTGAGCGCTACCACCGGTTCCGACTCAAGGACGGCTTCAAAAAGAACAAGCAGGCCCTGACCATCAAAGAGTTGATGAGTTTGGAACCGGGCGATTTCGTGGTCCACATTGACCATGGAATCGGTGAGTTCAGTGGCCTTCAAAAGGTCGATGTGGGGGGCAAGGAGCAAGAGGCCATCCGACTGAAATACAAAGGGGGCGACATCTTATATGTGAGCGTTCACTCGCTGCATCGGATTTCCAAGTTTACCGGAAAGGAGGGCATGCCGCCCAAAGTCCACAAGTTGGGGTCGTCTGCATGGGCGGCGACCAAAAGCAAGACCAAAAAGCGGGTCAAGGAAATCGCATTTGACCTCTTGAAACTCTATGCCAAGCGCCGCGCGTCGAAGGGGTTTGCCTACACGCCAGACACCTACCTCCAAACGGAGCTCGAGGCGAGCTTCATGTACCAGGATACGCCAGATCAGTTGACGGCGACGGAGGCGGTAAAAGAGGACATGGAAAAGGAGGTGCCCATGGACCGTTTGGTGTGTGGCGATGTCGGTTTCGGAAAAACAGAAATTGCCATCCGCGCCGCGTTCAAGGCAGCAACCGACGGCAAGCAGGTGGCCGTGTTGGTGCCGACCACCATCTTGTCTATGCAGCACTTCCGCAGTTTTTCGAGGCGGCTCAAGGACTTCCCGGTCACAGTCGATTATGTGAACCGTTTTAAGACGGGCAAGAAGATGACCGAAACGGTCAAGGCTTTGGAGGCGGGCGAAATCGACATTTTGATTGGCACCCATGCGATCGTGGGCAAGAGGATCAAGTGGAAGGACCTTGGACTCCTCGTCATTGACGAAGAGCAAAAGTTTGGTGTAGCGGTGAAGGACAAGCTCAAAACCCTGCGCGCCACCGTAGACAGTTTAACGCTCACGGCTACGCCGATTCCGAGGACGTTGCAGTTCTCTTTGATGGGGGCCCGTGATTTGAGCATCATGAGCACGCCGCCGCCTAACCGCTACCCTGTAGAGACGGAGATCGGCTCGTTCAATGAAGAGTTGATTCGAGACGCCATTGCCTATGAGATTTCTCGGGGAGGCCAGGCTTACTTCGTGCACAACCGCGTGGGCAATATCCGTGAGGTGGCGGGCATGATCAACCGTTTGGTGCCGGATGCGCGCGTGGGCATCGGACACGGTCAAATGGACGGTGAGCAGTTGGAACGGGTGATGAGCGACTTCATTGACGGCTCATATGACGTGCTGGTGGCCACGACCATCATCGAAAGTGGCATCGACATCTCCAACGCCAATACGATTTTGATCAACGAGGCCCACACGTTTGGCCTCAGCGACCTGCACCAACTCCGGGGACGGGTTGGGCGTTCCAACAAACGGGCGTTTTGCTACCTGTTGGCACCTCCGCTGCACGCATTGCCCACGGAGTCTCGCAAACGCTTGCAGGCCATGGAGCAATTCAGTGAGTTGGGCAGCGGCATGAACATCGCCATGCGCGACTTGGACATTCGCGGGGCGGGAAACCTCTTGGGGGGCGAGCAGAGTGGCTTCATCACGGACATCGGTTTCGAGATGTACCAAAAGATCCTTTCGGAGGCCATCCGAGAGCTCAAGGACGAGGAGTTTGCTGAGTTGGCGCAAGAAGAAGCGGACTCCCGCGAGCACTATGTCGAAGAGACTGTGCTCGAAACGGACCTGGCTTTGATGTTGCCCGACCATTACATCTCGGACATTTCTGAGCGGATCGCCCTGTACCGTGAGCTGGATGAGATGGACAACGAAGAGGGGCTTCAGAATTATGAGGCCCGTTTGCTCGACCGGTTTGGCCCATTGCCCAAAGAGGCAGAAGACCTGTTGGAGACCATCCGTCTGCGGTGGATGGCGCAGGTGGTCGGTTTTGGAAAATTGGTGCTCAAAGGCGGCAAGCTCATCGGTGTCTTCCACGATGAAGAAGGAAGTGACTACTACAAAGGCGTGCGGTTTCAGCGCGTCTTGGACTACATGCAAGCCCACTTGAAGGGGGTACAGATGTACCAACGCAATGGGGCTTTGCGGTTGCGGGTTGAGCCCGTCGACAACCTGGAAGCCGCCATGGCGGTTCTCCGCAAGCTCAGTGGCACCGTGGCACCGGTGAAGGCGGCACCTTCCGCTGCCAACGAATTGTAAACGGCTGGGCAGCGGGCAACCGGGCGCCCTTCAAGGGAGCTTCAGTTCTTGGTTTGAGGCGTCCACGTGACCCCTGCCCGCACCCAACGCCCCGGTTGGTCTACGTTTCCGATGTCCACATATTGGGCATCCAAAACGTTGTCCATGCGCGCATGGAAGGCGAGCGGCATCGATTCTGGGGTCCATTGAAGGGTGGTGCCGAGCAGGTTGACAAGGCCAAATTCCACTTCTCGTCCTTCTACAGGGTCATAGTACCCGCCGTTGCGGTCTTGGATGCTCCACCGGATGTCCAAGAGGAGGTGGCGCGCGAGCCGGTACCCCATGAGCAGATCGGCCTTGGTGTTGAGTACATCCAAAACGTAATTGCTTTCAAACCCGTCGCTGGTTTCATCTGCCTGAAGGAAGGTGAGCCCCAAAGTGAGGTAACGCAGCGGGGCATCGGGGCCATTGGCTTGGGCCGAGAGGGAGAGCTCTTGCCCTGTGAAATGCACCTGGCGCAGGTTGGTCGCCTCTGTGATGGAAGAGCCGTTGAATCGGACCCAATCGATGAGGTTGCGGCCCCACCGGTGGAACAGGTGCTGGGAGATCACAAGGCGGTGCCCGCTGGCTAGATCTGTGGTCAGCCGGTAGCCGAACTCCAAGTGCTCTGCTTCTTCGGGCAGCAAGTCTTGGCTGCCTTGTGCGCCACCTACCGTGTAGTACAAATCCGTGTACGAGGGCATGCGAACAGACCGGCGTGCTGAAGCAAAGGCTACGGCTCGGCCAGAATCATCAATGCGCATGGACAAAGAGGCCTCGGGTATGAAGCGGGGCTGATCTGCGGCGGAATTGATGTTCCATGCGGCGAGCCCGCGCAAGGTGAGGCGTCCCCATTGTGCTAAATGTCCAGCGGACAGGTCCAGATTGGTGCGGCGGTCACCCAAGGTGTATGTGCTGTCTCCGTCGCGTCCAAATTCTGCCACCCCCAGGCGGTTGCTGATCACGCCTTCTTGTCTGAAATCTGCAGAAACCACCGATTCACCAGCGACAGATGACAGCCTTGCGAGTCCTCGTGCGCCCGAAGTAGAGGAGCGGTGTTGGTTGGCGCCTTGATACCAGGAAGGGGCATCGCCGGCGGCTGAGGTCAGCTGACCATTGGCATCTTCGGTGTAATAGTCCTCGCCTTCGCGGAAGAGCTCAAAGCGGTCTCTGTGGTTGCGGTGGTGCAGCCCAGCTTCGTATGCCCAGTCTCCGGACGTTTGTTTCCAAGTGACTTGACCTTGCCACAGGCCCACTTTTTCGAATTGCTGCGGAAAATTGGCGGTATAGAAGTCTTGGGCTCCAAATGCCGAGGACAAATGACCGAGGCTCATGTTGAAGATGCCCATGTCGGTGACGGCTCGACCTGAATAGCGCAGGCGTTGCATGAGCAAGTCAGTATTGTCGCGGTAGCCCGAGGAGGAGGCGCGGCTGGCACTGATGCGGTGTCGGAATGCGCCTTGGCCCCAATCTTTTCTGAGGCGCACTCGGTTCCAGCCATAGCTGCCCCCTTCTGCGCTGAACTCCATTCCATTCTCCGCGCTTGGCCCAGCTTGGAGAATGACCCCACCGGTGACGCCTCCGCTCCCGAGGGCGCCGCCTCCGCCTCGGACCACTTGAATGCGCTGGATGTCCTCGGGGTCAATGGGGAGGTTGAGCAAATGATGCGCAGTGTGTGGTGCGCTCCAACGTATGCCATCTACCCATAGGGCTACCTGTTCGAAAGAGCCACCTCGAATGGACAAGTCGGTCTGGGCGCCGAAGGGGCCCCTCTGCCGGGCATCCACGCCCGGTATGTTCTCCAAGAGCCCGTCAACGGACGGCTGCGCTCCAGCGGACAAGAGCGCTGGACCAAGGGTTTGAAGGCTGCGGGGCAAGCTTTCAGGTTGGTCGGAGAAGCCCGTTTGAATAACGGCTTCGGCGATGATGAGGGTGTCTTGTGCTGCCATGGGCTTGGACAAGAGCAGCAGAAAAAGGGCGAATGGGATGTGGGCCTTCATGCAGGGCGAATTGGCACCACAAGCCTACGAAATGTTGGGCATGATTGGACCGTGTCCGCTTGGGGAAGTCGGCTCAACGCAACACCCTCACCCCCGCAGGCTCGGGGACGGGGTGCGCAGAGGCCTCCATCATGGATCTCAACCTTGCGATAGAGGATGGATGGCCTGTGAAAAGCGGTGTGCGTTGGTGCAAGGAGGTCGGAGTGACATCCAGTAAATCGTGGTGGTGGCACCATGTGGCGCCGCCCGCTTGTTTGGCAAGGAATGCCAGTGGTTGTGCTTCGTAGAGCATGCGCAACTTGCCTTCGGGTTTGTCGTAGGACCCCGGATAGAGGTAGATCCCTCCTTGGATGAGGTTGCGGTGAAAGTCTGCGACCAGGGCACCGGTGTATCGGGCGGTCATGCCTCTTTTGCGGCAATCGTCCAGAAAGGCTGTGATGGCCGGATCTGTATTGCCGATGCGGGCATCGTTCACGCTATATACCCTTTCCCCTTCTGGGAACTGCATGTTGGGGTGCGACAGGAAAAACTCGCCAATGGAGGGGTCAAAAGTGAACCCATTGACCCCTCCTCCGGTAGAATAAACCAGCATGGTAGAGCTGCCGTACAGCACATAGCCTGCAGCGACGAGTTCACTGGCCGGTTGCAGGAAGTCAGCTGTCGTGGCGGGCTCTATGAGTGGGGACTTCCGCCGGTGTATGCCGAAAATGGTACCCACAGAAATGTTGACGTCCACATTGGAAGATCCATCGAGTGGATCGATGCACACCATGTACTTCCCGTAGCCCCGGCCTTCGCCACGTTTGCTGTGGTCCACATGGATGATGCCCGGTTGTTCTTCCGATACGATGCCGCCGACCTTGAGGCAAGACTTGAGGACCCTCGTAAAGGTCTCGTCAGCGTATACATCGAGTTTTTGCTGGGACTCTCCTTGGACGTTTTTGGAGGCGTTTCCGTTGGACTTGTGCTCGCCAAGGATGCCCGACAGACCGGCACTGTTGACGTGCCGATTGACCATCTTTGCTGCTGTCCCGATATCGGTCAGCAGCCTCGATAGGTCACCTGTTGCGCCGGCAAAATCCGCCTGTCGCGCAACTACAAATTCTTGTAGCGTATTCACTCCGATCATTGCAGAGAGCGTTGGTATAAAGATAGGTTATGCCTGCCTGCGCATGTCCATTACAAGCACAGAACTTGTCCGCGTTGTCTGTAGGAGCAAGGGAAATGACGGGTGCCGGAGTTACTTCTCAGCGTACAGAGCGCGGGTCAAGGTGACGAATTCCTTCGGAGAAAGTTGTTCGGCGCGCTGGCCCATCCATTCTTCTGGGATGTCAGCGGCATCAAATCCACCTGCCTTGAGCGCGTTGCGCAGCGTCTTTCTGCGCAGGCCAAAGGCTGCTTTCACTACCCTTTTGAGTGCGTCGTAAGGGACGTCAGGATCAGTGTCTGGGGTTCTCACGAGGCGAATGACGCCTGAATCCACTTTTGGGGGCGGGTCAAAAGCACCGGGACCAACGGTAAACGCGTATTCGCAGGAGAAGTAGTTCTGGAGCAAAACGGAAAGGATGCCGTAGACCTTGGAACCACAGTCTGCGCAGACCCGCTCTGCCACCTCTTTTTGAAACATTCCGACACAAGAGGTCACCTGAGATCTCCACTCCAAGGCCCGAAAGAGAATCTGACTGCTGATGTTGTACGGGAAGTTTCCGATCAGGGCAAAGGACCTGTTCATACCCAAACCGTCAGGCGATGATTTGAGCAAGTCGGCCGAGTGAATATGGGCATTGTCGATCCATTCGGCTGCGCTCAGGAAATCAACGGATTCGGCATCAATTTCTACAACATGGACTGCTTCGCCGAAGCGTTGGATGAGCGGCTGAGTCAGGGCCCCTGTTCCGGGTCCGACTTCCAGCAATTGCTGGTTTTCTATTGGGGGGACCAATCCGGCAATGCGTTCAGAAATGGCACTGTCTTTCAAGAAGTGCTGGCCAAGGTGTTTTTTGGCCCTGACGGGCCCGGATTGTCCTCGGCTTTTCATTGGTCGCGAAGTTCGCCTTTGGCGAGCACAGTCATGGTGCTCCTAAATGCGAGGGCCTTTTCGCCGAAGAGCTGGGCTCCTTTGGCCTGCATTTTTTGGGCGAAGTTCTGCTTGTACCGTTCCAAATCTTCTTGTGAGGCCAGCTCGTATTGAACCGTGTAGGTGGGCCCTAAATCTTGCTCAGTGTGGAGTTCACAAAAACGGAACCCGAGGAAGCACCCTGTGCCCATCATTTCGCGTAAATGTTCGTCGAGCATCCAGTTCATCCATGTCGAATTTATTTTTTCGTCGATGGAAATGGTCACGTTATATATAATGTGTGTTTTCCGCATTATCCGGGGGTTTTGGGCTTTTGGGTTGACAAATATTTCATTTCGTAGGTGAAAATTGGTGTTTTATCGAATTTTGTTCATATCTTCACACTTCGAGAAATCTTAACCGAGATGAAACTATTTCGCTCAATACTTATGTCGGCTTTCCTGCTGACCGCTTCATTTGGTCTCCAAGCCCAGCAAAACTATGGGATTGCATACCAGGCTGTCGCCCGCGATGCGGGAGGCGATGCTTTGGAAAATGCCACCTTGGACGTCCGATTCACTCTTCTGGACGCCGCATCCAATTCGGTGTGGTCGGAGACGCACTCCGGTGTGCTTACCGATGAATTCGGTTTGATCAACCTCACTATAGGCAGTGTTGCCGGTGCGGATGAGCTTGCCGCAGTGGATTGGTCTGCCGGTGGTTACTCCTTCCAAGTGGAGGTGAACAGCGGTGGCGGCTTCGCCTCCTTTGGCATGATGGCCGTTACGGCTGTCCCAGTGGCCTTGTTCGCAGCCAACGCTCCGGAAGGAACTGCAGACAGCTTGTCTGCCGTGCTCGCCCAGGAAATAGCGGATCGCGCTGCGGGAGATGCTGGTTTGGCTTCGGACAATGCGGCCCTTGCTGGCTTGGTTGCCACCAACGCAGGTAACATCGCCACCAACGATTCCGGAATTTCCGCAAATGCAGGAGCCATCTCCACGAATGCGGGAGGCATCTCTACGAATGCGGGAGACATCGCCACGAATGCGGGAGGCATCTCTACGAATGTGGGAGACATCGCCACGAACGCGGCATCCATAGGCACCAATGCGGGTAACATTTCCTCCAACACAACGGCCATTGGAACGAATGCTGGGGACGTTGGTCAATTGCAGACCGACCTCGCTGCGGAGGCTGGCAGTCGCCAGAGTGAGGACGCTGTATTGCTTGGACTCATTGGGTCCAACGACGGAGAGATTGCTGCCAATGCAGGTGCCAGCTCTACCAATGCCACCAATATTGGTGCCAATGCAGGTGACATCAGCCAGCTTCAAACGGACCTCTCCACTGAAGCTTCTGCTCGGCAGTCTGAAGACGCTGCGCTCCTCGGCTTGATTGAGTCCAATGATGGCGAAATCTTGGCATTGAACACTTCAGTAGGCGTATTGCAAAGTGACTTGGCCAGCCTCACCAATTTGGTGGATGCCAATGACCACTTTGACTTCGCTGGCGGTGTGCTCACTACAGACGCCGACATCGACCAGGTACAAATGGGATCTACGGTTACCATCAATACCTCCGGTGCATCCAGTGTGCAGCTTGGTGTGACAGGTAAGATTTTGACCACCAACTTGACGGTGCAAAACGACATGACCGTCAGTGACAACATCACTGCAGGTAGCGCGTCCTTTACAGGAAATGTACTGAGCACGGAGGCTCCTATTGCCGATGACCATTTGACCAACAAGGGGTATGTCGACAACGTGGTGGCCTCTGAGATTGCAGGGTACACCCAAGCTGTCATCGATGAGGCAGACCGTGCTGCTGCTGCTGAAGCAGCCCTCGGAGTGCGCATCGACTCCCTCGATGGAGCACACAGTGCTGAGATTGCAGCGGTTCAGTCCAATTTGGACGCTGAAATCTTGGCTACCAATGGCGACGTTTCAGGCCTTCAGGGCCAGATCGATGGAAATGATGGAGACATCACCAACATCCAGGGTGCCCTCGACACCCTTGCCGCTGATGTCAATGTGAACTCTGCTGCTGCGGTGTCCAACTCCTTGGCCATCCAAAGCAACGACGGTGAGATTGCCTCAAACTTGTCTGCCATTCAGAGCAACGACGGTGATATTGCTTCGAACCTGTCTGCCATCCAGAGCAACGACGGTGAGATTGCTGCTAACCTCGCTGCCATTCAGAGCAACGACGGTGAGATTGCTGCTAACCTCGCTGCCATCCAAGGCAACGACGGTGACATTACAGCGCTTCAGGATGTGGACGACACGCTGGCCTTTGATGTGAACGCCAATGCTGCTGGAATCGCAGCCAACGATGGCGAGATTGCTTCAAACCTTGCTGCGATCGCAGCCAACGACGGCGACATTGCTTCAAACCTGTCCGCCATCCAAGGCAATGACGGTGACATTGCTTCAAATCTGTCTGCCATCCAAGGCAACGACGGTGACATTGCTTCGAACCTGTCTGCCATCCAAGGCAACGATGGTGACATTGCTTCAAACCTGTCTGCCATTCAGAGCAACGACGGTGAGATTGCTTCAAACCTGTCTGCCATTCAGAGCAACGACGGCGAGATTGCCGCCAACCTTGCCTCCATCCAGAGCAACGACGGTGAGATTGCCGCCAACCTTGCTGCCATCCAGAGCAACGACGGTGAGCTTGCTGCTAACCTCGCTGCCATCCAGAGCAACGACGGTGACATTGCTTCGAACCTGTCTGCCATTCAAGGCAATGACGGCGACATCACAGCGCTTCAGGACGTGGACGACACGTTGGCTGTTGACGTAAATACCAATGCTGCTGCGACTGTTTCCAACTTCATTGCCATCCAGAGCAACGATCAAGACATCAGCACGAACGCCAGTGATATCAGCACCAACGCGTCCAACATTGGATCGAACGATACGGACATTTCCAACTTGCAGAGTGAGTTGGATGCCAGCCAAACGGGAGCTGGTCTTGGTACCGACGGCGCCTACACCGCCAATGGTGCAACGACCTACCTTACCGGATCTACCAGCTTGGTAGACGCTGACGAGGACCTCGATGGCGCCATGAAGACCCTCCAGGAAGACGTTGATTCCAACGAGCTGGCCAGCGATCAAGCTGAAGCTGCCCTTGACCTCCGTTTGGATGCACTGGAATTGGACCCCACCACAGCTACTGCGGTGACTGCCGTCCAAGACGATGTGGACCAGAACGAAGCTGATGCAGACGCAGCCATTGGAGTTGTGCAGGCCGACGTAGACGCGAATGAGCTGGCCAGTGATCAAGCTGAAGCTGCCCTTGACCTCCGTTTGGATGCACTGGAATTGGACCCCACCACAGCTACTGCGGTGACTGC
>CBFHUP010000055.1:0-16695 GCA_965659115.1 uncultured Flavobacteriales bacterium | reverse complement strand
GGAACACAAAGTGCATAATCTGATCCAATCGTATTGTCGCAAAGATCCACTTCAGAGCACGTGTAACAAGTGCAATCATAACAACAACCTCCGAAAACAGGATCTCCAGCAGTTGAACACTCACTTGGGTTTTGAGCAAAAATCACTGCAGGGAAGCAAACCAATAGGGATAGAACTAGGTTTTTCATGGTCGGTCCGAATCTATTGTAAATATAACCCTCTCGTCACTATCCAACAGGATAATCCTGTATTTTTGTTGTATGTCTGAACCGTCCCCTGGAGGCTCCAACGCATCGCTCAAACAACTGCGCATTGGACTCAAGGTGGCAGCCAAGAACTGGCTGCTGATTGTGCTCCTACCGGCACTGGCATATGGGTATGCCCGATTCGTGACGCACCAGCAACTCGACATGTTTGGTGCCCGAACCGAAATCCTGCTGGAGCAAAAGGACGAATACGACAAAGCGCGCGAAATCATGGAGGGCGTGGTCAGCCGCAGATTTCAGCGGCAGGGCCCGGACATCCCCAATCAGATTCGCGTGCTCAAAAGCCGCGATCTGGTGGCAAAAGCGGTGGGCGACCTAGACCACAACATCACTTACTTCATCGTAGGCAGGGTGCGCGCCCTGCCAGTGGGCGGCCTCAGTGGTGTAGAAGTCAAAGCCTTTCCTGAGCAATTCAGCGCGGCTGCTCTCGGTACTGATTTTGAGCTTGATGTCATCGACGACCAGTCATACTCCCTGACAGTCAACTTGAGAGAAGACAGGGTGTACTCTCAGGTCCATGCCTTTGGCGAAGACGTACAAACCGGTGATTTTCACCTGGTGATTCAAAGGGCCAAAAACGGGCGCGGCACCATTGAACAGGCACTTGCCCAGGGGCAGCGCTTCCAAGTGCGCAGCGACAACCAAATCATTGGGCAATACCGTGGCGCGCTGTCAGTTAGCGGCGTAGGTCAGACCAGCATTCTAAAGCTTCAAATCAGCAACATTCTGCCCAACCGCGCCATCGAATTTCTCGATGCCCTCTCCGTGCGGTACATCGAGTATTCCACCGCGGCGCGCGAAGCTGTCAACCGCAAAACCGACGACTTTCTGGAGCAGCAGCTCCTCAAGATCGAGGCCAATGTCGACAGCCTGCAAGACATCATCGACCAGCAGCGTGAAGAAGCCAAGGTGCTAGACCTGACGCGCAATGAGCAGGTCTACTTTCAAGAATTGGTGCTGCTCGAAACACAGCGCGAAGAACTCCGTCTCAAACTTCGCAGCCTAACTTCATTGGAATCCTATCTCGGACGAGGTGTGGAGAACACCAACATTCCTCCGAGTGCATTCCTGACAGAAGATCCCGTCGCCGCCGAACAAGTGGGCCAGCTGTACGACCTTCAATTGCAGCGCACACAAATGCTGCTTGATGTCACCCCCAGCAGCTTTCAAGTCACGCGCATCGACTCCTTGTTGTCGACCACGCGGCTGAGTCTGTTCAATTACATCGGGGGAGCCCGAGGTGCAATAGAAGCAGAAACCACCGAACTGGACGGCCGTGTGAACGCCATCGAAGCCAAGCTCTTCCGCCTGCCCAAAAGTGAAAGAGAACTGCTGGCCATAGAAAGAAGGCTGGCCATCAGTGACAAATTCTACGGATACCTTTTGGAGCAGCGGGCGACCAATCTCATTGCAAGGGCGGCCATTACCTCCAATGCCAACATCATCGAACAAGCGCGTTCTGTAGGCATCACCGGACCCGACAAATCCAAGACAATCCGCAACTACACCCTCTTTGGACTGGCACTGGCAGTGGGCATCGCCTTACTGAGGCTGTTTCTCTTCGAACGCATAGAAAGCGTCAATGAACTCCGTGAATCGACCAAGTTGTCGGTCAGTGGGGGTGTGCCACGTTATGAGGACATCAGCGACAAAGAGTACGTTCTGGTCTCTTCCAAAAGTCCACGTCACCCCACCACCGAGGCTTTCAGGGGACTCAGAACCAACCTGCAATACCTGCTCAACCGCGAAGGACAGAACACCATCCTTGTGAGCAGCTTGCACCCAGGCGAGGGGAAGACTTTCACGGCAACCAACATGGCCGCCTTGCTCGCTCAAGCTGGACGTACCACCCTGCTGATTGACTTTGACCTTCACAAACCCCGCGTTCACAAAGCAGTGGACCTCGACCGGGGCATCGGTCTAAGTGGATTCCTCATCGGAAAAAGCACATGGCAAGACGCCACACAGCCCACGTCAATCCCGGGCCTTGACGTCCTCACAAGCGGCCCAATTCCACCCAACGCTTCGGAGCTCGCCCTGAACGAGCGCGTGGACATCATGATCGAAGAGGCCAGAAAATCCTACGATTTTGTCGTCATCGACACCCCTCCCATTTTGCTGATCACCGATGCCTTGGTGCTGATGAGGCACGTGGACAGAGCCCTCATCGTGACCAATGTCAAGCGTGCCAATGCCCGCGGCATGCGACAGCTGGAGGACATCTTGGAACAAAACAACATCAACCACGTGAGCATGGTGCTCAACGGCATCGTCCCCACACGTTGGAGGTACTATGCTTCCAAATATGCTTACCGCTACCTCTACAGTTATGGCTATGGCTATGGAGGATATGGCAGTTACACCGGATATGGAGGCTATGGCGATGAAGGTCACCGCTATGGCGATGACGTCGAAGGGTAAACAGTTGATTCATGTGTGGCATCACCGGATTCCATGGCCAAACCGACGGCGCATCGTGGTCGGCCACCCACCGCATGACCGCAGCATTGGCCCACCGCGGACCTGATGCCGAGGGCCACTGGACCGACGATCAAAATGTGGTGCTCGGCCACCGCAGGCTGAGCATTCTGGACACTTCCGAAGTGGCCAACCAACCGATGACAAGCTTTTGCGGCCGGTTTGTGATCGCCTTCAACGGAGAAGTCTACAACTACAGAGAGTTGAGGGAGGAACTTCAAGACTATCCTTTCAAAACAACAGGAGACACCGAGGTCGTGTTGGCGGCTTTGCGCGCTTGGGGCGCTTCTGCGCTCACCCGTTTCAACGGGATGTTCGCCTTGGCACTGTGGGACACCCATGAGGAGAAACTGCTCCTGGCCCGCGACCGCATGGGCATCAAGCCGCTCTACCTGCACACGAGTGAACGCGGGCTCATTTGGGCCAGCGAGGTCCGAGCACTGCTGGCCTCAGGACAAGTAAACCGCACACTGGACCGCAAAGGCCTGGTGGATTTCCTGCGCTACCAGACCGTCCATGGCCCCCGGACATTGATTGAGGGCGTAGAGATGTTGCCAGCAGGACATCTGCTGTGGGCCGACGACAACGAATTGCGCACAGAATGCTGGTGGGATGCAGCAACAGCGGCAAAGGCACAAGTCGACGAAGGTCCACCTTGGACCTATAGTACAAGCGCCGGCTCCCACATCCGAGGGCTGCTCACCGACAGCGTTTCGTTGAGGATGCGTTCAGACGTTCCATTCGGTGCCTTTCTCTCAGGCGGCATCGACTCCAGTGCAGTGGTTGCCTTGATGTCAGAAGTCGGAGACCGGAAAGTGGCCACGTTCAATGTCGCCTTTCACGAGGACGAGTTTGACGAGAGCCAGTACGCAAGGCAGATCGCACGACTTTACCATACCGACCACCACGAAATCAGGCTTTCAGCCGATGATTTTTTGGCTGCTGTCCCCGACGCATTGGCCGCCACGGACCACCCCAGCGGAGACGGTCCCAACACCTATGTTGTCTCTCAAGCCACCAAGAAAGCCGGGCTCACCGTGGCATTAAGCGGCTTAGGAGGTGACGAACTGTTCGCAGGATATCCCGTGTTTCGCAGAACCGTTGACCTCCTTGGGAAGCAATGGTCCATGGCCTGGCCCAAAGGGCTGCGGCAACTGGCGGGATCGGCCTTCAAATTGGCCAAACCGGGCATCAGCAGCGACAAGTTCGCCACCCTCCTAGCCGGAGAAAGTTTGGATCCCGCATCCACATATCCCATCAGCCGACGGGTACTGCTCGAACGAGATGTGCAACGCTTATCTCAAAACACAGCCACTCCCGACAGTGTGGCTCAATGGTGCCGCTCCAATCTAGACCGGTCACCGGGACTGGACCTGCCAGTACTGAGCCGCATCGGACTTGCGGAAATGCACACCTACATGCAGCACGTTCTGCTCCGCGACACAGACCAAATGTCCATGGCCCATGCCCTTGAGGTTCGGGTGCCTTTTTTGGACCACAGGCTCGTGGAAGCAGCCTTAGCCATCAGCGATCCCATTAAATTTCCGCACAGTCCCAAATCGCTCCTGACCGCAGCCCTTGGTGACCGCTTACCTAGGTCCATCATCGACCGTCCCAAAATGGGTTTCACCCTTCCTTGGGACATCTGGATGCGGGGCCCCTTGCGTGATACTTGCACAAACGGGCTCGACACATTAATCCAGCGGGAAGTCCTTGACGAAGGAGCTCTAAAAGAACTGTGGCGCGGTTTTGAAGAAGGCCGCATCACATGGTCACGCATCTGGACACTCGTGTCCTTGGGCCAATGGATTGAACGACATGACCTCCACTGAGTCCCACAGACCGGTCATTCTGATCGCCATAGACTGGTACCTGCCTGCCTACCGGGCAGGTGGTCCCATCCGGAGCATCGCCAACTTGGTAGCGGCATTGGGCAAAGAAATGGACTTCCGAATCGTGTGTGGAAACCGTGACCTGGGAGACACAGAGGAACTGCCGGTCAAAACCCGAACCTGGACCCCCTGCGACCATGCCACGGTCCAATACCTCCCTCAGCGCGACTGGACCGCATCCAACTGGAGGGCAATACTGGAAGAGGTAAAACCTGATCGGTTGTATCTCAACAGCTTGTACAGTGGTCCCTTCAGCCGCCTGCCTTGGAAAATCGCACGGTCTATGGACATTCCTACTACGCTCGCACCCCGCGGCATGTTGGGCACCGGCGCCCTCTCGATCAAGCCTTGGCGCAAATGGGCTTGGCTGCATGTCCAACGGCTCACTGGAAATTATGATGGCATCACTTGGCACGCCAGCACACAGCAGGAAAGCGAAGAAATCAAGCGTTGGTTTCCAAGAGCCAACATCAGCATCGCTCTGAACTTGCCGGTTCCCTATGATCCGATGCCTCTCGCTGACAAAAAAGGAACCGTCCAACTGCTCAGCGTAGGGAGGATACACCCCATCAAGAACTATGCACTCGGCGTATCATTGGCCAACGCCTTGGCACGTGAAGGTTGTCAAGTGCGCTACAGCATCGTCGGTCCTATAGAAAACTCCGATGAAGCCGAACAGCTCCGAGCTTTGGCAGATGGGATAGACTTAGAGCTGGTAGGGCCATGTCCGCCGACTGCCATCCGCCATCATATGGGAGAAGCCCACCTGATTCTGGTGCCCAGCCTGAATGAAAATTACGGCCATGCCGTGGCAGAGGCGATCGCTTGTGGAAAGCCTGTCATTGTCTCCAATCAAACCGTTTGGTCCACACTGAGCACCGGATCTTCTGTGTCCTGCCAACCTCTCGATCTCTCTGCATGGGTTCACGCGGCAAACAACTTGCTTGCCATGTCAATAGAAGATGTCATGCTGCAATCCAAGGCCACCTATGACAACTGCCTGCTCGACCCGGCTCATCTGCAGGCCCAACGCCATCTGTTTGCTCCATGACTGTTTCTGTAGTCACCGTCACCTACAATGCCGCTGCTACCGTTGAATTGGCGGTCAAAAGCGTTCTATCGCAACAGGGCGATTTCACCCTCGACTACCACATCGTAGATGGAGGCTCGACCGATGGTACCCTCGACATTCTCGGCGTTCACCGCGGTGGCATCAGCAAAATCACGAGCGAACCCGACGGTGGATTGTACGACGCCATGAACCGCGGTGTTGCCCGCGCCCAAGGCGACATCATCGGAATCCTCAACGCCGACGACGCCTACGCCGATTCCAAGGTCATCGCCGACATCCTTCAGGTCTTTGAGAAAACCGGAGCCGATGGCGTTTACGCAGACCTCGATTACGTCGATGCTGAAACGGCGACAAACGTGACCCGCCAATGGAAATCAGGTGAGCCCGGAGACTTTAGAAAAGGGTGGATGCCTCCACATCCGACCCTCTTTGTCAAACGTTCTCTTTATGAGCAACATGGGCTCTTTAACCTTCAGCTCCGCAGCGCAGCCGACTACGAATTGATGCTCCGCTTCTTTCACTTTAGAGGGGCTCTTCTTCATTACCTCCCCCGAACCACGGTCAAGATGCGCGCCGGTGGCCAATCCAATGCCTCCATCGCCAACCGCATCAAAGCCAACGCTGAAGATGCCAAGGCATGGCGGCTCAATGGCTCACCTCCTCCGCCCTTGCTGCGGTTGGTCAAGCCCCTGCGTAAAATCGGACAGTTCGCAAAGCGCTGATGATCAACGCATGAAGCGAATCAGCGGATGCTGTAGTTGGGAGCCTCACGCGATATCATCACATCGTGCGGATGGCTCTCTTTGACCCCGGCTGAAGTAATGCGGACGAACTGGGCTTGGTGCAAGGCCGGAATGTCCCGAGCGCCCACATATCCCATGCCCGCGCGCAGACCACCCACCACTTGGTACATGACTTCTTGGACGGTTCCCTTGTAAGGGACACGACCAGAAATGCCTTCGGGAACGAGTTTCTTTAGGTCGTCCTCGGCATCTTGGAAATAGCGGTCCTTAGAGCCCTTTTGCATGGCCTCCAAGCTCCCCATTCCACGGTAGCTTTTGAAGCGCCGCCCCTCGTAAATGATGGTCTCTCCAGGGCTTTCTTCAGTGCCTGCCAGCATGCTGCCAATCATCACGCTGTGTCCACCACCGGCCAACGCCTTGGCAATGTCTCCAGTGTAGCGAATGCCGCCGTCTGCGATCAGCGGAACATCCGTTCCGGCCAAAGCTTCGGCCACCGCCATGACCGCCCCCAACTGAGGCACCCCTACTCCAGCGATGACCCGGGTCGTACAAATTGACCCTGGACCAATGCCCACCTTGACACCGTCCGCGCCAGCCTCGACCAAGGCTTTGGCTGCAGCTCCTGTGGCGATGTTGCCACACACAATGTCTGTATCGGGGTAGGCCTTCTTCACCTTGCTCAGCATGGCGATCACACCTGCACTGTGGCCATGGGCGGTATCGATGATCAACGCGTCCACCTCAGCCCTCACCAAAGCCTCCACACGCTCCATGGTATCTGGAGTCACCCCCACCGCCGCTGCGCATCGCAACCGGCCAAATTGGTCCTTACAAGCATTGGGGAACTCCTGCAGCTTGATGATGTCGCGGTAGGTGATGAGCCCAACAAGTTTGCCTGCGGCATCCACCACGGGCAACTTCTCGATTTTGTTGTCCTTGAGAATTTCTTCGGCACGCTTCAAATCGGTGCCGTTGGGCGTCGTCACGAGGTTTTCGGACGTCATCACTTGGACAATGGGGCGCTTGGCATCGCGCTCAAAACGCAAATCGCGGTTGGTCACAATGCCCTTCAAAAATCCCGCCTCATCCACAACGGGAATGCCCCCGATGCGGTGTTCGGACATGATGTGATGCGCATCTCCCACCACCGCCTCTACTGGCAAGGTGATCGGGTCTTGGATCATGCCGCTCTCGCTCCGCTTGACCTTGCGCACCAAAGCGGCTTGTGCCTTGATGGTCATGTTCTTGTGGATGACCCCAATGCCCCCCTGACGGGCCATACCAATGGCCATGTTGGCCTCGGTCACGGTATCCATTGCAGCGGAAACCACTGGAACGTTCAGAACGATGTTCCGCGAAAAGCGGCTGCGCAAATTCGCATCCCTTGGCAACACCTCGCTATAGGCAGGAACGAGGAGGACATCATCGTAGGTCAGGCCTTCTTCGGTGAACTTGGGGTGGGGGTGATCAGTGGGCATGGGCAAATGGGACGCGTCCGGGTATTCCGGCGAAAATAGTCCATAACCCGAAGGCGGCAAGGGGACCCAAGCCCCTGCTTTTTACGGCCTGCGCACGACCTGAACGTGCCCTCGGCGCGTCACAACACGCCCGGCACCATCCTGCAATCTCAGCGTATAAGGGTAAAATGCCTCGGGCAGCAAGGCCCCATCTTTGGTGCCATCCCACGCTTCATCCGGATCATCTGATTCCCATATCAAATCTCCCCACCGAGAGAACACATCTATGCGGTATTCCGTCACATCCGCAAAGGCCACAGAGGGCTTCCAAGTGTTGTTGAAGCCGTTGTATACGAGTGCATTGGGGACCCAGACAACCGGAGGCAACGTCAAACAAACCTCATTGGAAGTGGCCGCCCAACCGCTGTCACCTTGCTCTGCACGCACGCGGTAGCAAAACTCTCCTGGCGTACCAATCAAGTCCTCCAACTCATCGTCATATGAAAAGTCATAAGGACTAAAGTCCTCAACCTCATCGAGTTGACCTCCAAACTGAATGCCCCGGAGCAGCACCTGCCGCGTCCGCGGCGCCTCCCAACCTTCAAAGGGCGTCCAAGCCAATGCATTGGAGAGCCGGTCTTCGAGCACCGTCCCACTCAAGAAAATGGTTTCGGCCACTGGCGTACCCAGCACACTGTCACCGCAAGCATTGACCACCTTGAGGTAATACTTGTATTGGCCCACTTGCCCTTGAATCGAACTGTCGAGCAACTGCACGATACCGCCCAAAGCGGTCAAGCTGTTGACGAATTCATAGTCGTCGTCAAAAGGCTCGTTGCGCCAGATTTCATAGTCGTGCGGTTCGGAAGCAGTGGCATCGACCTCGACCCTGAGCACGGCCACCGAGTCCGTCACAATGCTTGCCTCAAGCCACCTCATCCATTGAGGACCACCTGGATACGAGAACAAATTCTCCGCAGTATTCGAAGACTGCGTCCAAGCTGCCGATTCGGCATGGGCCACAATCCTGTACCGGTACAAACTACCGATATTGGCGCCTTGGTGCTGAAAGAAGTTCAGGTTGCCGGGCACCTCGGCCAGCAGCACTGGACCGCCTTGCACACCGTCCTGAGACAGCTCTGTAGCCCATACCTCATAACGGTTTACGCCCCCAGGCCAATGGACGACAGGTGACCATTGCAAGTCGGCCTCATCCGTGCATTCGGTCCAGTCAACATCCAAATAAATCGACGGCGCACAAGCAGGGTTGGCTGCACCAGGGTCGGGCAGGCCTCCCACGTAGCAACTGTCAAATCCCGCAACATTGTAATACTCGATGTTCTGACCGGCGACACTGAATGGATTCGTCCAATTCAAAATGTTGGGGTCTTCTATGGTGGTCAACACCGTTTCTATCGAACCCGAGCACACATAAACGATATATCCCGCCACATCAGGAGCCAGACTGGGTTGCCATGAAATTGCCGCTTGGCCAGTGAGCGAATCCACGTCCACTGCGATGATTTGTGGTGGTGGAGGATCCAGTTGATCGGACACTTCGATAGAGGCTTGGTTGGACTCATGGGTGCATCCGCCATCTTCGGTCAATGTGACTCTGAATGTCACCAAGCCTTCGCATTGCGTCACAGGGAAAGAGGTGTTGGAATTGCCCATCAACCATGGCGCCGAAGCGATGACCGTCCAAGTGCCATCTGGCAGCAATTGCTCAATGGCGTAAGTCCCGCTGAAGCCAGCAGGAGGATTAAAGTGAAACGGGCTGTTCCACCCCAGGTCCACCGTGCCCGGAATCAAACCCGACTCCAATTCCAGAAAGATGGTACACAGTGTATCGGAAGGGCCCGCAATGCTACTGCCGGCGGCATTGAGTGGCGTCAACGTGTAACAGAACCCTTGTGTGGTCGTGAGCAATGGTGTCACGATGCCGACAAAAGATGACAACGGGTTGTCCGGCTCAAGGTATTGGTCAAATCCAGGCAAGGGCGTGAAATCAGGCGCAGCCAACATTGGCGTGATCGCATAAAACTCCGCGCCCGTGGCATCTGGCTCCCAATTGAGGGACACCATGTCGCCTTCGATTTGTAGGCACGTCCATTCTTGGCACCGGCCACCCTGCGCCCATGTCATGGTCAACACCCACAACCCAAATACCCTATAGATGATGTTCTTCATCATGGCTCTGCAAGATGTACGCACGCGAGGACCTAACGGTTGCCTTCTGATGATGTTATCCTCTGCCGGTTTTGAATTTCATGTATCCGTCAGTCTAACCCCCTCCAGTAAAAGCCTTCCGCCATTCTTCGGGTATTGAATTCCTTGAATTCCCGGACGATGTCTTGCACAAGTTGGCCCGCTCCGGGCAAGTCCTCCAACAAGGCGCTGACCTGACCAATTTCCAACTCCCCTTCAAGCAGATCGCCCTCTCGCATGCCACGCTTCGCCCGGCCTCGGCCAAGAAGGGTCCGAAGGGCCACCTCATCAGCGCCACCCTCTTCTGCTGCCGAAACCTGGTCAAAGAAGCTGCCTTCTGGGCCCCGCAACAGACGGACTGGCGTTACGTCTTTGAGCATGAGCCGGGTATCTCCGGCTTTGGCATCGGCAATGCGCTGTTTGAAGGCGGCATGGGCCGGGTTTTCCTGGGTCATTACAAATCGGCTGCCCATTTGAACGCCACAAGCACCTAAAGCAAGCGCAGCCA
The DNA here is from genome assembly GCA_965659115.1 of uncultured Flavobacteriales bacterium. Lineage (GTDB taxonomy): Bacteria > Bacteroidota > Bacteroidia > Flavobacteriales_D > Sanyastnellaceae > UBA8752. Next base: position 6,071 of record CBFHUP010000055.1, on the reverse strand, counting down.
GCATAGAACGCGCATCGTGCAAACCGCCCGCAGCGATAACGGGAATGGAAACCGCATCCACCACCTCCGGAACGAGGCACATGGTCGTGGTTTCCTCTCTTCCATTGTGGCCGCCAGCCTCAAAACCCTCCGCCACGACAGCGTCGACCCCTGCATCTTCAGCCTTGCGCGCAAAGGCTGCACTCGAAACAACATGGATGACGGTGGCACCCGCCTCCTTGAGGAAACCGGTCCACTTCTTAGGGGACCCCGCACTGGTAAAGACCACAGGAACCCCAGCTGTTGCTATGGTCTGCATATGCGCTTCAACATCCGGGTAAAGCAGTGGCACATTGACTGCAAAAGGCCCATCCCATGCCGCTTGCAGGAGCTTGATTTCTTCACTCAACTCTTCGGGATACATCGACCCCGCTCCAAGGGTACCCAGTCCTCCAGCCTTTCCAACCTCAGCGGCCAATTCCCATCCCGTGCACCACACCATGCCCGCCTGTACAATCGGGTGACGGGTCCCCAGCAAGCCACAAAGCGCATCAGGGAAGGGCCCTTCCTTTTTCATAATGCAAAATGGCACGTTTATCGAAACCCAAGGTCTGTAGGCCCCGTATACACCCCTGTGTCTCCATTCGACTTATCCACATGTAGGAACTCACTGATGCTCTCAAAACTCACAGATTATACCGCTTACAGCACCCAATTTTGTCTCATGACACGAGGGAGCGCCTCATTCACACTGGTCTTGGCAATGCTGCTGACCAGCCCTGTTGCCCTGTTTTCACAGGGAAATTGGGACGTGGGGGTCTCAGCAGGTGCCGCCAATTACATGGGCGACATCGGCGATGGTGCAGGAAACGCTCGAAAATTCATCTGGGACTTACAAGAATTGCGCTCAAGGCCAGCCCTAGGTGTTTATGCACGGCGCAAGCTGGACCGCGATGGACTGTGGCATCTTCGTTTTGATTTCAGCCAAATCAACATTTCGGGCAGCGACAAAGACACGCGCAACCCTGCACGCCGCGGGAGGAACCTCAATTTCCGAAACCAAATGACAGAGGGCTCCATTCGTTTGGAGCGTGATCTGATGCAGAAGCCGCTGGTTTGGGCACGCCAACGGCGGGCGATGCTCACCGTTCGGGGGTTCATTGGCTTTGCCAAATTGTCCCACAATCCCCAAGCCCGCGTCGATGCCAACAATCTGATGTACGACCAACTCATCGAATCGGGCATCACCACAGATGGCCAATGGCACAGCCTGCCCGAATTGATGACCAATGGTGTGGATTACAGTGACGAGCTCAACATCAACACCATACCCTTTGGTCTGAGCGCGGTCATAACGGGTCAGAAAAAAGGAGGTGCCGCAGACTTCTACTTCGGCATCGAATTGGGCTTCCGCATGACCGACACCGATTACTTGGATGACGTCTCAGGGTTTTATGCAGATCCTGCAGAAATGTCTCAACTCGGAGCTGCACTGTCGTCACAATCCAACCCCATCGACCTCGAACTTGCCGGCCCTGGAGCAGGCAGCCTCACTGCGCACAGCTACATCGGAGATGAAATACCCGTCATCCGAGGCAATCCTGCCAATGATGACGCCTATGGAACGCTGGTCATCACTTATGGCAAGGTCTTGAACGGACGAAGCCAAAGCTTCAACCGCAACCGAAGCACCTACGGGAACAAGAAACGCGGTGGACTCTTCAAGAAGTCCACCCGCATGAAGTTCTAATTCAGGGAGTATTTAAGTGCTTTCGTCGAATTAAATTAATAATTCGTCGTATATTTATGACAGACCATGTGTTTGTCACGTCCCCTTCTCTCTGCTGCGCTGCTCATCGCCCTGCACGCTCCATCTGATGTCTGCGCCCAAGTACGCTCATCCCACGCATGGAATGTTGAGCTGGGCGTATCCGCTCATGTCTCCGGGTATTGTGGAGACATCGGCCACAAAGGCTCCTATGGCGTGTTCAGTGATACGCAATGGAACCTCGTCCAAATGGGCGGTGGCATTGGAGCGCGGTTTCAACAAAGTGGCCAGCGCCTCGGGTTGAACTTTGACCTCAGGCGCATTCGCATTCAAGGCGCCGACAGCATGTCCAATAAGGTGGTCTCCTTTGCGCGAAACCTTCACTTTAAAAACGAAATGACCGAATGGGCCATCAGCGCTGACTACCCGATCATTCGCTTGGGAGGTCATTTGGGCTCCTTCACCATGTTGCACAGCTTCCGTGCGCACGCTGGCATCGCCCTGCTGCACCATGCCCCCATGGCACAAGTAGACCGGGACAACCTGTGCTACCATCAGTTGATCGAAATGGGCTACACCACACCCGGCGCCTGGCACGACCTCCGAAGCATGCGCACTGAAGGAGACTCCTATGCTGAATATGTGGCCACCCTCCCGATCGGACTTTCATGGACCATCTCCGCAGACAATGGTTCTGGCCGGCCCTGGCACTTCACCTTGAATGGCCTGTGGCGATGGACTTGGACGGACCGGTTGGATGACATCCGAGACCAATATGCTGACCCCTGGGAGATGACGCCCCTCGGACTGGCATTGACCACCCAATCCAATCCCTCCGACATGCCCCCATGTCCAGAGGCTCCCAGCGTATCCAACTTTCAATTTCAACAGGGGTTGGACCTCGAAAGGCAACCCATACGGGGCAATGTCGCCACCCGCGACATGTACTTCAGCATCGGGTTTAAAGCCGCGCGCTCGCTGACATCTTCGGGTACTGAGACGTTTCACAAGAAGCGCTTTAGGGGCCCACGGGTGGTCAACAAACGATAAAGGAAGTCAAGCAAAGCACTTCGATACTTCGTGGCACGGCGACAGACGCTAAATTCGGCGTCCAATTCGCAACGATGAGCCCACGCTGTTTCCCTGGATTCCATAAACTGGTCCTCGCCCTGACCGTCATCTCCTGCACCACTGCGGGAACCGTTCAAGCACAGACCGTCTTAGACATTGCCGGTGAGGCCGTGTCTACGGAGGACTTCTCCCACATTTTCAAGAAGAACAACCGCGACAGTATCATCACGGCAGAAAGCCTCGATGAGTACATGGAGCTGTTCATCGACTTCAAGCTCAAGGTCAAAGCCGCTGAAGCCCTTGGCATGGACACGGCTTCTTCCTTCGTCAATGAGCTGGCCGGCTACCGCAAGCAACTCGCCCGACCTTATTTGGTGGACAATGAGCTGCTCGACGCCTTGGTCGCGCAAGCCTATGACCGCACCCTTGAAGAAGTGCGGGCTTCCCATCTTCTGATCAAGGTCAGCGCCGACGCCACGCCTGCCGACACGGCCATATCGTGGGGCAAAGCCATGGCACTCAAGGAACGCATCATGAGCGGGGAGGATTTTGCGAGCATCGCCCGTTCTCGCGGCGGAAGCGATGACCCCAGTGTCAAGGACAACGGTGGCGACCTGGGCTGGTTCAGCGCCTTCATGATGCTGTATTCCTTCGAAGACGCCTGTTTCAACTCCAACGTCGGCGATGTGGTTGGTCCAGTGCGCACCCGCTATGGCTACCACATTATCAAAGTCACCGGCAAGCGTCAAGCCCGAGGTGAGCTGCGCTGCGCCCACATCATGATCCGGCCCAGCTCCGACAAAGGAGGACCCCAAGAGGCCAAGACTAAAATCGACGCCTTGGCTGCAGAATTGGCCACAGGAGCCGATTTTGCTGAGCTCGCCCGCCAGCACAGCGCAGACCAAAGCTCCCGTACCAAAGGCGGGGAATTGCCTTGGTTTGGCACAGGCCGCATGGTCGAGTCCTTTGAGGAGGCTGCCTTTGGCCTCGCCGCAGATGGCGACATTTCTGCCCCCGTCCAGACCCAATACGGCTGGCACATCATCAAGCGGCTTGAATACAAGGAGCCCCCTTCCTTCGAAGCATCCAAACGCGAATTAGAAAAGAAGCTTCAACGCGACAGCCGGTCGGAGCAAGTGCGGAAGAGCTTCATCGAAAAGCGAAAGCAAGAGTACGGCTATGCCACCGACGAGAAGCGGTTCACTCAAACTGTGGAGGCCGCGATCTTGGACAGCGCATTTCAGCCTCTGGTTGTCAAAAAAGGCCTGGCCAAGAAGACCCTCCTCACGGTGGGCGACAACAAAGTGCCCGTCTCCGAATTTGTGGCGTTTGTCAATGCCAAAAGCGGCCGGATTGACATCACCGGTCAGTCCGCTGAGCAAATCCTGCGAGACGCGCTTGCCACCTTCGGCGATGAGCAAGTCATCGCATATGAAGATGCCCGTTTGGAAGCCAAGCACAACGACTTCCGCTTGCTCATGGAAGAATACCACGACGGCATTCTCCTGTTCGAACTCACCGACCGCAAAGTCTGGAGCCGCGCCGTCAAAGACAGCACAGGCCTGCAGGCATTCTGGGAAGAGAACCAGGCCAATTACCAGTGGAAGACCCGACTCAACGCCGTCATCTACCGCTGTGCCGACGCCACTGCGGCCGAACGGATCAAGGCCATCGCAGAAGAAGGAGGAGATGTGGAAACCGAGCGCCGTGAGATGGTGTCTGAAAACCCTTTGAGCATCACCATCGAAGAGAGCAACCTGGAGGTGGGCATGAACCCCGTCATCGATGAGGCATTCAATGCCCTCGGAAAGACAGGCATCACGGAGACTGAAGAAGTGGACGGTCAATTGAGGTTTGTGGAGATCCGCAAGGTCACAGAACCCGCCCCAAAGACCCTCGACGAAGCCCGCGGCAAGGTCATTGCCGATTTTCAGGACTACCTCGAGAAAACCTGGATCGCTGAGCTTCGTGCCCAATACAACCACCAGGTCAACCGAGAGGCCTTGCACGCCATCCGGTGATGCACCAGCCTCCTGCGTTGGCCCCTGTGTCCACCCGATACTGCGGGTGGGTGTGTGCTGTGTTGCTTTTGGGCGGCTGTAAGCCTCCTGCACCCGAGACTGCGCCAGACACGGTGGTCGCCACGGCTTATGGGCTGTCACTCAAGGCCTCAGAGCTGATGGAAGGGCTTCCCGATGGGCTTTCTCCGGCTGACAGCACAGCGCGGGCTGACCGCGCCATATCGGAATGGCTGGAGCGCCAAACCATGGTCCATTTGGCGGAGACTGAATTGCCCGAAGAAGAACGCGACTTTGACCGAGCCGTCAACCGATACCGGGAGTCCCTCTTCATCCACGCTTACGAAGACCGCTACCTCCGCGATCACTTGGACACAGCACTGACGACAGCAGAGCTCCAAAACTTCTTAGAAGCACAACCCGACTTGTTTCGCTTGGACAAACCCCTGTTCAAGGCGCGGTGGATGGTTTTTGCTGAAGACCAACCTTTTCCGCGAGATGTGCGTGACCTCACGAAACAACTGGCTTCCAAAAACGCGGAGAAACTGTCCGCTTTGGCGAGCCGATGCACAGATGCGGGCATCCCTTTCGATCTAGAAGCCAGCCGCTGGTGGACGTGGGAAGAGCTGGGAGAAAAAGTCCCCCTCGAACCGAGGCGCGCATCCAGACAGCAATCCAGCCGCTGGGTCTCCAAAATTGAATGGGAGGCCGACACGGCCTCGGGACGGCCCTTTGACCAGCGCGCACTGTTGCTGGTCACAGAGCGGTTGTCCATTGGTGCAGTTAGCCCACTTGAACGGGTAGCAGACCGCATATCAGAGCTGCTGCTTCACCGCCGCCGCAACCTTACCTTGGAGGCCATGCGCCAGCAAGCCGTCCAAACCGCCTGGGCCGAAGCTGCCCTCAGCAGCGGCAACAGCGGTCCTTCATTCCCGGCAGCCTCTGACCCCAACGACCGCAACGACACCCCATGACCGCGCGCACCGCCACCTCCCCATCACTGGCCCTCGTTGGCTTGCTCCTGTTGACCGCTGTGAACGTTCATTCTCAAGAAGAACGGGACCTGCAGAAGCTCGAGCAAATCATCGCGGTGGTGGGCAACGAAATCATCCTGCAAAGCGATGTGGACGCCCAGCTTTTCCAGATGGAGGCTTCCGGCATGCCCGTCGACGATGTATGCCCCGTGGTGGACCAGCTGATGTTGCAAAAGCTCTTGTTGCACCAGGCGCGCCTCG
>CBFHUP010000054.1:0-17355 GCA_965659115.1 uncultured Flavobacteriales bacterium | reverse complement strand
CCGGGTCCTTCAGTTTGTAACCTAGGAGGGTGCTTAAACTGTGAGCCTGGTCCTACTACTGAGTGCAGTTCGTGGACTGAGAATTATTTTTCGGATCCTTCTGAGGGGTGTGTGCCGATTGATGGGGGGCTGGGGTTCTTGATTGCTGGTGGCTTGGGAATGGGTGTGCTGGGGGTCAGGCGGAGGAAGGAGCTTGAGCTGGAGGCCTGAGGATAGGTTTAAGGAGACGGCATGTTTCTCGAACGGGGCCTCACAAAATTCCTCTCACTGGGGTTGTCGTCCTATTTGGTGTGGTATATCGCGTACCAGTATTTCCTGAAAGATTTTACGCTGCTGGATGAGTACCTCATCCATTCCATGGTCTTGGTGTCCGAATGGTCATTGAGGGCCTTGGGTTTTGCCTTGTACGAGGTGTCGTCCCCTGATTTGCGGTGGCAGGTGGGCATCGCCAACAGTGTGGGCATGCTGGAGATCGGTGCGCCTTGCGATGGGCTGGTGTTGTTTGCATTGTTTGCCGCTTTTGTTTTGGCCTTTCCCGGTCCGGCGAAGCGCAAAATCTGGTTTATCCCGCTGGGCATTCTGGCCATTCATGTTGCGAACTTGATCCGAGTGGTCTCTTTGGTCATCCTGAATTTTTACCGTCCCTCAGCCTTATCGTTCAACCACGATTACACCTGGACGGTGTTGGTGTACGGCTTCATTTTTTGGCTGTGGTACTTGTGGACAGAAAAACTCAGTAGGGTGGTTCCTGAAGACAAAAGCCATGGGTGAGCAGATGGCGGATCCCAGGCCTTTGTTGCCCAGAAAAAAGCCGTGGTGGATTGCGGTGCTTTTTGGTATGGTGCTCTTTGGTTACCTGCAAGAGGACGCCAAGATTAAGCTGAACCATTACACGGATGTGGGCCAGCGATACAGCGACTTTTATACCTACGGGTTTGAGGAGTGCGATTGGGATACCCAGTGCATGTATGAGGCACGAAAAGACTGGTGGGATCGGTTTGCGCCTTTGAGCGAGAACAATTTCTATGTGACCCGAGATACGTTCGATGTGTTCCATTGGTGGGGCGCAGAGGAGTTGCTGAGGGCGAAGTGGATTCTCATGGTGGCCATTTTGTTGGGCTTTTTCTCATTGGACGCCCTGTTTTTGAGGGCGGCAGGAGTTGGGGACCGCTGGAAGTTGTTGCTCTTGATTTATGCAGCTTCTGGACTTGTGGTGGCCTTTTTTTGGTTGGTCGATGGACGGGGTGGGGCGGAAGCCCCTGGATACAATGTGGCCCGAGAGGTGCTCGGTTTCTTGCAGTCTCCGATGCCTTCGTTGATGCTGGTTTTGCTGCCTTGGCTCAGAGACAGGGCGCTCAGCGAGGCGCACGGCCAGAAGGCCTAATTTCGAAGTATGACGTTTCAGGAATTGCCGGCCCATGCCCGGCTTTGGGTGCATGTGGCTGACCGTGATCTGACGGCCGAAGAGCAGCAGGCGTTGCGGATGGAGATTGCGGAGTTTGTGAAAGGGTGGTCCGCCCACGGTGCTGCGCTGACGGCAGCGGGAGAAGTGTTTTATGACCGGGTGCTGGCTGTGGGGTTGGATGAGCAGCGCGCTGGTGCCACGGGATGCAGCATAGACAAGTTGGTGGGGTTTGTTCGGTCTCACGGTGCCGCTCAGGGCTTGGATTGGTTTGACCGGCATCAGGTATTGTGGCGGCCCAAAGAGCAAGGTGCAGCATCAGAAAAGCGAGGAGCTTGGAAGGCCACGCGAACGGCAGAATTTTGGGCGATGCGAAAGGCGGGAGTGGTGAATTCCGATGCTGAGGTCGTTGACCCTCTGGCGGCCACGGTGGGAGAGGCCATGACGGAAGGGGGCTTTCTGATTAAAAGATTCGACCAAAGTTGGCACGCAGAGATGTGGGGATAAGCCGCCTTTTTGCCTGCGCGACTGCAAATTGAATGACCATGAATGGGAGTTCGTCGACTGAACTCAAAGGTTGGTGGGCGATTAGATTTCTTTCGAATTTTTGCGGGAGGCGATATTTCGCCGTATCTTTCCTCTCAGGAATTGATGTAAAGTGACGACGAATGTCGCTTTTCTCTACCTCAACCGAATTAGCAACCAGCTGGAACCATGAAGCTCCGCATTTCTCATGCCGCCTATATGCAGGCGGTTTTCCTTCTCGCTACGATCGTCCTCTCAATGGGTGTTCGGGCGCAATCGATTACCCTCTCCTCGGATTTCTACGCCACCCAATATGGTGTGGCGGTGACCAGTTTGACCCAGGGTCAAATTGTCAACCTCAGTGAAGGGCAGATTTGGGAGACCAACGGATTCAACCAAACCTTTACCATTGACCTGTCTGAATACGGTGCAGATACCTACACCGTGATTTTGCTGGATGAAGGCTCAGACGGAGGCTTGAGTTTTGAAGTGAACGTGGAGAACCTGCCTTTTGTGTGCGGGGGGTCTTGTCAGGGCGAGTTGTCGGCAGGACCTGCGGCAGCATTCAACTTCTCCTTGACCCAGTTGGATGGTATTCCCGGATGTATGGATGAAGCGGCCTGCAATTATGATCCCGAGGCAGGGTTCAACGACGGTTCGTGCTGCTTCGATTCATGTGTTACGGTTCGCTTGTACGACGCTTTTTCCAATGGTTGGGTAGACAGTCAGGGCAACATCGGCGGAGCCGCTGTGGGCAACTTGGCTGGACAGGAACTGGGGAGCATTCAATTCACCGAAGGAGGTGTGGCCGAACTCGACCTCTGCTTGGTCGATGATTGTTACGTGCTGGAGCTGCAATTTGACAACCTTGCTGTGGAGGCATCTTGGGAAATTTACCTCGGAGAGCAATTGATTTTGGAAGGTGGACCGGGCATCGCTGGCGGCACCATTCAGGAATTCTTCTACGTGGGCAGCCCCGAGTGCTTGAATGAAGGATGTACCATTCCGGAGGCCTGCAACTATGACCAGACGGCCAACTTCAATGACGGCAGTTGCGAGTACTTGTCTTGTCAAGGCTGCACAGACCCAACGGCCTGTAACTATGACCAGAACGCTACCATTTCCAATGGCAACTGTGACTTCACATGTTATGGCTGCACCGAATCTGATGCGGTGAACTTTGATGAAGCGGCCATCTACGACGATGGAACCTGTTGCTACGAAGAGTACTTCTTCTTTCTCGAAGTGGGCGGCGGAAGCTGGGACGGTGAAATCAGCTGGAACATCCGCAACATGGAAACCAATGTTGTGGTAGACTTTGGCGGAGCTGGCTCACACGCGGTTTGCCTTCCTGAGGGTTGCTACAATTTCGAGATGTTCGACAGCTTCCAAGATGGCTGGAACAATGGAACCTATACGTTTAGCACGTTTGATGGGCAGCTGGTGTATACCGGCTCCCTGGACGAGGCTGAATTTGGTGACCAGTTGATCAGCGGTGCGGACCGAATTACACTCGGAGATGTGAGTTGTCCAGTGGGTTGTACGGACCCCACGGCCTGTAACTTCAGTTCGAACGCTGTGTTTGACAGTGGCTTCTGTAATTTCTCGTGCTATGGTTGTACGGACTTTAACGCGACCAACTTCACGCCATCGGCTTCCATCGACGATGGGACTTGCGTGTATTGTGGTGGCGGTGAACTCATCCTTGAGGTAACCATGACGGATGCCTTTGGTGACGGTTGGAACGGAGGCGTCTATTACATCTCTGACCTGAACGGTGACATTGCGGCGACAGGAACCTTGGACAATGCCGACCAGGGAGATGGATTGACCAGTGGAGTTGACCTCGTTTGCTTGCAGCCCGGTTGTTATGTCTTTGACATTACCCCTGGAGATGATTCTGACGACATCGGATGGTACCTCGAAGACGTGGTGGGCAATTTCTACGGTACAGGTGTCGATGAAGTTTCCAGCTTTGGTGTCGACGTCGGTGAGACGGGCTCCTGTACATTCTTGGGATGCACGGATCCCTTCTGTCTGAATTACAACCCCAGCGCGTCAGACGATGACGGCAGTTGTGAATGCCCTCCAACCAACAACTACGCCTACAGCGCACAAGCGGTTCAGTGCGGTGCTCAAATTGCAGGAACGTTGACCTACGCTGTAGATGGTGAAGGCTTGAATGGCACAACATGCTCAGGTCAAGAAATTAGCGCGGCGGGAGTGTGGTATCAATTCAATGCGCAGTCTGATCAACAGATGGTGTTGTCCACATGTGGAACGGACGCGTTTAATCCTGCTGGAAACCCCCTGTTTGACTCTCAGGTGTTTGTCTTCTCGGCAGTGGATGGTGACCTCGACAACTTGGAGTGCCTCGGTGGCAATGACGACGGATGCTCTGAAGGCTTTATGAGTGAAGTGGCCTTCAACGTAGAGCAAGGAGAGGATTACTACATCTATGTGACCCGATTCAGCGAGTACACCAGTGGTGATGAATTCCTGCTGTCTGTAGAGTGCGTGGATTGCACCAGCGGTGCCCCCATCAACGACAACTGCAGCAGTGCGTTGGAATTGCAGAACGGTGTGCCTCATGTAGGTTCTGTCTGCTGTTCAAGTCCTGACAACGTCGACGTGAGCTTCTTGGCTGGATTCCAGACGAGCTATGGTGTGTGGTACGAGTTCAACAGCTTGGACTATGAGACCTTCTTCTTTGACCTCCTCAACTTGAATGCAGCCAACATCGGCCTTGCCATTTTTGATGTGGGTTCTTGTGGGGACCTCGAGGCACAGGTGGGATGTCTGGTCTCGGAACAGTGTGCAGGTGAAATCAGTGACTTCACGGTGTTGCAGCCCAATACGAACTACTTGTTCTATGTCTTTACAACGGATCCAGAGGACTGTGGACAGTACCAGTTCTTGACCAACGGTGTCTACTTGGGTTGTATGGATGACGCGGCTCCCAATTATGACCCTACCGCGACCATGGATGACGGCACTTGTAATTACGCTGGTGTTGTCCCTTCGAACAATACTTGTGGAACGGCAGAAGCCTTGGATTGCAATACGTCTTTGAGCGGTTCGACAGGGGGTGCTACCAACCTCGGTGCGCCCAACCTGATCAACGGATGTGACCCAGTTCCAGGACCTGGAGTTTGGTACACCTTCGAAGGCACGGGTGATTTGCATACGCTGAGCTTGTGCGGTTCTAACATCGACTCCAAACTCAACCTTTATGTGAGCGATGATGTGTGCGCCGGAGGCATTCCGCAGCTGTTTGAATGTGTGCTCACCGTAGAGGACGGAGTGTATGCTTCAGAGGAGTCCGACTTTATCAATTGTGGATTCTTCGATCAGAACGATGCTTGGGTCCAGTTCATTTCCGAGCCTGGACGTCACTACTATGCTTACGTGAGTGCTGAGGACGCTGATGGTGACCCCATTACCGATGACAACGGCACCGTTGAAATCAGCCTGAGCTGTGCACCAGCCGTTGAGGGCTGTACCAATGATGTGGCCTGTAACTACGATGTAGACGCCAACATTGAGGACGGATCTTGTGATTTCTTGAGCTGTGCTTGTCCAGAGGAAGCGACCGATGGAATCGCATTGATGCTGGACATGTTTGACAGCTTTGGTGACGGGTGGAATGGTGCGAATTATTACCTGACCGACGCCAGCGGTGACACCCTGCTTTCTGGCAACTTGGACAGTGCTGCCTACATTTTGGACGTCGACAACTTCCTCGGTGGCGATGAAGGTTTTGACACCTTTTGCCTTGTAGAGGGCTGTTACGCTTTGAATGTGGGCGGAGGTGATTTCGATGAGGAAATCACATGGACGCTTTCTACAACGGACGGAGAAGTGGTTTCCGGAGCCATCGGCTCTGTGAACTTCTCTTTGGGAGGAGTGGTATGCGGATGTGTGGACTCAGGGGCCTGTAACTATAACCCTGCTGCCTCCTCTGACAACGGATCGTGTGACTACGAGAGTTGTGCCGGATGTACGGACGCAACAGCCTGTAACTATGATGAAACGGCTACCATTTCTACCGATGACTGTTGCTATGACAGTTGTATCCGCATTCAGATGACGGATGACTTCGGCGATGGTTGGAACGGTGCTCAATACAGTTTGTACAGTGTTGATGGGCTGCTTCTGGCACAGGGAGGACTTCCCAGTGTTGGCTTTACCGTGACTCCCGAGGGCACGAGCGGCACCGATAACTTCTGTTTGGCAGATGGGTGCTACTATCTAGAAGTTTCCGCAGGAGTGATTCCAGTGGAAGTCGGATGGACCCTGTTGGGTACTTCGAGTGGAATTACCTCAGGTGGTGCCCCGGCTGGCCCAGTGTACTTCGAGGTTGGAGAATCTGATTGTGTCTCTGGATGCACAGTTTCGGTGGCCTGTAACTACAATCCAGACGCCAACATTACAGTTTTGGAAGAGTGTGTTTTCGACGGCTGTGGTGGCTGCAAGTATGACATTGCTGAGAACTACAACCCGAATGCCATTCAGGATGATGGCACATGTGAGTTCATCTTGCAAAGCCCTTGTCCTACGGACTTGAACCAAGATGGTGCCACTACAACGGCCGACTTGCTCGAGTTCTTGATCAGCTTCGGTGACCCTTGTACGGAATAATTTGACCTGACCGTAGACGGTTACAAATTTGTTTCGGGATCCCTTGTGGGCCCTATAAACAGCCCCGGCCTTGCACGTCCGGGGCTGTTTCTTTTTTGAAGGCCTGATAATCAGCGACCTGATTTCATGAAGTGGGTTCGTTCGCGCAGAGAAGTCAGATTTACATCTTCATTCTATTCTTGATTCGGTTGCGTTTCCGCTATATTGCTCCGGCAATTGGAAAAAACCTTAATCATGAACCTGAGAAATCTCATTCTCCGAGGTACCCTTAGCACGTTTGCTTTGGCCCTCTTTGCGTCCTTGCAGGCGCAGACCATCACTTTTACAGCCGACAACTGGCCTGGAGAAGTGTCATCTTGTATTGTCACCTTTAACGGTGATGAAATCTTAAACGTAGACGGTGCAACACTGTTCCCAAATGGGGCCGGAGATGTGAACGTGTACTCCATCGCTTCATATGGTGCTGGTGATTACACCGTTTTTATCGACGATACCTACGGAGACGGCGGTACGGCCATCGAAGTTGATGCTACTCCGTTCAACTGCGCGGGTGAGTGCAGTGGTTCAGTTTCGGGCACGGGCACAACCTTTACGTTCTCTTTGACGAGCGACGTTCCTGGTTGTACCGACACAGCTGCATTGAACTATGACGATACAGCTACGCTGGACGATGGTTCATGTCTTTTTGATCAGTGTCCAGATGAGGCGCAAACCATGGTGTTCTTCAACATGACCGACTCTTGGGGAGATGGCTGGAACGGCAACACCTATGAAGTCTATGCAGACGATGTATTGATTGCTACTGGCTCACTGGACGCTTCCATAACTGGAACAGGAGGCAGTGGTGGCGGTGCGAACGCTGGACAGGACACCCTCTGTATACCGGTGGGCGCATGCTACGAAGTCACGAGCGGTGGCGGAGGCTTCCTTTCGGAGATCGCATGGACTATGGTCAATGTGTACACCAATGAAATCATTGCTTCTGATGCAGGCGGTGGTATTGTGGAGTTCTATTATGGTCTGACCGCAGAGGTGTGCGGTTGTACCGATGTTGAGGCCTTGAATTACGATGGCAATGCGACCGTCGACGATGGCAGTTGCGTATTCCCAAGTTGTGAGAACCCAGACGATGTTCTGGCGCAATTCATGATGTACGACACCTTTGGTGACGGCTGGGATGGAGCGAGTTACACGTTGTCAAATCAAGCGGGTGACATTTTGAACTCCGGTTCATTGGACAACGCTTTGTTCACTGTTGATCCAGGTGCACAGGGATATGACTTCTTCTGTCTGTCCACTACCGAATGTTATGTTCTCGAGATTTCTGGGGGTATTTTCCCAGGAGAAAAGGAGTGGCAGATCATTGACTACAACACTGGACAAATCCTCTATGACTTCACTGCCAATGATGGATTTGGTGTATTCGGTGTTGCCACTGGTGATGTTACTTGTGGATGTACGGACGTCAATGCCTTCAACTACGATGAAGCTGCAACAGCAGACGACGGAAGTTGCTTCTCACCCAGTTGCGTTGGCAACCCTGATAGCACGAGCTACATCCTTTACTTGAACCACGACGCTTACCTGTTCTGGGGTAACAACGCTGCTTACATCTACGACCCTGCTACAGGCGACACACTGCTGTCAGCGGGTTACAACAATGACCTGTACACACCAGACTTCGAGGCTACTGTTGTAGATGCATACTGGGAGTTCTGTATCCCCAATGATGCCTGTTTGAATTTCTCAGGTGGTGGCGGATCGCCTGCCTTCGCGCCCCTCTGGTACATCTTGGACTTCAACGGAAACGTGATTCACGACGGAACCTTGGGTGTGTATGACATCGGCTTCGGTTCTTCTACAGCGACTTGTGTGAGCGGTTGTACCCTGCCAGCTGCTATTAACTACAACCCAGACGCAACCATTGACGATGGTTCTTGTGTGGTGTGTGACAATGGCCAGCTCGGATTTTACTTGACCCTCCAAGACGATTTCGCATCTGGTTGGTCTACTGGAAATGATTACTACCTCGTGAGCGAGGAGACTGGTGATACTGTGTACACAGGAACAATGGCTGCTGGTCCTACGACCGAGCTTATTGTAAACTGCTTGGACATTGGTTGCTACACATTCAGCACAGGTTCCATCTTCACAACGGAAGGTTGGGCCATCTCTGACAACTTGGGCAACGAGTATGCTGCTCTGACTTACGGTCCAACCGAGGGATACCCAGTCGCGTTTGGCGGAACAGACGTCACCGATTGCGCGTTCCCAGGCTGTACAGACGAGCTCGCGAACAACTACAATATTTCTGCGAGTGTCGATGACAACTCTTGTGAATTCCCTCCAGCAAACGACAACCCAGAGACTGCTCAGGCGATTGCTTGTGGCTTGATCTTGACTGGAACATTGGAGAACGCAAACTCTGACGAGTATGGTGGTACAACGATTTTGGGTAACGGTCTGCAGACGAATGGTGCCATCTGGTACGAATTCAACGCTGACCAAGACTATCAGGTCACCTTTAACACTTGTGCTTCAGCAGACGTGGACAATGGTGTTACTGACACTGACGTAGTGGTTTTCTCTGTGGGAACAGATGGAGCCCTCACTGCAATCGCAACAAACGATGACTCAGGCGTTGCTGGTTGTGGATCAGGAACCACTGGAACGTTTAACTCTATCGTGAGCATCAATGCTGAGCAGGGTAACAACTACCTCGTTCGTGTCAGTACTTTCAGTGGTACGACCACCCAGACAGGAATTGTTCTCGAGGCTGCTTGTGCTGCTTGTCCTGATGGATTCCCGAACAACGATGACGTCTGCTCTTTGGCCCTTCCACTGGTGGACGGCGGCTCATATGATGGCAGCCTCTGCTGTTCAGGACCTGACGAGGACTTCGGAATGCCTAGCTTGAGCACGTTTGCTACAGCTTATGGTGTTTGGTACGAAGTAGTTGTGGAGGCTCCTTACAACCTCTACAACATCACTGTGGATGCTACAGGAACTGGAGCTGTCGGTTACGCTACCTACAACGGTGACGACTGTACCGATCTTGCGGATATGGTTTCAGGAGTTGTTGAGGGTTCTGTTCAGACCTCAATGAACCAGTACTTTGGGTCAACAGTAGAGGGTCCGGCAGAAATTTCTATTCCTTCTCCGAACTATAGCAATACGTACTACCTGTTCCTCTGGACTACGCAGACAGACGACTGCGGCTCGTTCAATGTGAGCCTCTCAGCTGAGATTTCAGGATGTACAGACCCCATTGCTTCAAACTACAACCCTGATGCAACCGTGAACGCGAACTGCCTGTATGTTGGTGTTACTCAAGCCAACGACAGCTGCAGCAATGCCATTGCTGTCGCATGTGGTGATGTTGTGATGGGCAACACAGGTGGTGCAACTAGCGCAGGTGGAGACAACGCATGTGGCGGGTCTGGATCTGGTATCTGGTACACACTGAATAACGGTGGAATGGAGCAGTTGATCACCCTGAGCACTTGTGGCTCAACTGTGAACACTGTCTTCGAAGTCTTCCAAGAGGTGGACACCCCTGATGCTGTGTTGGAAGTGAACAGCTTGAACTCTGACAATTTCTCAAACATCAGCGCAGTGATTGTCTATAACGGTGATACGGTTGCCTCAGTTCCTGCAGGTGAGTTGTTCCCAACGTTGTTCAATGACTTCTACTACACCCTTTCTGGCGGTGATTACACTGTGTACTTTACCAATGAGGGAAGTGAGCTGGACGGCATTGCTGCCCAGGTCATCTCCTCTGACGGTTCAACTCAGGACTTGCTCTGTTCAGGAGATTGCACCACAGACCCTCAGGTTTGCTTTGATGTGAGCTTGAATACGGACCAATGGGTCAGTGAGACGTCATGGACGATCACCAACGCCAGCGGCTCTGTTGTAGCCAGTGGCGCTCCGAACATCGCCTTTGCAACGGTCACCGAGTCACTCTGCTTGCCTGCAGGCAGCTACTCATTGAATGTTGCGGACTCATTTGGAGACGGTATCTCTACAACAGGATCCGATGACGTGAACATCACAACTGCTGCTGGTACTCCTTTGGTCACTGCTGGTGATGTAGATGGATACGAAAGCAGTTTCGACTTCACTTTGGAGGCGAGCCCATTCAACTTCCCTGCAGGTGCAACAGTGGAACAGTCGTTCACCATCTTCGGTGGTACAGGAACCTGTAGCAGCTTGCTTTGCTGGAATGAAGGAGGCAACACTGAAGTCTTGTCTGAGACATGTGATAACGGTGAAACCTTCCAATTCATCAGTGATGAGAATGCTGAAACATATGCACTGCTCGTAGCTGCTGGATCAGGATCTCTTGGTGGCATGTTTGATTTGAGCATCACATGTGAGCCTGTTGTATATGGCTGTATGGACGCTCTTGCTTGCAACTACAACGCGGACGCTAACGTCGACGACGTAAACGACCCATGTGACTTCACAAGCTGTCTTGATTGCGATACTGAGACATGGACATACTGCTATGACAGCAATGAAAGCTGGAGCTTCACTTTGGTCAATCCGAACGGTGGAACCATCGTAGTGGATCTCGCAGGAACTGCCATTGAGCAGAACTGGGATGAATTGACCATTGATGATGCTGCAACTGGTGCAAACCTCTACAACAGTGACATCGACCCAGACGAAAGCCTGGTCATTGGCACTGATTCTTTGACTGTGAGCTTTACTTCAGACGGTTCAGTGAGCTGTGTTAGCGGTAGCCCATACTTCATCTCATTGGCGATTACTTGCGCTCCAGCTCCAACCACAGGTTGTAATGATGAGACTGCCTGTAACTACAACGGTCCTGTCGACTTTGCAGACAACACGCTCTGTGACTTCAGTTGCTTGGGTTGTACCAACTCTGATGCTGTGAACTACAATCCGTTCGCATCTGTTGACGACGGTTCATGTTGCTTCGGTGCGTTTATCGAGTTCAACATGTTTGACAGTTTCGGTGACGGATGGAACGGTGCTACTTATAGCTTCTATGACGCTGCTGGCAACCTTCTCGCTGAAGGTGGTTTGCTGAGCAATGAGAACGGAGGTGACTTCGACACGGATGCGGTTTGTCTTGACGCTGCTGGATGCTACACGCTGATTGTAACTGACGGTACTTTCCCAAGTGAAGTAAGCTGGAGCATCACGGGTGATGCATTCAACAACACGAGCGGAGGTCCTGGTACCTTCCAAGTGGGTCTGGGTGTTGCTTGCACAGAGGGTTGTGGCTTGCCATTCGCACCGAACTATGTGAGTCCAGACAGTGTAGATGTCGTGAACAACGACCTCTGCGACTTTGAGAACTATGTGATGGGATGTACTTACCCAGACGCATCGAACTACGATGAGACTGCTACGAATGATGACGGTGGTTGCACATTCGAAATCGCCAACCCTTGTCCAACGGACTTGAATGGCGATGGAACGACCACTACATCTGACCTGTTGATCTTCTTGGGTGCCTTCGGTACTGAGTGCTGATCATTCATTAGATGAAGGGCGTTGCTCTTCGTAAACATTGGAAAGGCCCGACGCAAGTCGGGCCTTTCTCATTTAACCAGTCCCCATCTTCGCATTATGAGGAAGGCAGTATTGGTTACGGGAGCAGGTTCTGGTATCGGAAGGGCAGCGGCACAGCGTTTGGCATTGGATGGTTTTGATGTCGTGTTGGTCGGTAGGCGCCGAGCTGCCTTGGAGGAGACCTACAATCAACTCGAAGGTGGAGGGCGCCATGTTTGTCTGGATTTAGATGTTTCGGATAGGGTGGCTTTCCATGATGGCCTTGCACGGGCCATGGCCAGTGATGAATCCCGTGAATTGATAGGTGTCTTTGCCAATGCGGGGATAGGAGGGGGCAACGGCTATTCCTTGGATGAGGAGCAAGACCGCTGGAGTGAAATCATGATGGCGAACGTAACAGGGGTCTATGTGACGTTGCAATCGGCGTACCCTTATTTGAAGGCAGCAGGTCAGGCCACAACGCATGCAGTGGTAACATCGAGTGTATTGGCGCGTTTTGGTGTTCCGGGTCAGTCCGCTTACGTGACGTCAAAAACGGCAGTCTTGGGGCTGGTCCGTAGTTTGTCCGTGGAATGGGGTGGAGATGGGATTTTGGTCAACGCCATTTGTCCTGGATGGGTTGAAACCGATATGGCTCGGGATTCTATTCAGAGAATGGCCATGGCGCAAGAAATGACATATGATGAGTGCCATGCCCAACAGTGTGCGATGCTGCCAACAGGACGAATGAGTGAGCCAGAGGAGGTGGCCAATTTTGTGGCTTGGTTGATGTCTGATGAGCAAAGGGGCATTACAGGTCAAGGATTGGACATCAACAATGGAAGTTGGATGTCATGATATTGGTGAGTGAAATGAAACGTGAAGCATTGAAGTATGTCCTCTTTTTGGGAGGTTGGTTTTGGGCCGTTTGGGGTGTAAAGGCTCAGGATGGTCAAGCGTCGGAAACTTGGCCATCGCAGGACTCGGTGATGGTGGCACGCATCCATCAGCAGGTCTTGGGAAATGGCAGGTGTTACGAGGACTTGAGGGTGCTCTGTAAGGAGGTTGGGCCACGTTTGAGTGGGTCCCCCGAAGCAGATGCAGCCATTTTATGGGGTGGTAAAACCTTGCAGAACGTGGGCGCAGGTGCGGTCCGCATGCAACCTGTAGTGGTTCCGCATTGGGAAAGAGGAGGTCCTGAACGTGCGTGGTTGCGGGTAGATGGAGGAAGCAAGGAGCCGTTGCGGGTGGCTGCCTTGGGAGGCAGTGTTGGGACGCAGGGTGACTTGGAGGGTGATGTGGCTGTGTTTCGAAATTTTGCAGAATTGGACAGCCTTGGCGAGGACGGGTTGGCCGGGCAGATTGCTTTTTTTAACCGGCCTATGGATCCTTTGATGATCAACGCGGGCAGTGCCTATGGAGGGGCCTATGAACAGCGTTCTAAGGGTGCTGTAGAATCTGCCAAGCATGGCGGAATTGCGGCTTTGGTCAGGTCATTGACCCATGCCATGGATACGTTTCCGCATACAGGCGGCATGCGATATGATGCAGAAGTTTCCCAAGTTCCTGCAGCAGCATTGAGTACTGTCGATGCGCGTCGGATCGCCGGTTTGGTGCAGGACGGTCATGAGGTTCGGGTTGGACTCAACATGGGGTGTATCGTTCATGAAGACAAATCCCAGGCAAATGTGATTGCCGAATGGACAGGGTCGGAATATCCCGACCGGTTCATCGTGGTTGGCGGGCATTTGGACAGTTGGGACATTGGTGAGGGGGCCCATGATGATGGTGCGGGCGTGGTCCAAAGCATTGAAGTGTTGCGTGCGCTCCATGCATTGGGTTACCAGCCCCGGCACACCCTGCGGGTGGTGCTGTTCATCAATGAGGAAAATGGCAACAATGGGGGCAAGACCTATGCACTTCGCGCCCGTGAGAAGGGAGAGTGGCATGTTGCCGCTGTAGAGAGTGACGCGGGAGGTGATGCTCCGAGGGGATATTCCATTGACGCTTCAGATGCTGGAACTGCGGCAGTGCGCGCATGGAAGAATGGGTTGGTTCAATACGGGGTGGGTGATTTGCGGCGGGGTGGAGCAGGTGTGGACATCAGCCCTCTCAAGAAGGAGGAGCCGGCTGGAAGGCGTCCATTGTTGGTGGGTCTCCGTCCGAACTCACAGCGTTACTTTGACTACCATCACAGCGATCGCGATGTCTTTGAGAATGTGCATGAGCGCGAATTGAAGCTGGGCGCAGCCGCTTTGACCTCCATGGTCTACTTGCTGGACCAATTGAATTACGACGACCTCGACTGAACATCATGCGACACAGCATCAGCGACAGCAGCAACCTGATCCTCGACCGAAGGAGCATTTCGCCCGAACGGTTTTCGGGCCGAAAGGTTCACCGGGAAACCATAGAAGAGGTGCTCCAGCATGGGACTTGGGCTCCAAATCATGGCCTGACCCAACCTTGGCGATTTCATGTTTTCATGGATGGTGCTGCAGCGCGGTTGATGGACAACCTATCGGCCGCGTATCGCGCACATGCTGGTGATGCGGCTTTGGAATCGAAAGCCGAGAAAATTCGGGCGCGGGGAGAGCGTTGCAACGCCATTGTAGCACTTGGACTTGCCCACGATGCAGAGGGACGGTTTCCACTTTGGGAGGATCAAGCGGCATTAGCTGCTGCTGTGCAGAACATGTACCTCATGTGCACTGCCCACGGCATAGGTGGGTTTTGGTCCACCCCTGGTTTCTTAGGTCATCCCCTGGCCACGACTGCTTTGGGGCATGAAGAAGGTGTCCAGGGCATGGGGTTGTTTTACATGGGCTATCCCGATGGGGAGTGGCCTTCTAAAGGACACCGCAAGCCGTTGGAGTATGTCACGCGATGGAAAACCGAGTAGCATGCGGTTGACGAATTGGTATACCCATCCAGGAGATAACCGGTACCATGTTTTTGAGTTTCGGGATGCTGTTATGGCCGAAGAGTTCGAGCGGGATTTGGTCCAAGCGGGCATTGCTTTCGAAAAAGCACCGGTGGAGCAGACTGAAAGTGGAACCGGCATCTTGCTGCAGTTCGGTGTACACCGGTCTGCATTTAATGCGGCGCTGAGGGTGAACCATTTGTTGCATGGCCGGCACCGTGCACCGTTCATTCCACACCATGGATTGAGGTGGGCCATGCTGCTGCTTACAGCGGGGATGCTGGGCTTGGCTTTGATGGGATGGATGCAGTCATGAGGGGAGCATTGCGCTGGATCATCCTGCTGGCATCGATGGGCGCCGTGGTGGGTGTTCAAGGACAACAAGAGGACTGGACATTGGACGTGAGGTTGTTGACCTCACTGCCGTTGGGCCGTCCTTCATTGGGAGATGGCACAGGTTGGCGTGGTCAACCTTTGCGGGTCATTCAAAGCCCTCTGATGGCGCGCTGGGGACAACAGGGGACCCGGAGTTATGGAGTGTCTGTGCGCCGGCGTCTCGGAGATGTTGGACAACTGGCTTTTGGTTTCGAGCAAACCCGTCGGATCTGGACCGTAGAGGCAGATTGGATGCCTGCAGTGAATTCGGCGCCTCTGTCAACGGTCACCATGGATTGGATTGTAGCGTCTTATTCCATGCCAATTTTGTATCGGACGGAAGTCACTTTGGCACCAGGATGGCGTTTGGGTGCCGGTGGAGGATTGGTGATGGAAATCCTGCCGACCAATGCATTCTCCTCTCAGAGCAATGAATCATCGGGCAATGTTTTTGCTTTGGAACACAATTCGTTGCGCTACAATTGGAACCGCTGGGGCATGGGACTGGAGTTGGGCATTGTCCGGGAAGGTGAGGATGCCGACCTGCACATTGGAGGAGCGTTGCGTCCTTTGATTCAGCCGCTTTTTCAAGGTGAATTAACAGCCCGTTGGAATGTAGGTCAACCTGATGCCGCGTTGCGGGAGGTAGACCGAACGCTGGATGGAAGTTGGTGGGCTTTGGACGTGCGTCTGATCCTTCATTGACAGCATGAAGGCACTTTGGTGCGCTTGAGTGGTACAAAAAAGCCCCCGACACGAAAGGTGCCGAGGGCCGTGCTGCAATGTGCGGCGGTTATTTTGTGCTCAAACTGAATCCAATGGTGAAGTCGTCATAGATCAGTTTGTCGCCGAGCTCGGCGGGATCAAAGAATGACTTGCTTCTGAACCGGACATCGAAATCAGAACGGTCGAGGACCATTTCGCCTGAAATAGAGGATGTGGAGCCTTCGGTTTCCACTTTGACGGGGAAGGACACCTCAGCTGTCCGGCCTTTAATGGTAACCGTGCCTGTAGCGGCGAAATTCATGCCGTTTTCTGACCGAATGGGGTTGAGTCCTTTCAAATCGAACTGAGCCGTTGGGAATTGTTCTACTCCGAAGAAGTCATCGCTCATCAGGTGACCATCGAGGCTTTCTTTGCTGCCACCTTCTAAATTCGTAGTGTTGATCGTGGCCATGTTGATGATCACGGTGGCACCGGTGATGAGGCCGTTTTCGGTGTCAATGAAACCAGATTGAACTTGAATGTCACCGTTGTGGCTTCCGGTCACTTTTTTCCCTTCCCATGTGATGCTGCACAGGGTGGGCTCAATGGGGCTGCGTTGTGCTTCGCCTTCACCTACAGGAGTTCCGAGAAGTGGGTTGAGCAGCAGGGCTGCTGAGAGGAGGATGATGTTCACTTGTTTTTTGGGTTTGTGGCGCACAGGCCATGCCAAGACATAACACAGGAGTGTTCATCTCGTTCAATCCGCTTGGGTACGAACGGCTATTTTTTGGCGCGGGCGCCCTTAAGGTGGTGTGAAAAACAATGGTGGACCATGGTGGGCCAGGTCCGTCAGGGTCAAACGCAATGGCAGCGCGGATGTTATCCGAGCTTGGTGCGGACCAAGGTGCTGATGGTCTTTCCGTCAGCCCGTCCAGCGAATTTTGCTGAAGCGGCTCCCATGACCCGTCCCATGTCTGCCATGGAGGTGGCGCCCATCTCAGCAATCAAAGCGTCCACTGCCTGCGTCAACTCTTCGGGTGTCAAAGGCTGTGGCAGGTAGACCCTGATGACTTCAGCTTGCGCCTCTTCTTCGGCGACCAGGTCTTCTCTTCCTTGGTCCTTGTATATGACCATGGTGTCTTCGCGCTGCTTGAGCTGCTTGGACAAGATTTTGGTCACGGCAGTGTCGTCGAGCGTGTCACTGCCTGCAGTTTCCGTCACGGCGAGCATGATCTTGGACTTGATGTCGCGCAAGGCG
>CBFHUP010000053.1:0-17367 GCA_965659115.1 uncultured Flavobacteriales bacterium | reverse complement strand
TGAGGGTCGAGCCAGAGAACGCCTCGGGGTTGTCGAAACACATGTCGACATAGGGCGCACAGGAGTCGGCTACGACGACCTTCTTGAACATGCCCCAGAGGATGAGGCGCATGCCGTCGCGCCCCTGCTCGTAGGTGAAGGTCCGCGGAGAGGTGATTTGTGGCAGCAGGTTGGTGGCCCGTTCGATGGGCCCCGCGACGAGTTGGGGAAAGAACGACACAAAGGCGCCAAAGGCGACGGGGTCACGCGTGGCCTTGAGGTTGCCGCGATAGATGTCGATGGAGTAGGAGAGGGTCTGGAAGGTGTAGAAGGAGATGCCGACGGGCAGGATGACCTGCAGGGTAGAGGCGTGCATGGTGACGCCAAGGCTGTCCCAGGCCGAGATCCAGTTCTCGATGAAGAAGTTGGCGTACTTAAAGTAGCTGAGGATGCCGAGGTTGACGGCGAGTGACACCCACAGCCAGCGTTTCTTCCGGGCTTTGTCCGGCGCCTCTTCGATGCGGATGCCGACGAGGAAGTCGACGATGGTGGAAAGGGCAATCAGCCCGAGGAATCGCCAGTCCCACCATCCGTAGAACACATACGACGCAACGAGTAGCAGGAGGTTCTGCGCCTTGAGGTTGCGTTGGGTGACAAACCAATACAGCCCAAAAACAATCGGCAGAAAAAGCAGAAATTCAGGGCTGTTGAAGAGCATGTTACACTGAGAAAGACTGGCACGTTTCTGTGATCAGCATCAGTTCTTCTTTGGAAAGGGTGGTGTAGAGAGGGAGGCGAACGAGGCGTTTGCTAATGTTTTGGCTGACTGGACAGTGCTGATTGTTCCACCCTTTGGAATGGGCATACTTCGAGTCTTCGAGGGGGAGGTAGTGGAAGACGGTCAGGATGTCGTGGGACTTCATGTGTTGAATGAAGCGGGTGCGGGTGTCGAGATCCGGAAGAAGCAAATAGAACAGATGGGCGGGGTGCTCGCAGTGGTCGGGGACGGTCGGCGTTGTGACGGATTGGGCGGTGGCCCATGAGGCGAGCTCTGTTGTATAGTGATCCCAGACGCGATGGCGATTGGCTTGGATGGACTCGGCATTGTTTAGTTGTCCGAGGAGATAGGCGCCTAGGATGTCGCTCATGACATAGCTGCTGCCCAACTCCCGCCAGGAATATTTGTCGACCTGGCCCCGAAAGAATTGGCTGCGGTCGGTTCCTTTTTCCCGGATGATTTCGGCGGACTCCACATAGCGCGGGTCATTGAGCACGATGGCGCCCCCCTCACCGCAGGTGATGTTCTTGGTCTCGTGGAAGCTTTGGGTGGCCATGGCCCCCAAACTCCCCAGTGGCCTGCCCTTGTATGATCCGAACAGACCGTGGGCATTGTCCTCAATGACCACGATTCCGTGTTGTTGGGCGAGTGCGTTGATGGTGTCCATTTCGCAGGCGACGCCGCCGTAATGGACGGGAACAATGGCTTTGGTGCGGTCTGTGATCAAGTCGGGCAGCAAGGCCTCGTTCATGTTTAGCGTGTCCGGGCGAACGTCGCAGAAAATGATATTGGCACCGCGCAATGCAAAAGCATTGGCTGTAGACACGAACGTGTAGCTCGGAACAATGACTTCATCGCCGGGTTGGATGTCCAACAGCAAGGCACAGATTTCCAATGCATGGGTACAGCTGGTCGTGAGTTTGACGGTGCCTCCACCCACGAATTCGCTGAGCTTGGCCTCGCTTTTTCTTGAAAACCTTTTGTCTCCAGAGATGGCGCCGCTGAGGACCGAGCGCATGATGTACTCGAGTTCCTTGCCTTCGAGACTCGATCGATTGAAAGGAATCATGATTGTGAGGAGTTCAGGTGCTCTTGGACTAGAAAATGGGGCCGGGCCTTCGTATTCATGAAGGCATAGCCCACATACAGGCCGACGACGCCAAGGACGGAGACGATGACGCCACTCAGGAACCAAATGGAGATCATGATGCTGGCGTAACCAGGTACTTCGATGGTTCCATTGATTTTTTGGTAGATGGTGAATATGGCCATCAGGATGGCTGTGAAGGCGAGCAAGAAGCCGAGTCGCAAAGTCAAGTGAAGGGGCTTGAGCGAGAAAGCCACGGCATTGTCCAGTGCCAGTGAAAACAGCTTGAACCACGAGTAGCTCGAGGAGCCGGACTCGCGGGCTGCGTGCTCGACCTCGATTTGGGCCTCCTTGAAGCCCACCCACTCAATGAGGGAAGGGGTGAACCGAATGCGGTCGCCCATGTCCAAGACTGCTTGAATGACGTCGTGGTGGTAGAGGCCGAAGTTGGCGATTTCGGGGTTCTTCCTTGTCCCGGTGAGATAGGAGAAGAGGCGATTGAACAGGATGGAGCTCTGGCGCTTCAGCCATCTGTCCTGTCGAACCTTGCGACAGGCACGAACCAGTTGAAAGCCTTCTTGCGCCTTCCGGAAGAGGTTGGGTATTTCTTCTGGTCGATCTTGGAGGTCGCAATCCATGACCACCACCCATTCTCCTGAGGCATGGGCCATGCCTGCTGTGATGGCATTGTGCTGACCAAAGTTTCGTGACAAACGAATACCTTGGACCCAATTGTGTTCAGCGCACACCGCTGCGATTTCAGTCCATGACTGGTCTGGACATTGGTCATCCACGAGAATCAGATCCGGAACAAGTCCGGTTTCCCTGACTGAGGCTTGGACCCGCTTGACTAGGTCACGAACAAAGGCCCGACCCCGGTAGACGGGGACGACCACGGAGAGACGGGTTTTGTCGATTTTGGTTAGCGAAGACATGGATTCATTGCTCCACCCACCAGTGATAATAGTGAGTCGAGTTCATTTTTTTAAACCCTCTATGAATATAAGCATTAATTGCGGCTTCGTTGCTGCCCTGCGTGCTGATCTTCAATTCCGAGTGCCCTTGGACCTTGGCGGTTGATCGGGCTGCCGCGATCAGGCGGCCTGAAAGGCCTTGGCCTTGATGGTTGGGGTGCACGGCAATCAGGCCAATCCTTGCGTGATCCTCCATCGACTCTACGGTCACAAAACCGGCCAATTGTGCGTTGGATTCAAGGCCGAGGATGCGGGCGTTCCATTGCCCCTCGAGGCAAGCGTCAATCCACCGGGTGTAGAGCCGCTTGAATTCGGCGTCTGTGAACCGAGGATCTAGCTTGTACCGGGATTGGTGTCCGCTCAGCCAAGCCAGTTCTTCCAGTTCGGTGTTGCGATGGGTGAGCGTGCGGATGGCATCGTCCACGGGGGCCGATGATGTAGGGCCGGTGAACGTCAACTTTCGGCCAGCGTCATGCCAACCTTCTGCCTTCAACGTGGGCTCTGGGGTCTCTTGGACCTCCACGTAAATGAGCTCGAAGCCCGCAGGGTCAGGCAGGTTATCGGCTTGAATGTTGGGCGTGCGCCATCGACCAATGCTGCGGCCGAAGAAGTCCGAGTCCCACGAGAGGTGTTCGATGCTCATGGGGATTGGGTCAAGAGGAAGAGTTCGACATGGGCATTTTGTGCGGGGATGCCCCAGCCGTATCGACCGGTTTCGTTCAAATAAGGCCGACGGTCCACTTTGCCCAGTGGTGTCCATTCAAAGCCATCCATTGCGTCTTGAAAAAGTTGACGTTCAGTGCTGTTGCAGAGGCCGAAGAGCAGAGAGTCATGATCGTTCCAGTCGGCGATGTGGGTGGGCGCCAGCGACTCGGCGGACCACAGAAGGCCACTAACATTGTGGGGACTGTGGGAGAGCATTTCGCCGTAGAACCGGTCTGAGCCAATGAGTGGGACAGGATAGGGAGCGGTCAGCCATTGAATGGAGTCCAAATAGTGCTGGGCAGCGGATGACAAGAGAAGGGTTTCGCCAGTGCCGCGGAACACAAGGGAATGACTGGCTTTGCTCAAAGGCGCTTGTCGGTACGGGTGGAGGCCGATGTCGGGCAGGATGAGCAGGGGAACGGCGAGGCACGCCAAGCTGCCCCATCCTTTTGGGGCCAGCCACAGGGCGGCGATGAACATCAGACCGCTGACTGGCATGAGGTGTCCGGGCCAACCGACGTCCGTGCCCATCGTCAGCCCGATGGGGGCCAGCAGGAAGAGAAGGCCTGCCAGCCTTTGCGATGATGATTTCGCCCGACTCCAACTCCAGGTGAGCAAGGCGGCGGACAACCACCAGTAGAGCATTCGGAAGTTTCGTAACGTCATCAAGTCGAGACAGGCCACGCCGACAAATGCCCCCGTCAGGGCCATGATGACCCAGTTATCGTGGGTGTCCCGGGCGCGATGGCGACGCCCGAGAAAACCGAGAATGGCGACCGGCACAAGAGGCAGATAGGCCCGGGCGATTTGCTTGAGCGAGTGAAGAAGCAGAGAACCGGTGGCGTGCTTTTCGTCTTGTGAGGCCGCCATCGTGTCTAGGTATGCCCAAGGCCAAACTTCATGGCCACCCAGTGGGGCCAGAATCATTATGCCGATGAAAGGAATCAGAGCAAGGCCGATTGCGCGAAAGAGCCGTGGACCTCGGACTTCCGGATGGAACATGGCGACCAAGATTCCCAGTCCTCCCATGAGGACTGCGCTGGGGAATTTGGTGATCCACATCACGGCCAGTGCCACCCCCATTTCCAATGGTGCCCGCGGTCGGGCATCGCGAACCCACCGCACCCAACTGGCGAGGAAAACGGCTCCACAGGTCCAATTGATGCTGTTGTACCCCAGAGAAAAGATGCGTCCGTTTCCCGTGTATTGCAGAAAGCAATAGGCCAGAGCAGCTGAAAGAAACAGCGCTTTTTTCTCCTGCCCAACGCTGCGGGAAAGCACCCACGCTAGCCAGCTGGTGCTGATCAGGAGGAGGGCCAGCCGTGCCGCCCGCAAGCCGCGGATTCCCAATGTGACACCAGTGATGGACTCCAACCCTTGGAAGAGCAATTGGGAGTGAATCACCGACAACGATCGTGGCGCATCGGTCTGCGCAAGCAAAACATACAAACTCTCGTCCGTCAAATCCAGACCCCTGGGAATGGCGTACATCACGATGGTCAGGGATGCGAGCAAGGCCAAAGCTGGCCATGTCGGGTGAACGATTCGCTCCAAGTTGCTCCACTTCATGGGGTTGTGGATTTCAGGCGCTTCCATTCTTGGTGGATGCGGAGGTATTGTCTGAATGTCGGGGTCGTGAAATGCCCGCCTTTCTCTTGTGCCGTTGCATGTTCTAGGTGGGCATGAAAGGTGTTAAGTACGTCAGCGAGGCCAAGGGCGGCGGCGTCCCAAGTGGCCGAATAGGTTTGGCTGACGGTCTCGCGCAGCGTGTCCTTGAAATGGATGGGGTGGGACGCCTGCTTCAGGATGCGGCCTCCGTCGATTTGACGGGTCACCTCGTGAATGGTGTACCCAGTATGGCTGCGGCTTTCGTGCAGTTGCCAGATGACACTTTGGGCGTTTCGGAATTTGGGCAGCTCTTCGTGGTGCACATTGAGCATCCCGAAGCGAGGCGTTGAGAAGATGCGTGGGGTGATGAATCCATTGCCCAAGCTGATGGCCACGTCGGCACCGCAGGTTTCCAGCGCCTCTTGCATGGCTCGGCTGTTCAATCCATCAATTCGATGAAGGGCGAGGTTATAGTTGGTTGCTGTTGCGCCAATGGACGTCATGTCCAACAGGTCGGAAACGTCCGTGGTGTACCACTGCCGCATGTGCCAGCCGATGAGCGCACCGAGCGGCCCGATGTTCAGGATCTTCTTGATTTTGCGCTTGGCCCAACGCCCATTTTTCGGGGTGCTGGCTGTGTTGAGCAGCACGGTCGAAATGTGATAGTTCTTCGCCTCTTGCAGGAGCACAGGGAGATGGTGGGTGGCACTGCCCCATTCTGAACTCGTGATGATGGCCACATTCAAACTCATGGTGCCAATTCGTTGGTGGAGGCAGGACTGCGTCGCAGGTTCCGTCCGATGAAGTAGCGGATGTGCCGCTCAGGCCAGCCGAGGATGACCTGGTCGCGGAAAAGGAGGTTGCGCGTCAAGTCGAGTGGCGTGTTATTGACATGGCATCCGCGCTCTGCTGTGGCGCACGAAGTGTGTCCCACTTCCAGACAGGCTTGGAATGCGGTTTTGCTGAAGTTGGACCACCGGCCATAAGGGAAAGCAAAGTGCTCCACAGTGCCGCAATGCTGTTCGAGTGCCGCCTTGGATTGTTCTAGATCCTCTTTGACGTCAGTTGCGGACAGGGTCGCTAGGTTCAGGTGGGCCAAGCTGTGGGAACCGATTTCGTGGCCTTGCTTTTGGATGCGTTCAACCTGATTCCAATTGAGGAATTCCACAGGACGGGCATTGAGTCTGGAGCGACAGAATTGGGTGGTGGCCTCTATGTCTGTCAGGCCAATTGTGTTTGGGTTGAGGAAGAAGCAAGCGGAGATGTTGAACTCTTGGAAAATGTCTGCCGCTTTGAGGTTGTTCAGGAATCCGTCGTCGCTGCTGAAGCTCAGGTAGGGCTTGTCAATGTTGCCTTCTCTGACCTTGTTGACGGCGTCAGAATGGGAGAGGAGGGTGTAATCCTCAGACAGGCTGATGAGAAGCTGGCGCAGGGCCTTCTCTTCATCTGCAAACACATGGTGGATGTAGAGGAACTGAACGTAAGACTGGCTCCGCGCTGTGTTTGCTCTTCCCGCGTTCGCCGTGGAAAGGAGATTCAATGCGAGGTGGCGCACTGTTCCCCTTACACCCATTTCCTGTTTGGGAGACCAGGTGGAGTAGAGGGAGTGCGGGCGTTCCATTTTGCAGGGGTATAGGTAGACTTGTGCGGCTCAAAGTTCGGCATACACTGCTTGGTGAGCGGTCACCGCCTGTTGGGGATTGAACCGGCGCGCGTTGGCTTTCCCTTTTTCTATTAGGGCACCCCGGATTTCCTTCTCATGGACGATGGACATCACTTGCTCGCGAATGGATTCCGGGTCTCTCGGGTCGCAGAACAAGGCGCCGTCTCCGGCGACGTGGAGCATGGGATCATGATGACTTGTGATGACGGGCACACCAATCGTTTGCGCTTCGACGATGGGCATGCCAAAGCCTTCGAGGTGTGAGCAGAAAAGGAGTGCAGTCGACTCGGCATAGGCGGCCTGCATCTCTTCTTCTGAGAGACCAGTTCGGACGTCGAAGGAGAGATCGGCGGATTCGAGTTGACGTCGGTTCTCCTTGTTCGGTTCACCTATGATCGTAAGGTGAAGTCCAGTGCCGTCTAATGCGGTAATGTGCCCGTCCAGATTCTTGTTCGCGGCGGTCCCGATGTGCAGGATGCGCTGTGGCCCGCCTGAAGGCTGCGATTCCCGCTCTCGAAAGTGGCTCGAAATGAAAGAGGGGATGACGTGGATTTGGTGTTTCGGATAGGAACAACGGGACAGGATGTCCTGCTTGGTCGTGTCGGAGACGACGATGATGGCGTCACAGGATTTGGATGGCCAAAGAAGCAGGAACCACGTCTTCAGGGCTCTCATCACCCACGACCCTTCGTCCAACATGCCCACATCGTGGATGGTCAGCACCACTTTTCGGCCTCTCCGTCTTTGGGCGATGCAGGCGAAGTTGATGTCTCCTGTGATGTGCAGGATGTCAGCATCCAACTTTCTTACTTCGCACCAGATGCGCCACCGGGGCAGGATGCCCTTGCTGAATTCGGAGACCGTGTGTTCGGATGGGGGGCACTCTTTCCAGGCATGATGTAGCCTGCGAAAGGTGGCTTCCATGCTAAAATTGCCCAGCCTACGCGGCTTGCGGTGCACCCACGTGACAGATTGTCTCTGTTTCTTACGAGGGTTAACGCTTGATCCATCCATTGATCCAGCGGTATAACGGATAAAAGAGAATGAGATGGCAAAATGTGCCCCAGACCGTCCGTCCAAGGACAGTCACCATGTCTTGCTGGTATGTGCCCCAGCCCGAGAGAATTGCAAAGAGGATTCCCCATTTGAGCAGTGCATTGAATGCGGATGTTCTTTGAATGGTGAGTCGAAGAAGAAGGGCGCCGAATAAGCCATAGATGAACAGGTGCAGATGCATCCAGAATGGACCCCAATCAATGTAGGCTTCGCAATAGTGACCTAAGCTGAATGATGAAATGGAATTTGCCCCAAAGTAGTAGTCTGTGTAGCGCTCTACCTTGGCCTTGTCATCTTTGACACCTTTGTTGGGGTTGATGATTCGGGGAATGAGGGCAAATCCGATGCTTTCAGAGAGGAGTTTGCCTTTTTCGTGTGGGATTTCGCTGGGCACCTTTCCAACGGCGGCGGCGAAGTATTCAACATAGCCGATGCGTTTGTAAGTATCACCTACGATGTTGTCATTCAGAAGAGTGTCCTCTTGTAGCGCATCCGTGGCGAGTTCGGAAAATTTCGTCAATGCTTCCGTCTGGGTGACGCGGATGGCCTGGCTGCGTTCGCCTTGGGAGAGGAATTCGCGATATTCCCCTTTCACCGTTTGCCAAACGAAAATCAAAACGAATCCGCCGGCGATAAGGGGCAGCTGTCTCAGAATATGACGGCCTTTGAATTCGGTGAAGTTGACCATGGATGCTGCGATCAAAATGGTAATCGGGGTTTTCCAGCTGGAGAAGTAGCTGTAAAAACTGGTCGCCAAGAAATACGCGAAAAACCCGTAGAAGAGCCATTTGCTCTCTTTCTTGAGAAAGTAGTGGAAGGATAAAACCAGTATACTGGCGGTAGACACTCCAGATATGTAGGCTTCGATCTGGCTTAAGCTGCTGCCGTAAGGGATGATTTGACGGGTGAATTGAGCAACGAATTGTGCGATGAGCACGGCGAGAAAAATGCGCTTGAAGTCAAGCTGGTTGGCCGCGTCCCTCAATGATTCTCCGCTAGGTAGGCCATGGAGAGTGTTGCGTGCTCCCCAGGAAAAGCCGAGCATCACGGACACGTAGCCTAGACTGGAAGCCCAAAACGTATCTCTTCCTGTCTCTGGGTAAACTTCATTTAAAGTGGCTCCAAGGTTGTTTGCTTCGAGAATGACACCATGGGATTCAATGAAGGGAATAACCAAGGCCCAAAGCAACACGCCCGGGGCCTGTTGCCACCAAAACAACCGCAGGGTTAACCAAAGCGCAAAGCCTGTCCAAATGGTCTCTATGGGGTTTGGTGAGAGTGAACCATAGACCATTGATGCGATGAGCAACAGGCCAATGAAAGGGGATTCTATGACTTGAGGGCGATTCACTGTGCATCCACGGCTTCCAGCCATGCTTGGCTGAATTCATGCAGTCCATACTGCTTGTTTTTGTCTAGAATGGTCTTTTCGATGCCTTTTATCCATGCCGGAGAATTCACTAGGCCGCGGATGCATTGGACGATGGACTCTTTCGTCTCACCCTCTAAAATCCACCCCGTGACTTGATGATTGAGGAGCTCCGGTAAGCCGCCTTTTTTGGTGACGATGCTGGGCGTTCCCTGGAGCTGAGCCTCTTGGACCACATTCCCAAGGGGTTCTTCGTAAATGGATGGGGTGATGTGCCAATCGGCTGATTGGTAATAAGGCCTCGGGTCCGAGACGTAACCCAGCATTTCGATGTTGGTTCGAGTCATTGTATTTTCTACCCATTGCTTTAAATCATCGGCGAAGGATGTGTTGCCCATACCCTTGCCAATGATCCAGCACCCTATGTTGGGGTCATTCAATTCGAAAAGCGCTTCAATTAGAATTCGAGTGCCTTTTTGGGGAGTCAGTTGTCCTACGAACACCAGTTGAAACGGCCGTTTGGTCTGCTTGAGCTTTGCGGCGAGTGCTTTGTCAAAAATCGTTGTTCTGATCGGTGCAATGTTCCGGATGACGTGAACCTTTTCTGGTCGAACGAGAAATCGCCCATGCCGTTGCAGCAAGGATTTCATGTAGTCACTGATGGTGACAATGGTTGTCGATTTATAAATGAGCCACTTCCAGAGTCGTCTGTGTAATGGTGATTGCAATACAGGGGCGTCTCCCATTCGATAGATGATGGGTATCCGCGTGAAGAGAAGAAAGCCAATGAGGTATGGCAATACAGAGGTGGTGCATACCATGATGTGACTGGGTTGGCAGTCGCGCACAATGGTGCGAAATTGTCGGTGGCTCAATTTGATTTGACGCCAAGTGCTTTTTCGATAATGCCGATTGTAGAGCAACCACGTTTTCTTTAAGTGGCTTCCAAATTGAATGAGCTTGACATCATGGCCCTGTGCTCTTGCTGCCTCTCCCACTTCTCCTCCACCGGACTTTCTTTTTGATCCGGCGATGGTGACTTTGTATCCAGCGTCCTGAAGACTGCGTGCTGCCCGCAGGGTACCCCGTTCACTTCCGAAGAGGTCATTTCCGTAAATGACACAGAGGATATGGCCGTGATGCTCGCTCATTTTTGAAATTGTTCGACCAGCGCTGAGACCATGCTTTGGGGACAGAATTGTTCCGAGAAAATACTGCGAGCCTCTCTCGGGCGGGGGAGGGAGAGAACATGGAGGAGTTGATTCCCCCAGTATTCTGTTTTTGAGTTGGAGACAACGATGCCGCCCACGGCACCAAATGCAAAAATGTCCTTTGAAGCGCCTACTCTATTTGAGGTCAAGACTTTGGCTCCACAGAGGATGGCTTCATTGAGACAGAGCCCCCAAGTCTCGCTGTTCGAGACCAAGGCAAGCACGTCCAACATGCGATAGAAGACTGGCATCTTTGATTGATTCACAAAGCCCAGGAAGTGGATTCGGTTGGAGTTGGGGTGACGAGCCTTCAGGTCCTGTTCTAAAGCGCCAGTGCCTGCGATGACCAAATGTGCCTCTGGCGTTAGCAACACAGCGTCCATGAGCTTCCCAACTTGTTTCAAAGGTTCCAGTTTGCCAGCAAAACCTACAATGGGGGAGGATTGTGGGATGCCCAGGTCGTTGCGCCATTCGACGGCCTGTTTCTGTCTACTCGCTTCATTTTTGAGCCAATAGGCGTTGTCCACAGCGTGGGGTGCTCGGATGAGTTGGCTTTCCTTGAGGCCGCTCCAACGGTAATAGGCTTCGTTTGCGGTGCCCACGGTGAAGGCCACGTCCACGTGTCGATAGACCCAATTGAGCATGGCCTTTCTCATCGCCTTCTTCCAAATGGGCATCGGATTCAACAGGTGGCTGTCTCCGCGGAACCAGATGGGGAGGGTGCCGTGGAGCTTGCGCATCACGGCAAAGTGGCCTGGGAAATTCCAGCCGTACACGAGGAGAGCGTCCGCCTTGAAGGCCTTGATGGCCGTGCAGAGTGCTTCTTTCCCGGCCTTTGAGGAGGCGTTGTGCGTGGAGTGGGGATACCCCTCCGAGACAGGGATGTCCCAAACGACTTCCTGCCCAAAATCGGGATCGTATTTCACCTGGTCCCAAGTCTTGCTGAAGAAGACCTGAACCACCAGCTCCTCCTCGTCATGCAGCATCCTAAACAACGGTGCGTTGTACTGGATCGGATGGGTGCTGAGTATGGCGAGCCGATGGGTCATGACGTGGAGGCAATGACCTGTTCCACAGCGGACAGGAAGTGACGGGCATTCCGGTTGGTCGTGTAGTCTTCCAGAGGATCAAGGTTCGCTTCCCACGGATGTTCGGGATTGGCGAAGTCTGCGATTTTCCGTGCCAATTCGTCCAGTACGGCGGCTTCTTCGGTGTCCTCATGGAAGGGCACATAGAATGGGTCGGCTTGACATTGTTCCAAAACGGACCTTCCCTCGCTCTCTGCATGAAAGAAGGCGAACAGGCGGGGAGCTGTCACCAAGCATTGGAAAATTTTCGAGGCAGAATAATGCGGCTCGATCGATCCGATGACCATGGCTCCGTCGCTTTCGCGTAGAATTTTCTGTACGGAGAGGTACGACAGCCTTTCAGGGATTTCCCGGGCGATGTCACTGATGCCAAACGCTTCGATTTGGCCGGCGATGCTGGGCAGGTCAGGACGTCCCGTTCCGATGAAGAGGAATTCGACATCGTCAAGCGGGGAGGCTTTGTGCAGTGTGGCGAGGGCCTTGAGCCAAAGGGTGAACAGGGGGGCGCCCATCGACCAATGGGCGCCGGCGTAAACGTAAGTGCGCTTTCCAGGAGTGAAAGGAACCGTGAAGTCCACATCGATGACATGGTCCCTTCGTGCAAACCCCATCTGAAACGTTAGAAAGGGAACGTGGTCCATGCGTCGATATCGATCGCGAACGCCTTGAACGTAGCCATCTGAGACACCCGTGACCAGCGAGACGCTTCGCAGGGCCAGAGGCTGGAGCATCCTTGCAGCCATCAGGGTGAAGAAGGCCCGGTTGATCCCTTTCTCGTGCGGGGCCAATTGATAGATCCAAGGGTCTCGATAGTCCACTCCATAGGGCACTCCGGTTCTCTTATTGAGGATGGGGCCGAGCAGGGCGATGTACCACGGAGGAAGAGAAAACCAGATGAAATGGATCTCCCGTTTCTGGAGGATGTTCAGGGCTTCCTTCTTCAGAGGATTCCATCCGCGAAGGGCGATGTCTCCATAGAGTCGCTTCCCCATGAGATTGGGTGCTTCAGGGACGCGCACTTTGATGACCTCGACTTCTGGTGCCACCAGCCGCGTGGTTTCCGGAACGAGTTCCTTCTCATAGTCTCGCTCATCGACGACGAGGACCACCGCTTTCCAGCCCAGAGTGTGCAGTTCGTTGGCAATGAGCCGCACCCTGTGTACCCCGACCAGGTTGGAGGGGGGCCAATGCGGTTGGACAATCAGCATCTGTTTCATGACGCCGTTTGTCCTGAACGTGAGTCTGACCAAGAGCGGTAAAGCCCGTAGGTGCGGTGCAGCTTACACCGAAGGGACCAGTTGGAATCGTCATCGTGCACGATGAACCGACGCCTCGACCAAGAAGAAGGTCGTTCACTGAAAATCGAGCATGCATGGTGATAGCCGAATTCAGACAGGTCGTTGAACGAATGGGGTATCCCGCCATAGGGGTAGGCCATGCTGACAGCTGGCCGGCCCAAAATGTCGGTCAAGATGTCTTGGCTCTTCTGAAGTTGGTATTGAACTTGTTTTTTGTCCTCTCGGTCCAGATGGATGTGGTCGTGGGAGTGACTGCCCACTTCCATTCCGGCCGTTTCGAGATCGCGCAAGTCCGCGTCGTTCATCAACTCCACTTTGCTCTTGCCTTCTGCGACATTCCACGAGTTGTGACCGCCAATGTCGGCTGTGGGCATGTAGAACACGGCCGTCATGTTGCGCTGAACCAATTCAGGAACAGCAAAGTCAAGCAGGTGCTTTCCGCAGTCGTCGAAGGTGAGGATGACGTCCCGCCGGGTTGGAAGAACGCCTTCATGGAGTCGCCTGAAATTCGTGGTGCGCCGCCCCATGAATTGGATGGCATCCAAGAACCGGGTAAAGGTGTCTTCTCTGATCACGTAAGGACGCAAGGAATCCCATGACGCCTTGTTGCTGACATGATGCAGCATCGCGATGGGTATGGTCCTTCCGATCATGATGTGAGGCGTTGGACGAGTTGGACTAGAGGCTTGGACTCAGTTTCCCAATTCAACGTCGTGTTGGCCTGCTCCCAACTGGACCTGCGCTTCTCGAGAAGCTCGTCTCGCTTTTCGTAGGCCCAAGACAAGGCTTGGGCAATGGATGAAGGCTCACCCAGATCAATGGCGCATCCAGTGTCCGGCCATTCGCGGAGGAAATCGCGTTGTGCGGAGGTCTTCGAAGCCAGCATGTAGCAGCCGGCAAGTGGGTAGGTGTACAGTTTGTTGGTTCGGCAGATGTCACGGTTGACAGGGGAGCCTACTTCGAGGGCCAGACCGATTTCATGGCGTCCCAATGCGGCAAGCAGTTCCTTTTCAGGAAGCGGTTCGACGAATTCAACTTGATGAAGGGGTGACTGGATGCGGGTGGCGATGTCGTCCCGTTTGTTCGGGTTGCCCAAACCCACGAGTGTGATGGAAATGGGGACGTCCGGCACCTGGCACATTCCCCGGAGGAACTCCCCCAACCCTCGGTCCAACCCCAAAACCTGAGAAAACCAGACGACCCTCAGGGGACCAGTTTCCGGCTCGGGAAAGGGTTGGAGCAAGTCTCGGGAAAATGCATTGTTGACGGTGACCACAATCAGGTGCGGATACAGTTGCTCGTAGGCTCTGGCGATCAGCGGACTCGCAGCGGTCATGGCTTGGAGAGCACCAAGGCACTTGTCTTCCAGTTGTATGACGGTTTGTTCCCGGCCGACTCGGACCCAGTAGGATTCTCCTCGGTGATAGTCTTCTGCGTCGAACACAACTTCTCCACGCGTTGAGCTATGCCATTTGTGCAGAATGGGCAGAGAGCCTGGGTTGTGTCCAATGACGATGTCCGGCTGCAGATTTTTGAGGGAGCGGATGTAGTCTGGGAGTGAGGGACAAAGTTCCATCTCAGACAGGCCAAGCCAACCGGCCAATTTGCTTCTGAAGCGGGCCTTGAAGTAAACTGCCTTTTCGACGACAGGGTGCCCTCCCACCCGTTTGTGTTGCCACTGAGCGCGACCGAATGTGATCTCGTCTGCCGCGTCTGCCCAACTTGCGGTGTAGGCGTAAAACACGTGAACGTCAAAGCCAGCAGCGCTGAGTGCATCGGCACTTTTCCGCACCCTTGGATTGGTCCCAGGCTGCTTTGTCGTCACGATGGCGACCTTCCGTTTCATGCCGCTCGAAATTGGGTTTTTAGCATGCGCAGTCGCGTGAGGGACTTCCAGCCCAAAAGGAAGGAGATGCCCTTGCTCAATGTGCTGACGGCATTGGGGTTGGAGATGGTGGGTTTGGGGAGGGTCTTCAATGCTGCTTTGGCGCGTGCTGCTCCTTCTGGGCAGTGTGGGAATGCGGTGTAAATCGCGTGTTGGTATTTGTTCGCCACCATTTGCTGCATCCTCTCAGACGTCTTGAGGCTCGATGCTGTGGTGTGAATGGACTCAATGCTGCGGAAAAGAGAGTCCGCCTTTTCAGCAGAAAATCGGGATACCGAGCCCGGATTGCCTTTCCGATAATGAACGTGCACTGTGCCTTCGAAACGGAGCCGGTTCGCTGCCGCCAGCACGCGAGCGAAGTACTCGCCGTCCTGATTCACGAGAAGGGATTCATCCCATTTCCCTGCTTTTTCGAACACGGATCGGTGACCGAGCCAACAGGCGGGAATGGTCATCTGTCCAGAGGCGAGCCAGTCGGCTGGCGTTGGGTTTGGTGGACTGGACCAGTCTCGATTTTCATTGATCGTACCATGCTCCGGTGTGCCGATGAACGAGGCGAATGGGGAGACCACGAGCTCTGATGATTGCGCTTCCAGATGCTGGCGTTGTTTGGCGAGTTTGTCAGGACCGAGGATGTCATCGGCATCCAGCCATTGGATCAATTCACCTTGGGCCAGCGAAAAGGCATGGTTCCTTGCTGAACATGCTCCTTTCCCCGGGTTGGTGGTCACTGTGTGATGAACGTTGGCTTGACTGAGGATGTGTTTGGCGCGTGCCGTTGAGTCGTCTTGGGAATGGTCGTCTACTACGATGATGTCATCGTCCATTTCCATGTTGCTTAACACAGATTTCAGCGTCGGTTCCAGATGTGCCGACGCGTTGAAGCATGGGATGAGAATGCTCAATCTCATCGCGCATTCTTCGTCAGTTGTGCCCAAGTCAAGCCACTTTGGATTTTGAGGCGGAGCGCATCGGTGAATCTCAATCGGCGCAGCAAAACCAACACTGTACGCGCTTGACGCCGGCGGATGATGGTGAGGATGCGTTCTTGGATTTCTGGTCCTAAAACGTTGCAATGGGGTTGCGTCGTTCCACGAATAGCAGCGTCGTAGTACTTGAAGGGGACGCTGAGGTCAGTTCTGTTGTCCGCACTTTGTTGGTCGTCATGAATTCTGTAGTGCGCCATTTTGGATGGCATGACCACCACGTCAAAAGAGGAGGCGATTCGATGCCACAATTCATGGTCCCCTATATGTTGCAGGTTGGGAAATCCCTGGACGCTTTCAAATGCACTTCTCCGTATGATGGCGCCCAAAGGCGATCGACTGAAAATGCGAATGCCTTTTTGATAATGGGCGTTAAAAGCTTCCACTGGCGAGAGCGCATGTGCAACGTGTGTGCTTCCTTTTCCATGAGCGAACAATCCCACACCTGCAGTTGGGAATTGCTCCATGGCGTCTACCATGACGTTTAGAATCCAAGGCCCATGCAGGTCGTCGGCGTCGAGATATTTCAGGTACTTCCCTGAAGCGTGTTTGGCCGCCTGATTTCGGTTGGGGTAGTCGCCAAGGTTCTTTTCGTTGACGAAGACTTTGATTCTGGAGTCTTGGGCGGCATACCGTTTTGCGATCGCAACAGAGTCGTCCGTTGAGCCGTCATCGACGATGATGTGCTCGTAGTCAGAAAAACGCGATTGCTGGACGCTCTCAATGCATTCCCCAAGGAATTTGGCCCGGTTGTATACCGTGGTCAATACGCTGACGGTGGGTGAATTGCTCATGATCGCTTGACGGGGATGGGCGGTTTGCCGCACAGTTCTGCGTGGAAGCGGTCCAGTTCTTTTTCGCCATGTTTGAGATGTTCAAGGAAGGCTCGAGTCCCTTTCCTTCCTGCTTCAAGTCTGTTGCGGTGGTATTGCCACCAACCATTGGCTGCGGAGATGCTGAGGTTGCTTTTGAAATACAGCCATTTCGCCCTTCGCCCCAAAGCGCGAAGGCTAACCCGTTTGGAGGGCGGGGAAGGGATGGTCCCGAACGTCCGGTAATTGAAGTACAGCCCGGTGATGGTCCTGCGGTACATGAAGTCCGCGTCTTCGAAGTGGTAGTGATAGACGCGGGCGGCAGAGTTGTAGACCACGGCATGACCGTTTCGCATGGCTTCGTCCAGCCAAACCTTGTCTTCGGAGTAACTGGTTTCGCGGAATGGTTGATCCAGAAGGGCTCGCCTGCGGTACATGGCGTTGACGTCGTCCCAGCCGCCATCGGCTTTTTTTTCCGCCGGGCTCAAGCGATCCCAGGCCCCATCCTCGTGCTGGACCCTCCTTAAGGTAGGTGGGCCCGCAGGCCGGAACCACTGCATTGGATTGTTCTCTGGCAGGTGATCAACGACCTGCTGGCCGCAGACGGCCATGACCTCGTCATCGACGAAGCCCTTGAGCATTTCCTCCAGCCAGACGTCGTTGCAAGCGTAAGCGTCGCCCACGGTGAGTTGACAGAATTCGCCAGTGGCCCTTTCCACGCCGAGGTTGCGGGTCAGGCCATGGTTAAAGGTGGAGCCGTCAATTTCTATGAGGTCCACTTGCGGGAATTCAGCGAGAATGTCGAGGGTCCCGTCTGCGGAACCACTGTCTATGACAATAATTTCATGGACGGGCACGGTTTGTTTCA
>CBFHUP010000052.1:0-17751 GCA_965659115.1 uncultured Flavobacteriales bacterium | reverse complement strand
GAGAAAGTACCCCAGGGTCCAGAATCTGTGGTTTCAGCCCCTGTAGAGGTGTCGGCATCAAACCCAGCGGTCTCCGAGGGAACAGCGGGTGTGCCGGATTCTGCGGCCCTCGATGCTGCCAATGAGGTTGACGTCACAGAACCTGCAGAAACAGAAGGGTCAAAAGCATCTGACGGGGTGGCCTCGGACATTGAAGAAGAGCCAATGGACAGCCCGTCTGCTTCGG
Source organism: uncultured Flavobacteriales bacterium (assembly GCA_965659115.1). GTDB lineage: Bacteria > Bacteroidota > Bacteroidia > Flavobacteriales_D > Sanyastnellaceae > UBA8752. Next base: position 17,525 of record CBFHUP010000052.1, on the reverse strand, counting down.
AGGTTGGACCAGAAATGACGGATTCGGAACCTGCTGTTGAGGAGATCAATGGCGGGTCAGCAGATGGGCAAGCCGCTGCCGAGAGTGTGGACTTGACTGAAGTGTTGGAAAACAGCTCGGCGGAGCGGCAACAGCGCATGGCATCGCTGATGACCGCGCTGGATGCCATGCAGCGCTCGGAGTTGCCCTTGAATTTGGAGTCCACAGAACGCGAGGCCCTTGCGGCCTGGCTGGAGCGCATCGATATCGTAGGGAACCACCCAGGTACGGCTGCTGGTCGCGCAGCTCGGATGGCATGGGATAAGCGCATGTTTTTTAATGAACGTCGATTGCGGGCTGCATTGAGTGCTTTAGACGTGGAACTGTTGGAGCGGAAGTTGAGCGGCGAATTCCAAGAGGAGGAACTGGCAGAAGCCGAGGTTTCGTTGTCGGAATTCGAAGAAACCCGGGTAGGAGGAGGAGACCTCAATAGCATCATTGAAGGCGAGTCCGGTGCAGCACCCGTTGACCTTCCTCGCGCTGTTGTTTCTGCAGAAGTGGCCGAAGCCGCTGCTGCAGCATCAGACGTTGATTTGGCAGACACTGTTGACGAAGCAGCGCTGGTCAGGACGGTGCCGGAGACAGAGGCCGTGGCGCGTCAAAATGCCGATGTGGCTTATTATGGATTGGTCCTGCCAACAGCGGAGGTGTGGGGCAGCTCCTCCAACAGCGGCCGCAGCGGGGGGCTCACCCTGAGGCCCATCGACAGGGTTGAATTAGAGCGCTCCATATTGGCACAGCCCTTTGCGGCAGAATCAGAAGAGGCAGCTTCCGAACGTTTTGGGAGTGAGCGGGGTGCCCCCCTGGCCGAAGGTGTGGAATACAAGATTCAAATTGGAGCCTTTCGCAAAGCCTTGCCTGCAGCATTGTTCGCTGCATTCGATCCCATGTGGGCGCAGAAATTGTCCAACGGGATTACCCGATACATGGCGGGTAGTTTCGATTTGTACGACCCTGCTGTAGCGGCGCGCGATGCCATTCGGGCTTTGGGTTATGAGGATGCCTTCGTGGTGCGGTTCGTGGATGGTGAAAGGGTCCGTGCTTCGCGTCCCGAACCAGAGCTCTTGGCTGAGGAGCGGGCTTCAGTTGCGGGCAGAGACGTGCTGACGCCGCGTCCTGTAGGTGCCGCTGTGGGCGCGATCAATGCATCACCGGAGGGAAGGCCCATGGCATCCGCTCCTATTTCTGGTGTTGGTGAAAGTCCTTTGCCAACCCGCCGGGAGGACATCCCCACTTGGGATGGGATAGCAGGACGGGTGTACAGCGTTCAAGTCGGTGCCTTCCGCGGCGTGCCCGATGCCGAGGCCATGGCGTCTTTGGGAACCTTGACCCGAGAGGATGCGGGTTCTGATGGCTGGTTGCGCTTGTTTTCTGGAAGGTTTGCGACTCAAACTGAGGCAGAGGTGCACCGCAGTGAGCTCAGGGGCCAAGGCCGGACCGATGCCTTCATCGTGGTGTACATCAACGGCAGACGCATTCCCCTTTCTCAGGCTTCACTGACTTCTGTGGCTTCGCTTCCCGGTGCAGCGGCCTCAGAGGAAACCCAAACAGAGCCAGCAGTTGTACAGCCAGAAGCCGTGGTGCCAGTTTCGCCCGTTGCAGAAGCTGCAGAAGCTTGGTGTGTGGAACTGGGGGTGTTCAACAGCACCATTCCCGTTCGCTTGGCCAATGCGATTTTGGACGCGCCTTTGCAATGGCAAATTCGCTCGGTGAGGAGCGACGGCTTGACCCGTTACCGCACGGCGTATGTCACCGAGGAACAGGCCCAAAACTGGCTCAGTGCAGCCCAGGTGGCGGGATTCTCCAACGCTCAGGTGGTGAGGGAATGAGATCGGAGGGCTGATTTTCATTCCATTTGACTGATAACCGGGAGATTCACCCTATTTTTGCCGCCTTATTCTGCCCAGCGCTGATGGGCTTTTTTCATCTCTCCGATTGGACGGCGCATCCTACGGATACAATTAGACCTTCGAGTCCTCATGACCGAAGAAAATCAAAAGCCTGAAGATCAGGCAAATGCACCTGAGGGTGCAGCGGCTGACCAGCCGCAGGAAGCCCAAGACGCTACGCCGTCAACCGAAGAGGCTCCATCCGAAGAAGTAAAACCAGAAGAAGCTGCTGCTGAGGCTCCCGCTGAGGAAGCTCCTGCTGCTGAGGCTCCCGCCGAAGAAGCTCCCGCTGCTGAAGCTCCCGCTGAGGAAGCTCCTGCTGCTGAGGCTCCCGCCGAAGAAGCTCCTGCTGCTGAGGAGGCTCCCGCCGAAGAAGCTCCTGCTGCTGAGGAGGCTCCCGCTGAGGAGGCTCCCGCTGAGGAGGCTCCTGTGGAGGAGAAGCCCGCTGAGCCGTGGGTGATGCGCGTCTTGGATGAGCCTTCCGATGAGTACGATTGGGACGGCGACGACGCCGAGAAAGAAGAAATGGACCCCGAAGAGCGCGTCAAGCTCGAGGACCTTTACGAAGGAAGCCTCAACTTGATCCGTGAGTCTGAAGTGGTGGAAGGCACCATCGTCAGCATCGGCAAAAAGGAAATTGTGGTCAACATTGGCTACAAATCAGAGGGCGTCATTGGCGCATCTGAATTCCGTTATAACCCCGAACTCCGGGTTGGAGACTCAGTTCCTGTATTTGTAGAGCAGCAAGAAGACCGCAACGGTCAGCTTGTGGTTTCACACAGGACTGCACGCATCCACAGCGCTTGGCTCAAGGTCAACGCATCCATGGAGAACGATGAAATCATCATGGGCACCATCAAGTGCCGCACCAAAGGCGGCCTGATTGTAGACGTGTTCGGCATCGAGGCATTCTTGCCCGGAAGCCAGATCGACGTGAAGCCCATTCGCGATTACGATGAATACGTCGGAAAGCAGATGGAATTCAAGGTTGTCAAAATCAACCAGGAGTACAAGAACGTCGTGGTTTCCCACAAGGCCCTTATCGAGGCCGAGCTGGAGGAGCAGAAGCGCCAGATCATCTCCGGGTTGGAGAAGGGTCAGGTTCTCGAAGGCGTGGTCAAAAACATCACTTCATATGGTGTGTTTGTGGACCTCGGTGGAGTCGACGGACTGGTGCACATCACAGACCTCAGCTGGGGCCGCGTGAACCACCCAGAAGAGGTGGTCGAAGTGGACCAGAGCTTGAATGTCGTGATCCTCGACTTCGACGACGACCGCAAGCGCATTGCGCTTGGCATCAAGCAGCTGACAGCGCACCCATGGGATGCAATGTCAGAGGGCGTCAACGTCGGAGACAAGATCAAAGGAAAAGTGGTGGTTGTGGCAGACTACGGAGCCTTCGTCGAAGTGGCGGAAGGAGTCGAAGGTTTGTTGCACGTCAGCGAAATGAGCTGGAGCCAGCACCTGCGCAGCGCTCAGGAGTTCCTCAAAGTGGGAGACGAGATCGAGACCATCATCTTGGGCATCGACCGCGAAGAGCGGAAGATGAGCCTGGGCATGAAGCAGCTCGTTCCAGACCCATGGGACAACATCGAGTTCAAATTCCCCGTGCAGTCCAAGCACAGTGGTAAGGTCCGCAACTTCACCAACTTCGGCTTGTTTGTCGAGATGGAGGAGGGCATCGATGGACTGGTCCACATCTCTGACTTGAGCTGGGAGAAGAAGATCAAGCATCCTTCGGAGTTCTGTAATGTTGGCGACGAGATCGACGTGGTCGTGCTCGAGCTGGACAAGACGAACCGCCGCATGAGCCTCGGTCACAAGCAGCTCCAGGAGAATCCTTGGGATACATTCGAAACGGTGTTCGAAGTGGGTTCTACCCACAAAGGCACTGTGGTGACCATCGACGGCAGCAATGTTGGCGTGGCGCTTCCATACGGAGTCGAAGGTTTCTGCCAGGCCAAGCACCTCAAGCGCGAGGATGGTACGGACATCAAGGTTGAAGAAATTGCAGATTTCATCGTCCTCGAGTTCAACCGCAACGCCAAGCGCATTACCGTGTCGCACTTGCGTACATACGAGGAGCCGCCCGCGAAGAAGCGTGGAGGTACCACAGACCGCAAGCGCCGCGATGACCGCGATAAGGGTTCAAGCCCAGCTACGCAGCGTGCAGTGCGCGAAGTCAACGAGCGTCAGGCCAAGACCACGTTCGGAGACCTCGATGTGTTGTCGCAGTTGAAGCAGCAGATGGAAGATGGTCCTGCAGCAGAGGCTCCGGCCGCTAAAGAGGCACCAGCTCCAGAGGCTCCGGCCGCTGAAGAAGCACCTGCAGCAGAGGCTCCGGTCGCTGAAGAGGCACCAGCTCCAGAGGCTCCGGCCGCTGAAGAGGCTCCGGCCGCTGAAGAGGCACCTGCTGAAGAGGCTCCGGCCGCTGAAGAGGCACCTGCTGAAGAGGCTCCGGCCGCTGAGGAAGAAAAGCCAGCAGCTAAAAAGCCAGCAGCTAAAAAAGCAGCGGCCAAAAAGCCAGCAGCCAAAAAGCCGGCAGCCAAAAAGCCAGCAGCGAAGAAGACGGCAGCCAAGAAGCCTGCAGCCAAGAAGACGGCCAAAAAGGCCGACTCCGAGGCTGAGGACGCCAAAGACGGCGACGCTTCTTGAGGCACAGTTGCCCGCATCTATTAAGAAAGGGAGGTCCGGTGGGCCTCCCTTTTTTTATCCCTTATTTTTGCGCCGCATTATGGGTCCAGCGAAACTCCTCATCAACCCACTTCAATTCAGGTTGACGCTCGATCGTCTCGCCCATCAATTGGTCGAGGAGCATGGAGATTTCTCCAGCAGTGCCTTGATTGGAATCCAACCGAGGGGCATCCATTTGGCTGCGCGATTGGGCGACCGGATTGAAGAGATCCTTGGTGGCATTCGGCCGCGATCTGGCGACTTGGACATTACGTTTTTTAGGGATGACTTTAGACGCAGGGACCAACCTCTGCGCGCTGCAGTGACCAATTTGGACTTTACTGTAGAAGACCTGAAGGTGGTGATCGTAGACGACGTCTTGTTTACAGGTCGTACCATCCGAGCAGCCATGGATGCTTTGTTGGCCCATGGCCGACCGGAAACAGTGGAGTTGGCCGTTTTAATCGACCGGAGGTTCCGAAGGGAGTTGCCGATTGAGGCCAAATACGTGGGGCGCAGTGTGGACAGCTTGGACAGCCAGCGCGTGAGGGTGCTGTGGTCTGAGCATGACGGGGGAGAAGACCGGGTAGAATTGATGAATCCAACGACAGACCATGGCTGATTTCTCTCAGCATCATTTGTTGGGCATCCGCGGTCTTACTGCGACGGATGTGGAGCTGATTTTTGAGACAGCCCGGGGATTCAAAGACATCATCAATCGGCCTATTCGCAAGGTTCCAAGCTTGAGGGATTTGACGGTGGCGAACTTGTTTTTTGAAAACAGCACGCGTACCCGACTCAGTTTTGAATTGGCGCAGAAGCGCTTGAGTGCCGACGTCGTCAATTTCTCAGCGGCCTCATCCAGTGTCAAAAAGGGAGAAACCTTGGCCGACACTGTCCGCAACATCTTGGCCATGAAGGTCGATATGGTGGTGATGCGCCACCCTCATCCTGGTGCGGCCCATTATTTGGCAACCAAAATTGATGTCCCCATTATCAATGCGGGCGACGGAACCCATGAACATCCCACGCAGGCGCTGCTGGATTGTTTCACCTTGACAGAGCGGTTGGGCCATTTGGCGGGAAAGAAAGTCTGCATTTTTGGCGACATCCGGCATAGCCGAGTGGCTTTGTCCAATGTGCGTTGTCTGCAGTTGTTGGGTGCCAAAGTGATGGTGTGTGGTCCTGCCACATTGATTCCAAAGCACTTTTCGACGCTAGGCGTAGAGGTCGAACACGACATGGATCGGGCGTTGCAATGGTGCGATGTGGCCAATGTGCTGCGGATTCAACTCGAAAGACAGGGGGCAGAAGTGCCTTTTTTCCCCAGTCTAGAAGAATATCACGAGCGTTTTGGACTCACTACAGAGCGCTTAAACCGGCTGTCTCATTCGCCCATTATATTGCACCCAGGCCCCATGAACAGGGGCGTTGAGATTGCATCGGAGGTGGCCGACCGCAGCGATGCTGTCATCTTGGAGCAGGTGGAAAACGGGGTCGCTGTTCGTATGGCTGTGTTGTATCTACTTGCAGGTCGATTGGGTGGGTCGGAGGATTGACCTAAATTCGACAGATACTGATTCGTGACATGAAATTTGAAGTCGATAAGCAGGAGAGGGTGGTCGTTGTGACCTCCAAGGTGGAGAAGCTCGACGCGTTGTGCGCGCCGGAGCTCAAGGGTGAGCTGGTGCTCGCCAATAAAGAGGGTCACCGCAACATGGTGCTCGACCTCACCGAAACGCGCTACATCGACTCGAGTGGTCTGAGCGCTGTGCTCATTGGACACCGAGCTTGCCGCGATGCCAAGGGGACATTCGTACTGTGCGGCCTCCAGCCTGCAGTGGCGAAGCTTGTAACGATCAGCCGACTGGATGATGTCTTGAAGATCGTCCCAACGGCCAAGGAGGCCATTGACTTCGTCTTTATGGAGGAAGTAGAGCGCGACCTCTGAGTTTGAACTCAAAAACACCTTATTCCATGTTGTTTCCATTCAACCGCAGTGCCACCATGGTGCTGACCCTCGCTTCCTGTCTCACCGTTTCTGCCCAGTGTGATCCACTTGAGGTTGATTTCGGAGCCGAACCATGGGGCTTGGCTCCCGATGGTGAAGAGACCTTTTTTGATCCGGCAGAGATTGATGTGCCTTACACAGACGATGTGCACCTTTTGGTGCCCTCGGTGGCATCGGAGGTGGTGCCTGAGACGCCTTTGGATGCGCCCATTGATTCGGTTGTGATTTCCGCCGTTTTATTGGTCGACTCTATTGCGGGGGACACTCTGGATTTTGCTGAAATCGGCATGTCTTACGAGTGCAACAACCTGGGTGATTGTGCAGACCCCTGCACATTCTTAGGAGGGCAGCAGTACTGTGCCAGGTTCTCTGGAGTTCCGACCGTCGCCGGTGACTTTATGCTGAGCCTCGAGGTCGAAGTTTGGGCAACGGTCTTTGGCTTTCCGTTGGCTACGCCATTCAGTTTTTCAGGATTTCCTTTCCCGATTGCTGGCGAGACCAACAGCATTGATGTTGCCTCTAAGGCGACACCACGCACTTACCCGAACCCGTCAGCCGGTCAGTTTACCTTGACAGGGGCAGAAGGAAGCGTCGCAGTGCTTCGGGCTTTGGATGGACAGCAGGTTCGGACTTGGAAGGTCAACACTTCTGCTGAACAGGTTTCTATGGACGGGATGGCACCTGGTGTGTACTTCTTGGAATTGCTGGCCGAAGGACGCAGGGAAGTTCTGCGCGTTTCTTTTGTGCGCTGATTCGGTCTCCTTGGCCATTTGAGGTTCGAAGTCCACATCTTGGGATGCGGCGCTGCGTTGCCGCTTCCAGGGCGTAACCCTACGGCCCAGGTGGTCAATGTGCACGAAAAGCAATTCTTGCTGGATTGTGGCGAAGGCACACAAATTGCCCTGAGGCACAGCAGAATCCGCATGATGCGGATCGATCACATCGCCATCAGCCATTTGCATGGTGACCACTATCTCGGTCTTTTTGGCCTCCTCTCTACGTTCAGCTTGCTCGGCAGGACCCGTGCATTGAATGTATATGGTCCCGCCGTGTTGGAGGAATTGATCCTTTCGCACGAAAGGGCTGGAGAATCGGTTCGTGGTTATCCCCTTCATTTTAAGTCTACCCAGACAGAGACTCCAGAAGTCTTGTTTGAGGATGGGAGTGTGGTTTTGGAGAGTTTTCCTGTGCGTCACAGGATCCCCACCACGGGGTTTTTGCTGCGGGAAAAACCAAAAGAGTTGGGTGTAAAGCGCGATTGGATTCGAAAATTCGAGCTGACGTTAACCGAGATTTTGTCTTTGAAAAGGGGAGAGGATGTGGAGCGTGCTGATGGCACCGTGGTGTTGTGCGCTCAAGCTTGTCATGCGCCTCCACCGCCCCGCAGTTATGCTTTCGCTGCCGATACGCGCTATTGGGAGAAAGTATCGGATTGGGTGCAAGGCGTGAACCTCCTGTACCATGAGGCCACGTTTGACGCGGCCATGAAGGAAAGGGCCACCAAGACCTTCCACAGTACGGCGACGCAAGCAGCACGCATTGCTGCACAAGCTGGCGTGGGGCAACTCGTCATCGGTCACGTTTCGGCCCGCTACGAAAATGCCGATGCATTGCTTGCGGAAGCCCAGGAGGTCTTTCCCAATACAGTGGCAGCTGCGGATGGCTTGGTATTGGAGGTGGTCCATGGATGTTGAGAATTGATGTGAACTCCTGTGCCCTCGGTTCAGTGTGGTTCACCATTCGCGTGTAGTTTTGTTATCTAGAATGAGTCTGAATAAGGTCATGCCCCGGATCGTCATTGCCGACAGCCAACAGTTGGTCGCATGTGGATTGCACGCCACCTTGCGCTCTCACGGTTTGGATCAGGTCGTGGGCCATGCCCGAAATGAGCAAGAGCTGTTCGATTTGGTGGAGCACTTTTCTCCCGAATTGGTCATTCTTGATTTTGTGGCACAAGGTTTCACGGTGGAGACCATTGTCAAACTGAAGTCCATGGGGCGCATCCGCATTTTGGCCCTGACCGATGCCCAACGGGGCAGCACTCTGGTGCATGCCCTGCGCGCGGGTGTGGATGGCTACGTCAAAAAGGACTGCGACCTTCAAGAGATTGTAGAGGCGGTGAGAGAAACACACGCAGGCCGCAAGTTTTTTTGTGGGCAAATCCTCGAGACCATTCGCAAGGAGGGCATTGACCTGGAATCCTTGAACGTTGTGGATCCCGATTGTCTGGGCGTGAGCTTGAGCAAGCGGGAATTGGAAGTCATCCGGTTGATCGCTGAAGGGTTTACAAACCCACAGATCTCGGAGAAGCTCTTCGTGAGTCCACACACCGTGACTACTCACCGCCGCAACATCCTTCAGAAGCTGGGGGCCAACAACACGGCGGCTGTTGTGATGTATGCCGTACAGTCCGGCTTGGTCAGCCCAAACAAGTTTTTGTTCGGGCAGAAGCACTGATTTTCAGCGGTTTACGCCGTTTTTGTTCTCTGTACTTTTGCCATGTGTTAGAAGCGACCTTAATGATAGGCCCATGTTGATGACGACTGACTTTAAAATCACTACCGTAACGAACTCTAAAATTGACAGGGTCAATTTGGAGGATCTCCCTTTTGGAAGCGTATTCTCGGACCACCAGTTCAGAATGGATTTCCGGGATGGTGCATGGCAACAAGGGGAAATTGGCCCATACGGCGACATGTCGCTCAGTCCTGCAGCCATGGCATTGCATTATGGTCAGGCGATTTTCGAAGGCATGAAGGCCTTCCGCCAACCCGATGGATCTGTAGCGTTGTTCCGCCCTATGGAGAACATCCGCCGCTTCAACAAAAGTGCCGAGCGCATGAGCATGGCCTTGCTGGATGAAGGTTTGTTTCTGAATGCCTTGACCGAATTGGTGAAATTGGACCGTCAATGGGTACCTGGTGGTGAAGAAGGTTCATTGTACATCCGTCCCTTCATGTTTGCTTCGGAGGCCCATGTAGGGGTCAGGCCCAGCGATGAGTACAGGTTCATCATCTTCACGTGTCCTGTCGGTCCTTACTACAAGGGCAATGTGCGCGTCAAGGTGGAGACCTTCTTTACCCGGGCTGCTCCGGGAGGAACAGGGTATGCCAAGGCAGCGGGCAATTATGCGGCATCTCTTCAACCTACTGCCATGGCCCGAAGTGAAGGCTATGATCAGATTTTGTGGACAGACGCTGTCGAGCACAAGTACATTGAGGAGAGTGGGACCATGAACGTGGTGTTCGTGATGAATGGCAAGCTCGTTTCGCCTTCTCTTGGAGATACTGTCTTATCCGGGGTCACCCGCGATTCTGTGCTGCGCTTGGCGGCCTACAAGGGATACGAAATCGATGAAAGAAAGGTGGCGGTGGCTGAATTGAAAGCTGCTGCTGAATCTGGAGCCTTGACTGAGGCGTTCGGTGTTGGAACAGCGGCCACCATGACGCCGATCGAGGCCATTGGTTTCCCCGGAGTCGATGTGGAACTTCCCCCGGTAGACACGTGGAAACTGATGCCTGATCTCGCCAAATCACTCGATGATCTGCGCCGTGGAAAAGGAGAGGACCCTTTCGGCTGGCGTGTGGTAATTTGAACACATGAAGATTTTCTCGGCTCTCAGGAGCTCACGCTTTCTGGGAGGATGCTGTTGGGCCCTGCTCAGCCTTCCCGCTGTCGTTTTTGGACAAGCTGGGGTGGACCTGATGGGCAGCCCCATTCCGGGGATCACTGCAGTGGGGCACCATGCCATTGGCGTGAACATGTCTTTGCTGGCCGTTGACAGGCCGTATTCTGACAGGCTGTGGCGCAATGATGCCAGCCGGGATTCACTGAGCAGAAAGGCCAGAAGGGCGAAGCGCAAGGCAGAACGCCTGCGTTTTATCAGCGGATTCGAAGGTGGTATAGCGTTGCAAACACCTCTTCTGGATGGAACCAAGTTGGTCGATGCTTTTGGAGCTGAGACGACTTGGAGCCTCACGGAACGGCGGGCATTGGCGCAATCATTGGCCGATAAGCAAACCTCTGCGCAGGTCGATTTACGGTGGGTAGGATGGTCGCGGCACGGTGCAAGGGGCGGATGGGCTTGGACGATCGAAGACCGGTATTCAGCCACAGTGAACCCCAGTGTGGCCTTGGCTGAGTTTGCATTGTTGGGACCTGCAGCGGGCATTTATGATGCCACGTTGCTCACCGATGGAAGTGTGGTGGATGTAGACTCGTTGACCGATGCACAGTTTGAAATGGCCGATCAAGGCATCAGCAACGGTTCTCTTCCTTTGATCACCAGTTTGTTGGACGGCGGCTCCTTTGCGGTGCAACATGTGCGCTCTTATGGCGCAGGGTTTGGATTTAAGTTGATCCAAAGCCGCACATTGGCGCTGTCCTTTGGGCTGGGAGCCCGCTACTACCGAGGTACGGGTTACTATGAGGTGGACGTAGAGAACCAAACGGCATTTGCTGCTTTCAACCGTGGTTTTGGAACCGAACTGGTGGCAGAAGGCGCCACTTTGGGCAGTGCGCTGAGGCCTGCAGGATTTGGTGTCGCTTTGGACTTGGCTGTCCGTGCTGAAATCGCAGGCCTGTGGTTTGCATCATTGGCCATCAACGATTTGGGAAGTATGGACTGGCAAGGAGAATCCTACAGTTTGCAAAGCACTGTGGGGGATTGGAGTGGTTGGAGCAACGCCCAAGGGGGTGTTTTGGACCTGTTGAACCAAGGACTTTCGCCCACAGCGTTGTTTCTGGAAGCTACGCCACAACGCAGGGTGGTGGCCCTGCCTACACGGGTGCGGCTCAACGGAGGTCTGAGGTTGGGGAACCGCGCAAAAGTGGGAATAGAGCTCGCGGCTCCGGTAAACGACGCCTTGCTGCGGCAACCAACTGAAATTGGAGTGGGAGGGGTGACACGGCTGGCTGGCTTTCAAATCATGGGAGGCTGGCGTTGGCAACAAGACCATGGAATCCGCACACCACTGGCGCTGGTATGGGCACCCAAGGGACGTCCTGGTCAGCTTGGATTTGCTACGGGTGACATACTCGGCTTCTTGGCGCCCGAACGCCGTTGGAGTTGGGGATGGAGTTATACGAGAACTTTAAGTGCGGCACGGGGTTTGTAACTGAGGAGGTTCATCAATACTCCTCGATCATGAGAAACATGAACTCCCTTCGGCACTTTTTGACAGCAATGGTAGTTTTGCTCTGTGGGCAAACTGCACATAGCATCTCCGCTCACTCAACAACTTCACTCCAAGGAATGGTCCCATCGTCTTCAGAACCTGAGGCAGCTCCTGCCGGAAAGTCTTTCGCTGTATTTGCCGGCGGATGTTTTTGGTGCACAGAAGCCATCTATGTTGAGATGCGGGGTGTCGACCATGTAGAAAGCGGATACACGGGCGGGCATGTCAAGAATCCTGCCTACCGCGAAGTCTGTTCAGGGCGCACCGGTCATGCAGAAGGAGTGCGGATCACTTTTGACCCTGAAGTCGTGAGCTATCAGGAGCTGTTGGATGTCTTTTGGCGCACACACGATCCCACGACCTTAAACCGCCAGGGTGCGGATGTCGGCACCCAATACCGTTCTGCCATCTTCCCTCAAAACGAAGAGCAGGAAAAGATGGCCCGGGCTTCCCTCGCCGCTGCAGATGAGGCCGGGCTGTGGAGCGATCCCATTGTGACCACCATCGAGCCTGCAGCACACTTCTATGTGGCAGAAGACCATCACCAGGATTACTACGCAAGGAACTCCGATCAGGGTTACTGTGTCGCGGTGGTGGGGCCCAAGGTCAAAAAATTCCGAGCCTTGTTTGCGGACAAGCTGAAGAATGTGGCGCACTGATTCTTTTTGGTGGAGTTGTTGGCTTGTTTGCAGTGTCCTTGTACCTGTGAGTGAGGCGGCATCCACAGCCCCTGCTGTTTTTTCTATGGATACACTTCAATCCACACGTCCCCAGTTCACCGTCCATTTGTCGGCTGACCGAGGTCACGCCAACCACGGTTGGTTGAACACGCATCACAGTTTCAGTTTTGCGCAGTGGCACGATCCCTCTCGGATGCACTTCGGTGCCATGAGGGTGCTCAATGATGACGTAGTGGCTGGTGGCGGTGGTTTTGGAATGCACCCACATGACAACATGGAAATTGTGTCCATCCCCACACAAGGGGCCTTGGAGCACAAGGACAGCATGGGCAACTCTTCTGTGATCCGAACGGGTGACGTGCAGATCATGTCGGCTGGTACGGGGGTCCGTCACAGTGAATTCAACCACAGTGCCTCAGAGGATGTGGCTTTTTTTCAGGTTTGGATTTACCCCAATCAGCAGGGACTGGAACCACGTTATGACCAAGAGGCGTACAGCTTGGATTCGAAGGGTCTGACTTGCATTGTCTCTCCTGATGGAGCCGATGGTGTGAGCATTCACCAACGCAGTTGGTTTCATACCGGTCAGTTGAACTCCGGGGAGACGTTGAGCCACGCGTTGCATGGCAAGGGGCAAGGTTTGTATGTCATGGTGCTCGAAGGAAGTGTCGAGGTAGAGGGCGAAAGGCTGGGCCGCCGAGATGCCATTGGCGTGTGGGATACAGACCGGGTTGAGCTGGAAGCTACATCGGCTTGCTCTCTGCTGCTGATCGAGGTTCCGATGCAATGGTGATGGCCCGTTGGCAATTCATCATGTTGTCCATGTGAGAATCTGTGTTGAGCCGCCAGTACCCTGTATTTTGTGGTGTCAACTCTTTCCATGCGAAAGTTATTTAACCGATTGGGACATAGGGCGTTGGGGCGTGAAGCCTTGGCTGAACGCGCGCGAAAAGGGCAGCGTTTAGAAGGCAGCACGCGTGTGGGAATTCTGGTTCCGGCGGTGAATTCGGCCCAAAGGCATCAACTCAAGGAGCTGGTGGCTGGGTTACAGGAAAAGCATGAAGAGGCTTCATGGACCATTCTGGCATACACCGGAACCACCCGAAAGGCCCATGCCAAATCCAGGGCGCAGCGCATGAAGAAATTGGGAGAGGGACACCGCGTAGACCCTGACTTCCCTCAATTGGCGCAGTTTAGTTGCCTGTGGCACGACGAATGCAACATGATGGGATTGCCGCAGGTCATGCCCAAAGGATTGAATGAGGCAGACGTTCTGTTGACCCTGGACAAAGACATGTCCAACCTTCCTCTCAAAGCGCTGATGCGAAGGTCACAAGCCCCTTTCAAGGTGGGGCCCATGCGGCCCGATGATGGTACATTGGACTTTATGTTGACGTGGCCGGATGGAGGTGACATGCTATCCTTTGTCCAACTGGCGTTTCATTACCTGAAAACCCTCGACTTGAAATGAGCAAGCGATTCCAAGGATTGGGCGTGGCCCTGATCACCCCGTTTACGCCACAAGGCGACATCGACTTTCCTGCTTTGGAGCGTATGGTGCACCATGTTGCCTCGAGCAAAGCCCATTACTTGGTGGCTTTGGGCAGCACTGGAGAAACGATGTTGATGTCTGGCGATGAACACCGTCGTGTGCTGGACTTCATCATGGAGGTCAATGCGGGCAGGTTACCTGTCGTTGCGGGTTTTGACGGTCAAGGCGGAACTGCGGCAGCGGTAGAGCGGATCGCCGCACTCGACCCCAAGGGACTTTCGGCTTTGCTCATCAGTCCTCCGGCCTACATCAAGCCCGGACAAGAGGGAATCAAAAGGCATTTCAAAGCGCTCGCAGAGGCAGCACCGTTGCCGATTATCATGTACAATGTGCCCTCAAGGGCGGGCGTGACCATGTCGGCTCAAACCATAGTCGAGTTGTCCCATGAGTGTCCAGCTTTGATTGGCTTGAAGCAAGCCACGGATGATTTGGTGGCTTTCCGGGAAATCCGTCAAGGGGTGCCGGAGTCTTTTGTGATGTTGTCCGGCGACGATGAAAATGCGGTGCCCATGATGGCCTTGGGAGGCGATGGACTGGTCAGTGTCATCGGCAATGCTTATCCAGATGCGTGGGCGTCTGCCATGGACCTGGCCTTGTTCGGCTCGGTCAAAGAAGCCGAGCAAGGCTTGGCGTGCTTTCAACCACTCTTGGGATGCATCTTCTCAGAAGGCAACCCAACGGGCATCAAGGCTTTGTGCCATTTGCTGGGGTTGTGCGGAATGGAAGTCAGGTCACCTTTGATGCCTGCTTCACGCACCTTGCAAGACAGCTTGTACAGTGCAGTCGCGGATTTGGACGCCGTGCGCGCTCCGGCCCGAGACTGAATGCTGCGTTGAATGAGGTGGCCTCAGGAGGCCATCATCCCTTGTTTCACAGCGATGGCTTCTTTGCAAGCGTTGACGATGGCGCTTGGCCCGAGGCCGTACTTCTCTAGAAGCTGTGCTGGGGTTCCGCTTTCTCCGAATTGGTCTTCGACCGCAACGAAGCGCTGAGGCGCAGGCTGGTGCTGTGCAAGACAGGCTGCAATACTTTCTCCAAGCCCTCCATTGCGCTGGTGCTCCTCTGCGGAAACCACACATTGGGTGCGTCCCACGCTCTCTAACAGGGCGGCATGGTCCAAAGGCTTGATGGTGTGCATGTCGAGCAGATCGACAGAAATCCCATCTGCGGCCAATTGACGGGCGGCAAGAATGCTGTTCCAAACCAGGTGACCATTGGTCACAAGGGTGACGTCAGAACCGGTCATCACCCGGCGTGCTTTTCCGATGACAAACGGGGTGTCCGCTTCTGTGATTATGGGAACCTTGGGACGGCCAAAACGGAAATACACTGGGCCGTGATGGGCGGCGACCGCATGCGTTGCGTTGCGGGTTTGCTCGTAGTCGCAGGTATGAATGACCGTCATGTTGGGCAGCATCTTCATCATTCCTACGTCTTCGAGGATTTGGTGTGTGGCACCATCTTCACCCAAGGTGAGGCCACAATGTGATGCACAGATTTTGACGTTCTTCTCACTGTACGCGACGCTCTGTCGAATTTGATCGTAGACGCGCCCCGTAGAAAAATTCGCGAATGTCCCCGTAAAGGGGATGATGCCGCCGATGGTCAGGCCCGCCGCAACGCCGATCATGTTGGCTTCGGCAATGCCAGCTTGCTTGAACCTGTCCGGGAAGGCGTCTTTGAAGGCGTTCATTTTCAGAGAGCCCGTCAGGTCGGCGCAAAGGGCGACCACATTGTCATGGGCTTGTCCCACTTCAAGGAGCCCTTGTCCAAAGCCGCTGCGGGTGTCCTTGCGGGTCAGGCCGTCAAGTGTGGCCTGGTCGGCCGAGATGAAGTCGATCATGGTCAAAAGTCGATGTGGTGTGTACCTCCTGCGCGAATATCCAAAGGCCGTGTCACGGTCAAGTCTGTTTTCGATGCATGTTTTGCACGGAACATCACCACATACTTGCCGGGTTGTAAAGTGAAGCGTCCGGAGGGGTTTTGTCCAGAAAATGGGACCACCATTTTGCGCTGTCCTTCACCCAAATAAAGAATGCCTCCGTAGCCAGCAGTGCCTGTGTTCAGGGTGAGCAGTCCGGGCTCGGGAATGGAGACGGGGACAATGCGTCCGTCCCCAATGGTCACGTTTTCGACCCGAACCACTGGTGTTGTGGCAAACTCGAGGTCGTAAGTGCCAGCGAGGTAGCGTTCTCTGGTGCCCACCCGTTGGGTGTGAATGTGGCGGCAGCTGTCTTTCTGTGTAACCCTGACCGGAACATTGAGCAGCGCACTGTGGGGACGGGTTTCTGTCAAATCGATGAAGCCGGTGGGCGCTGAAACGGCAATGTGGTTGTGGACCTTGGGCTTGAGTTGGATTCCGTTGACGTGAACCGGGGGCAGGGTGTGCACGGTAAGGTCATAAGTGGGCACTGGGTTGATGGAGAGCGTGTCTGGCAGTCCCGCTGAATTCAAAGTATGCACAGCTTCCAATACGGGATGACCAGATGGACGTTCCAGGAGGTCGACGGCGAAATTGGTCACCACGGGTTCTCCTTTTCCATTGAGCAAATCCACCTGCGCTGTCGTGCTGTGAATGGCTTGATCAATCACAATGTCGAGGACTTCTTCGAAGACTTCTGGGCGGGACGCATCGAAATAGCGCCCCACACATTGGAATGTGTCGCGGTACTTTTCATCCAATCCGATGCCGATGATAAAAGGCTTGATGGTCACGCCTTGGGCTTGCAATGCGCGGGATACTGCACATGGATCTTCATCACAGGCTTCGATGCCATCGGTGATGAGCAAGATGACATTGCGTCCTGGACCATCGCGGAGCGCAAAATCATCGGCCGCCCGAAGCAAGGAACGCGCAATAGGGGTGGTGCCTTGTGCGCGGAGTTTTTTGAGCTCTTGCTGGATGATCAAATTCCGTCCGGGCCCGAGGGGGACAATCAGCTCGGTGTCGTCACAATCCTGCTGACCAGGCACATGCTTGGTGCCGTGGCCATACACGCGCAGGCCCAGCTCGAGGCCCTCTTGACCATAAAGGCTGTCCAAGGAAGCGGAGAGGAGTTCCCTCGCCACATCCCATTTGCGGCGCTGACCCCAGTACGCATTCATGGAGTTGGAAGCGTCGAATACAAAGAGAATCCGCGTGGTCTCTGTAGTTTCTGGTGTGCCATTCTGTCCCTGTCCCTTAGAGGGCAGGATCAACAGAACGGTGGCCAGTGCGGCGCACCAACAGAGTGCGCTGGGCTTCATCAATAGTCGCTGAGTGGCGTGGCCAATTGTTGCAGTGCCTCTGAAAGTTGAGCATCATTGGGAGCGACACCATGCCACTTGTGGGTGCCTTCCATAAAGTCAACTCCGCGGCCCATGTCGGTTTTCATCAGGACAACGACAGGTTTGCCTTGTCCCGCAGCTTCTCGTGCCGCTTTAAATGCAGCATCCAAGGCCGACAAGTCGTGGCCGTCACACTGAAGCACGTGCCATCCAAACGAACGCCATTTGCCTTCGAGG
>CBFHUP010000051.1:0-18540 GCA_965659115.1 uncultured Flavobacteriales bacterium | reverse complement strand
CTTCATCGCACCTGCTTCGCAGGGCCCGGAAATAAGACCCTGGCAGTGGGCGAATACCCGCATCGCCTTGGACTGTTTCAGCAAAAACAGCCGCTGTACGCGTAGTGATGTGCTGCAAAGCCTCCTCATCACCGAACGACAAGTGCCCCACTTGGGGCAGCAACGGCAAAAATGCATTGCGCCGATGCGAAGGGGTGGACAAGCTCAATGCACCCATGGTGCCGCCGTGATAACCGCCTGTGAGCCCGAAAATCTCTTGTCGGCCAGTCACCCTGCGCGTCAACTTCATCGCACCTTCAATGGCTTCTGTGCCACTGTTGACGAAGTATACCGCATCCAAGCCGTATTGACGCAGTGGCTCCAGCAGCGCATGGGCTGCCCGGTCTTGAGGCTCTTGGGCGTATTCACCATAGACCATGACGTGCAAATGCTTGTCAATCTGGTCGTGCAGAGCTTGCGCAATCTGTGGATTGCCGTGTCCCAGAGAACTCACGCCAATGCCGCTGACGAGGTCAAACAAGCGCTCTCCTTGATCGGTTTCGAGCCAACACCCCTCTGCCTTGACAATCCGCTCGCCAAGGGGGTGAGGGGTGGTCATCGCCAGTCCCCGCCGGTCAAAGTCAGCCCCTTCTTTCATCATTTCAATGGCTCAATGTCGAACCCAAATTCATCGGCGAAAACCCACGTAGGGTTAAACCGTCCCAAATGCCATTCGGGGATCACCGCACCGTTGAATTGATGGAGCTCCATTTGCACGTAACGGGCGGTAGCGTTCCCCTCGAAGGTCATGCGCTGGGTGCTGGGCGTATAGTCTTGTGGGTCCAAGCCTGGCGATTCGGACCCAAAGGGCTGAAAGTCCACCCCATCAATAGATGTTCTGCACGTCACCATCTCTGGAGCCCAAATCCATGACTTCACATCCTGCAACACACCAACACTTAGCGACTTGACCCTGTATTCCTGACCCAAATCCACGGTAACAAATGCATCCTTTCCGTAATAACCCTGCCAATCTCCTGTTCTGAAGTCTTCTCCTTCTCCTTGGATTCCATCGATCAATGCACGGTCTCCACCAGCGGCATACTGGTTGGCATAAGGGTCACGGATTTCGATGCTAAAAGCAGGATTCACCCTGGCAATCCGCGAAGAGACCACAGCACTGCGCACCCCATCATCTTCGGCAAAAAGCTGCACCACTTGGGTTCCCCTTACCGTTACGGGGCCCTGTGCTGGCTTAAAACCAGACAAATCTGGACCCATCGCGCAAGCGCCAGGAGCATCTCCCACAACGCGCACCCACACCTGGGCATTCGAATCTACCGTGCCCAAAGCCACCTCCAAGCTGTCACCCGAATAACTGCGAGGAGCGTCAATGAAGGGCGCTGCCACAAAGGCCTCATCTCCCAATGTCCAATCCTCCACGGGCCAGGTACTGCGTGCCTTGCCCCATCCATTGGGCCCAACCGGTTCATCGCGAATGTCAAAACGCCATTGACCACCAGCCATCAGCTCTTCGTGGTGGATCCAAGACCGGTCCAAAGGCGCGCCATTCACAGTCAGGCCATGAACGTAAACCGCCTCTGGTGAAGTTCTATCAACCTTCACTTCGAGCGCCTTTCCATTGGGCAAGGTCCAGCGGAATGCATCGTAACGGGGCGTTCCAATCACATACTGGGCAGAACCGGGCGTAACGGGGTACAGCCCCAATGCGCTCCACACAAACCAACTGCTCATCTGGCCGCAATCTTCGTTGCCACTCAGCCCGTCGGGTTCTGCCGTATACAGGGCGTCACATATGCTGTCTACCAAGGCCTGTGTGCGCTCTGGGTAACCAGCAAAAGCCGGCAAGTAAGCCATGTGATGGGACGGCTCATTGCCGTGGGCATATTGGCCAATCAATCCCGTAATGTCACTCTGATGACGGCCAGACAATCGACTCGGACCGTTGAACATGCTGTCGAGCATGTGCGCATAGCCCTCGGAACCGCCCATCAGCTCCATGTGCCCTGACACGTCATGCGGCACAAAGAAATTGTACTGCCAGCCATTGGCTTCTGTGTATTCAAAAGTCACTTCTGTAGGGTCAAATGCCTCGCGCCATGCAGCGCCATACCTGGGCTGAAGAAAGCCACTGCTCGGATTGTAGAGGTTTCGCCAACCCTGCGCTCTTCGGCCAAACCGCTCTGCGATATCCATGCGCCCCATCTCCTGCGCCATTTGCGCGATACAGGCATCGTCAAAGGCATACTCTAATGTTTTGGATACACTCTCGCTTTCTTTTTCAAGAGGGAGATATCCCAAACTGTCCCATACCGGCTTGGACAGGTCATTGGAGGTGGCCACAGCCACCATGGCCTCCAAAGCTGCCTCGGCATCAAACCCCCGCAAACCTTTGGCCCACGCATCGGCGATCACTGGAACTGCATGGTAGCCGATCATGCATCCCGTGTAGTTAGAAGCCAACTCCCACATGGGGAGCTTACCGCCTTCTTCATGCATCCCAATGAAATTTTGGACGAAGACCTGTGTGCGCTCAGGCTCCAGCACATTGAGCAGGGGGTGGGTAGCCCTGAATGTGTCCCACAAGGAGAAGACGGTATGCCTTGGGGCATTTTCTGGGGCTGAATGAATCTGCAGGTCGGTCCCACGATAGCGCCCATCCACATCAGTGGCAAGATTGGGCACCGTCAAACTGTGGTACAACGATGTGTAAAATACCGTGCGTTCTTCGGGGTCTTCTTCGGAAATGTCGATGCGAGCTAGGGCGGTATCCCAGCGGGCTTCCGCAGCTTGTCGAGCACCGTCAAAACCGTTTGCTTGAGGCGCCTCTTCGTTCAAATTTTGAACTGCACCTTTGATGTCTACGAAACTCAAAGAAACACGGGCTTCTATCGACTCCACATCCTTGAATACCAATGCAAATATGGGGACGAAGCTCAACTCTTGCTCCAATACGCCATTGACCTCCAATGTCTCCAATTCAGCCATCTGATCTAGCCACTCAAAAGCCCGGTTGAACCGCATGGCGAAATACACATGTTGCTCTTCCGCCCAGTTGTCCGAAACACGTTGACCTACCAAGGTGGAGTCGTCCAACGGGTACATTCCATAATTGATCAATTCATCCCGGTGATCCAGGTCTACGATCAACTGCAAAGTGTCTTTGGATTCAAGCGTCCAACGGTGATGCCCCACACGGTCTGAAGCGGTGAGCTCGACCTCGACACCACTCCGGTCCAGCGCACAACGGTAGTAACCTGCATGCGCCACTTGGCTGCCCTTCACAAAACGGTCTCGGTAACGCTCTCTCCAAACCTGACCCGTATCCATCTTCCCAACGGTGGGCATGAGCAAGACATCGCCGTAATCGCTCACCCCTGTACCCTGCAGGTGCGTATGACTGAAGCCGTAGACCACATCATCGGTAATGTGAAATCCCCCGCAGCCGTCCCAACCATCGAGTCGCGTGTCAGGACTCAATTGAACCATCCCAAAAGGAACCGTAGCACCAGGGTAAGTATGCCCATGACCACCTGTTCCAATAAACGGATCGACCGAGCGTGATAGGGGAGTCCCCACCTTGCCACAGCCTGCTACAGACACCGCCAACAGGACCACGAACAGTGCTTCAGACCGAAAAAGTGAGAAGGAAAAAGTCATTGCTTGGGAATCATCAATTGATCGGGACTTTTGACACCCGAAGGAAACACTGCACCCTCATTGGGCTTTTTGCACACGAGGCACTTGAGCCTGTCGTGAAATCCAAAATGCTGGATGGAGGGAGCTGGAGGGTTCAAGATGCTGTCCAAGGCAAGCTGTTGAATTGGAGTCAGGAATCCAGCGATAAAGGCGTTTCGATCGCTCTTCACGGTCCTCAAATCCTGTCTCAACGCACCCACCCGCACCAAAACTTCGTCTTCATCCATGCCCGAGCGCTGCACCGAATCAATGCTCGCCATCATGCGCGCAGACTTCCGCGCGGCCGACAAAAAAGCACCGGTCCAAATACGGTCCACCGAAGACATGGGCATAAACCGATCCTTCAAGGCCGAAAGCATACGGGCTTCGCCCATGGATAAAACACTGTCTTGCTGGCCCGAAACTGGCCCCAACTGAAGCATACAGAACAGCAATAACGACGCCTGCAGGAAGAATAACCGCCGATATGGAGCCCGAAACAGCATGCCGCAAATTACCTCGGAGAAACCAGGTCTGCCGACAGCAACCAACGCACAGCATCGGTCCATGCCTGTTGACCCGCTTCTGGAGACGCATCGTCAGGCAAGCCAAAGGGGACAGGAGGCCCATGGCCTATAGAGGTTGCCAAGGTGGGACAAGTCACCACAATACCCGACCCTGGCAGAACATGCTCTTCTGGTGATCCGGTACAACCGCCTGAATGGCCCAATGGACGGATGCCAAATAACCGCCCGCGATCAGACAAGAGCACCGCATCTGCAAGCAACAGCGAAGCACTGAAACTCAATCCATCCACCAGCACTGCCAAGGGCACATCAGTGCGTTTCGAAACCTTCAAGGCGGTCATCGGGGGGATCACCCTTTCGGTGATTTCGCCGTTCACGCCAAATTCAGACTCCATCTCTACAGGCCATTCACTTGGAGCCAAAAAGAAGGACAACACCGCATGGCGACGCGTTCGAAATCCTCCCAAATTTCCCCTCAGGTCCAACATGATTGGCAGTTCTGCCTTGCGTAAAGCGCGCGTACAACGTCGGAAAGACCGCTTAAAATCAGACGCATTACCCGATGAGAAGTCTTGGACAACCCAACGCACAAATGCACCGTGTTCAACAACGGCCATCCCAGCCAGCATCTCCGGGGCGTTGTCCAACTCGGCCTTCTCAGTGCGCGCTTGGCCCATCTCACTGGGAACAAGGGCACCCAGCCAAGGCCAAGTGGTATTGAGCCAAGCCAATCGCCCACACTGTGACGTACCACGGCCAGGTGCAAATCCTTCCCAAGGACCGCTTAGATCCAACAACTCCCCAACAGAAGGAGGGGAGCTGGCCGTCAAACTGTCCGCCATGAGCTCGAACCTCACTCGGGTATGCGCATCATCCACACTCCGCAACCAATTGTGCACGACCAACGCCCAAGACAAGCGGTTTTGAGGAGCGTCTGCCTCAGCAAACTGAAGTAAAGCATCACGAGAACTTAATGAAGACAAAGCACTCGCAATCAATATTTCATGCCCGGCATATATAGAGTCAAGGGCGCGGACATCAGCCCGCATCTGTTCCTTGCTCACAGCCCCTTGTCCAAAGCCATCCAAGGGGACCAAAGCCCCCATCAGCAACACCCAACCGAACCACGCCAAACGAGACATTAGTCCGCTTTGGTTTCTGCATTCCACTCCGGCTGCTCCCGGTTTGCCACCATGGTCAGAATGGTGGCGATGGCCACAGTTTCACCCGTTTCATCCGTAACGTCCACCTTGAATTTGACAATGCCCTTGAGCACATCCTCTTCACTGCGCTGCTCTTGCTGAATTTTCTCTTCCACAGTCAGCTGAACCCCAATGGTCATTCCGGGATACACAGGCTTGGTAAAACGACAGCTTTCCAAACCGTAATTCAAGAGAACGGGTCCTTTGTGGGGCTCCACAAACATTCCAGCAGCCTTGGACAGCACCCAGTATCCATGGGCCACACGGCCTTCAAAAATCGTCCCTTCCAAAGCGGTCTCATCCACATGGGCATAAAAATGATCCCCTGAGACATTGGCAAAGTTGACGATGTCTGCTTCGGTTACGGTGTGGCGGTGGGTTGTGAACGTCATGCCCACTTTTTGATCTTCAAAGTGAAGCCGGAATGGATGAACGACAGACTCAGGACGAGCAGCTCCTGGCTGGTGGCGCTGGGTGACAGCCGTGATCATGTCTGGGTGCCCTTGAATGGCGGTGCGCTGCAAATAATGCCCCAAGCCCCTCAATCCCCCCATCTCCTCGCCACCTCCTGCGCGGCCAGGACCACCATGAACCAACTGCGGCATGGGGCTGCCATGACCAGTGCTCTCTTTGGCACAATCGGCATTGAGCACCAGCACCCTTCCGTGGTGGGTGGCCGCCTCGACCACAAACTGCTGAGCCACCTCTTTACTTGCTGTAACAATGCTACAACAAAGAGACCCTTTCCCTTTATGGGTCAAAGATATAGCGTCCTCAATATTGCTGTAGGGAAGGAGGCATGCCACTGGACCAAACGGCTCTACTTCGTGGACCAATTCTGCCTGCATTGGCGCTTTGTGCGTCAACAAACGCGGGGCATAAAATGCCCCGGTATCCCAATCGCCGCCCATCAATTCTGGAGCATCAAAGGACAACAGCGTTTCTGCCTCTTGTTCCAATCGGGCAACAGCCTGCCTGACTTCTTGACGCTGCTCCAAACCAGCGAGAGCTCCCATGCGCACGCCTTCCACTGCGGGGTCGCCCATGGGGACACGTTCCAACTGCACTTTCAATGCGTCCCGCACTGCCTCCAAACGGCTTTCCGGAACCATGGCCCGGCGCACAGCAGTGCAACGCTGGCCACACTTGATGGTCATTTCCTTCCGCAACTCTTTCACAAACAGGTCGAACTCAGGCGTTCCTGGCTCGGCGTCAGGCCCTAAAACAAGGCTGTTCAGAGAGTCCGCCTCTAAATTGAAGGGCACGTTTTCAGATAGAATCCGGGGATGTGACTTGAGTTTAAGGCCCGTCTGCGCGGAGCCAGTAAACGTCACAACGTCCTGAAAGCCTACATGATCCAAGATGTCCCGTGCACCGCCACATACCAATTGTAATGCACCTTCTGGCAAAATACCTGACGCCACAATCTCCTTGACCATCGAATGCGCCACATAAGAGGTTAGCGTCGCCGGCTTCACCAAGGCGGGAACGCCGGCAAGCAAATTCACACTGACTTTTTCCAGCATGCCCCAAATGGGGAAGTTGTAGGCGTTGATGTGAACCGCAACGCCACGCTTGGGAACACCGATATGATGACCTATAAATGTGCCCCCCTTGGACAACAGAGCTGGGTCTCCATCCACCAAGTAGGGGAGGTCGGGAAGTTGTTTCCTCAAACTGGCAAAGGCAAACAGCGTGCCGATACCTCCTTCGACATCCACCCAAGCATCTGAGCGCGTAGCACCTGTGTAGGCACTCCATTTGTAAAACTCCTCCTTTCTCTCCATTAAATGAAGGGCCAGCGCTTTGAGCATGCGCCCGCGCTCTTGGAAGGTCATGCGCCGCAGGTTTTTTGACCCCACAGTCCTTGCATAATCAAATGCCGAAGCCAAATCCACACTAGACGCATCGGCGCCAGCCACCTCGTGACCGTGCACTGCATCTAGTAAAACCTGAGGGTTGGAGCCTGCTGGAACCCATTGACCAGCGATGTAATTGTCGAGTAACCTCATATCAGCCACAAAGAAACGACGAGCGGAGATGAGGAAATCATGAATTCGTCGACAGAATTCTTTCGTAGACCCGGAAAAACCTTTATCTTGGTAAGGATTTGTTTCGCCCTCTCTAGTCTTTGAATCTTTAATCATCTGAACATGAAGAATTTGTTCGCACTCACTGCCGCTGTCTTGTTCGGCTTTTCTGCCGCAGCCAGCAACGTCCAGCTTGTAGTCCAAGCCGTAGACAATGGTGGAGCCGTTAACGGCAACACCTACCGTATTTATGCTGAACTCCCCTCGAGCCAGCACAGCCTGCACGCCATCTTCGCCGATGGAGAGCACATGCTGAACATCACCTCAACTGGTTCGATCTATCAGAACCAACTCGGAGGTGCTTCTACCATCGACATCAACGAGGCTGTCCTCGGAATCGATGAGACCCTCGCTTTTGACAGCTGGGTAACTGTTGGTGCTGAAAACAGCAACAACAATAACCTCTGGAACATCGGCATTGATTTCGCAGCCTTCAACGAAGGAGGCGCACTCGAAGTCGTTGACGGTGCTTGGTTTGTTGTCCCTACTGACGTGCGCGCCGTGGCAGATGCCCGCAACCTCGTCCTTTTGATGCAAATCACCACCGACGGAACTGCTACAGGTACGTTGAACATGCAAGGTTGGACCCCAGAAGGGGAGACCTGGCGCGACTACGATGTCACGTTCAACACTACTGACGCAGAAGTTTTCGGTTGCACCAACCCTGATGCAAGCAACTACGCTAACGTCGCTACTTACGACAATGGCACTTGCGAGTTCGCTTCAGACAATGGCCCAATGGCTGACTTGTTCAGCTTGGAGGACAGCAACTGGAACGTGTTCCCAAATCCTGTATTCGAAGGTCACTTCAGCATTCAATTCAACCAAGAGGTCAACCTCGGCGCTGAAAACATCATTGTTGAAGTCATTGATATGGCAGGAAAGACAGCGTTGTCTCAAGAAGTCAACAGCGGAAGCATCATCGGTGGCAATCGCGTCATGGTCAAGCATGACCTTGCTGCTGGAGCTTACACGTTGAGCGTGACCCATAAGGATTTCTCAGCCGCTCAGAATCTGATCGTCAAGAAGTAATTCTTTTACAACCCATTGAAAAGCCGGTCCACTTGGACCGGCTTTTTTCTTGTCCCAACTTTTACATTATGTAAACCAAATGATGAGCGCCCCTCAAACAAAGAGTGGGGCGCCATCCTTGGGTCATCTCAAAACACGGGGCTCCACTACAGAAACAACAATGGCCCAGCTCTGACTGCGCCATCGAACTGTGATGAACTGATGTCACCAAAGACCGCGATAAAGGCCTCAATCAGCCAGCAGCACCGCACATAAGCGCTTGGTCAAATGTGCGCTTGACGCAGCGGCCTGCAGCGGCCTAAAAATTTCGCAAATTCTAAAACGCCTGGAGCCTCGTCCTGAATTCACCAAAATTCCGAGCACCCTGGACAGCACTAGAACCAGGTTGTCACCAATCCAAATCCAAGTCAGCAGCATCTACAGATCACCGCGCCAGCAATTAAAGCATCGTAGACACTGAACCTTACAGTACAATGCACATACAGTTGAGCGCTTGCAACGCCGACCCGGAGCCACCCAAGTGGCATAGCGTCAATGGACCCAACAAGAGGAACGGTACTGCAAGCGCGCCAAACAATCAGTCCGAACAGCACTTTCGGGCCCGGTTCTCATCGAAACCCCTATTGAATGATAATTTATATTATGTAAAATAGTATGTGAAAATTAAAGGGGCCGAAGCCCCTCTAACCACCCTAGTACTCAGGGTTCATTCCATGGATTTCAGCTTGGCCGAAACCTCCAGCATTTTATCGTCCATACCCACTCGCGCATAGATGTCGCGCAATGAACGCAGCGTTTCGCGGTCATCTGGATCCACATCCAAAGCACTCTCCAAATACGGCAGCGCCGAAGAGAACATCGCTTTTCCGCCTTTTTCCATCTCAGTCTGCTTCGCGGATTCATCCTTGCTCATGCGGGGCTTCCACATGTCATTGGCGTCGTTGACCATTTGAACCGCCTTGTTGAAGTACAAAGCGCCCAAGTTGTAGTTGGCGTCGAAATAGTCTTCCTTGATCGCCAAACTCTTCATGTAAGCCTCTACAGCTTCATCCTGCATCCCCAAGTTGTCGTAAACGCTACCCAGACTGAACCACAGAATTTCATTTGTTGGGTCTTGCTCTGCGGCCAACATCAGGTTCTCCTTGGCACGCTCAAACTCGCCAGCAACGAGGTAAATGTTCAACTCCTCAATGATCAAGGCCTGCTCACGGGGAAAGTCTCCACGCGCATTTTGAAGTGTGGTGAGTGCTTTTGCAGTATCCCCTTCCATCTTGTGGATGTTCGCTACAAACAGGAACACTTCAGGAACCTGGTATCCGTAAGCACCACACAGCATGTACTGCTCGACCGCACGGTCTTTGAGGTTGGCCTTTTCAAAACAAAGTGCGCTATTGAAGATGGCCATGGTGTCCACAGCTCCCAGCATTTGCGTCATTTCGGCAGCCGTCACAAACAGCTCTCCCGCCCTACCGTAGACGCCAGA
Organism: uncultured Flavobacteriales bacterium; assembly: GCA_965659115.1. Lineage (GTDB taxonomy): Bacteria > Bacteroidota > Bacteroidia > Flavobacteriales_D > Sanyastnellaceae > UBA8752. Next base: position 8,528 of record CBFHUP010000051.1, on the reverse strand, counting down.
ATTGAAATAACTGATGCCTGCATTGCCGGCAATGGATGCTCCACGCGCCACATCGGCTTGACGCTCTGACTCGTAGCGCTTTTTGACGTCGAGTTCATCGGCCTTGATCAAACTCATCGCCGCCTTTTCGAGTGCATCTGGGACCTGGGTGTACAGTGTACTGTCTGCAGCCAAATTGGTGTAGATGTTGCCACGGTAGCGCCAGGTCTTCTCCTTGACGTTGGCTTTGGGATCTTCAATCGCCTTGTCGATGTACTCGGCGGCTTTGAGGTAGTCCCCGTCCTGGTTGGCATTGTACGCACTCACCACATCTTTTTGGGCGAGCAACGCGAAAGGTGTAAAGGCCAAAATGGCCAAGGTTTGCTTGGTATACAGCATAGAATCGGCTTGAATCGACGACAAAACTAGCACATCCCGTGCCAGACTTTCATTTCGACGTATGAAACGGTCTTATTCTTCTGGTGCAGCATCATTTGAAAGGGCGTCGCCTTCCTCAGGAGTACCTCCCTCAGAAGCTCCTTCTTCTCCCTCAATTCCCTCCACTTCGTCTTCTTCGGATTTCGGAGTGCGGCACACTGCAGCAATAGAGTCGTTTTTGCGCAAATTGATCAGTCGCACACCTTGTGTGGCCCGGCCCATTGTGCGCAGCTCATCAGCACCTGTTCGGATGGTGATGCCGCTTTTGTTGATGACCATGAGGTCATCCTCGTCGGTCACACCCAAAATCGCCACCAATTCGCCCGTTTTTTCAGTTACACTCAGGGTTTTAACTCCCTTTCCACCACGGTTGGTGATCCGGTAATCCTCTACAGCTGAACGCTTGCCATATCCATTTTGACTGACGACCAGCACATCCTTGGAGCCATCGACAATGATCACCATGCCTACAACTTCGTCTTGAGGACCAGCGAGGGTCACTCCCTTCACGCCCTGGGCAGTTCGGCCCACTGCCCGCACCTTATCTTCTGGGAAACGAATGGCCTTGCCTGAACGCAATCCCATGAGGATTTCATTCTTGCCATCGGTCAACTTTGCTTGCAGCAGCTCATCATCCTCGCGAATGGTGATCGCATTGATGCCGTTGGTCCGCGGACGCGAGTATGCCTCCAGAGTGGTTTTTTTAATGACCCCTTTCTTGGTGCACATCACCACATTGTGGGCATTGACATATTCTGGATCCTTGATGTCCAACACGGGGATGTAGGCCATGACCTTGTCATCAGATTCGATGTTGATCAGGTTCTGAATGGCCCTTCCCTTCGAGGTTCTTGAACCTTCGGGCACCTCGAAAATCCGCATCCAGAAACAGCGGCCTTTTTGGGTAAAAATGAGCAGCCAATTGTGGTTGGTCGCCGAGAAAATCTCTTCGATGAAGTCGGCGTCTCGGGTCACTGCCCCTTTGGAACCAACCCCTCCACGGGATTGCTCTTTGTATTCCGCCAGCCTGGTGCGCTTGATGTAACCCGCATGGCTGATGGTAATCACCACCTGCTCATCTGGGATCATGTCTTCGATGCTCAGTTCAGCGCTGCTGAATTCAATGCGAGACCTGCGCTCGTCTCCGAAGCGCTCCCTCATCTCCTCCAATTCGTCTTTGATGATGCCCATCCGGAGCGCCTTGTCGGCAAGGATCGCCTGCAAACGTCCAATCAACTCCATCAACTCATCGTACTCTGCTCGCAGCTTGTCACGCTCGAGACCTGTCAGCTTCTGCAGACGCATGTCCAAAATGGCACGGGCTTGAACCTCGCTCAATTCGAACTTCTCCATCAAACCAGAACGCGCCTCTTCAGGAGTTTGACTCCCGCGAATGAGCGCAATGACTTCATCCAGGTTGTCGATCGCGATGATGAGTCCCTGAAGGATGTGTGCCCTCTCCTCTGCCTTCCTCAGTTCAAACTGCGTCCTGCGGACGATGATCTCGTGGCGGTGCTCGATGTAGTACACGAGCATTTCGCGCAGGTTCAAAAGCTGCGGGCGTCCCTTCACAAGGGCAATGTTGTTGACCGAGAAACTGGTTTGAAGCTGGGTGTACTTGTACAGCTTATTCAGCACCACGTTTGGAATGGCGTCGCGCTTGAGCTCGAACACCACACGAAGGCCATTTCTATCGGACTCATCTCGGATTTCAGAAATGCCCTCAATCCTTTTCTCATTCACAAGGTCTGCCGCCTTCCTCACCATATCGGCCTTGTTGACCTGGTATGGAATCTCCTCGACGATGATCACCTCCTTGCCCGTGCGGGTCTCCTCGAAACGGGCCTTTCCGCGCATTACAACGCGGCCCTTGCCGGTTTCATAAGCGTCTCGAACGCCCTCCAATCCATAAATCACACCTCCGGTTGGGAAGTCTGGGGCTTGGATGTGCGTCATCAACTCCGGAATGCCAATCTCAGGATTCTCAATCATGGCAATGCAGCCATTGATCACCTCCGTGAGGTTGTGGGGCGGCATATTGGTCGCCATACCCACCGCGATTCCAGATGCTCCGTTTACCAGGAGGTTGGGGATCTTGGCTGGCAAGACCGTCGGCTCCTTGAGGCTGTCGTCAAAGTTGAGGGACAGGTCTACCGTCTCCTTGTCCAGGTCGGCGAGCATCTCCTCTGCGATCTTTCGAAGGCGGGCCTCCGTATAACGCATGGCAGCAGGGTTATCTCCATCAATAGAGCCGAAGTTTCCCTGACCGTCCACCATGGGATAGCGCATGGACCAATCCTGGGCCAAGCGCACCATGGTGTCATACACCGAGCTGTCTCCGTGAGGGTGGTACTTACCCAACACCTCTCCTACGATTCTCGCGGACTTCTTGTGCGCCCGGTTGGACATCACACCCAACTCCAACATTCCAAATAGAACGCGGCGGTGAACCGGCTTCAAACCGTCGCGTACGTCAGGCAATGCCCGCGACACAATGACCGACATCGAATAATCGATGTAAGCCGACTTCATTTCGTCCTCGATCGAAATCGGGATGATCTTCTCTCCTTCTGCCATGTTGTCAGTGCTTCGGCCCCACTTGAGGCCCTAATTAAGCGTTACGCGAAAATACCGGATGACATCCCGCTGTCATGTTGACTTTGGCCCGTATTTTGAACAAGGCACACGAGCATTTGTGGAAAATCCAACGCTCACAAAAAAAAGGGCCCGTTTCGGGTCAATAGATTTGATGGTTCGGGGTCTTACCCCCTTTTCTAAATAAACATGGACGCTAAATTCTCACCCCGCGTGAAGGACGTCATCACTTACAGCCGAGAAGAAGCCCTGCGGCTGGGGCATAACTACATTGGCGTGGAGCACTTGCTGCTAGGCATCATCCGTGAGGGTGAAGGCACGGCCATTCGCATCCTCGAAGGACTCAATGTTGACCTTCCACGGCTGCGCAAGATGGTAGAGGGCAGCATTTCCCCGAATACTGCACAATCAGGCAATCCTGGCAACATCCCGTTGGTCAAGCAAGCCGAAAAAATCTTGAAGATCACTTATCTCGAGGCCAAAACCTTTAAGAGTCCCGTGATCGGCACCGAACATCTTTTGCTCTCAATTTTGAAAGACGAAAACAACGTGGCTACAAAAGCACTGCTCGCCCTCAACGTCGACTACGACGAAGCCAAACAAGAATTTGAAAGCATCCTTTCCGATGGAGGGAACACGGAATCGCCCCGTGCTGAATTCCCGGGAATGGCCGACGACGAAGACGAACCTCGCGGTGGCAATGCCGGCAGAGGCGGCGCTGCTTCCAAAACCGACAGCAAAAGCAAGACGCCGGTCCTCGACAACTTTGGACGCGACCTCACGTCTATGGCCGAAGAAGGCAAGCTCGACGCCATCGTTGGAAGAGAGAAAGAAATTGAGCGGGTCAGCCAGGTGCTGGCGCGTCGCAAAAAAAACAACCCCATTCTCATCGGTGAGCCTGGTGTTGGTAAGAGCGCGATTGCAGAAGGCCTCGCCATTCGCATCGTCGAGAAAAAAGTATCCCGCGTCTTGTTCGGCAAGCGCATCGTGACCCTCGACGTGGCTTCATTGGTCGCCGGCACCAAGTACCGCGGACAGTTTGAAGAGCGCATGAAGGCGGTGATGAACGAGCTCGAGAAGAGCCTCGATGTCATCCTGTTCATCGATGAAATCCACACCATTGTGGGAGCGGGCGGAGCCAGCGGCTCACTGGACGCTTCCAACATGTTCAAACCGGCCTTGGCCAGGGGTGAGATTCAATGCATTGGGGCCACAACACTGGACGAGTACCGCCAGCACATCGAAAAGGATGGCGCATTGGAACGCCGTTTCCAGAAGGTCCTCGTTGAGCCTACCAGCGTCGATGAAACCATTCAGATCCTCAACAACATCAAAGACAAATACGAGGAGCACCACTCTGTGACTTACACGGATGAAGCGCTTAAAAGCTGTGTCTCCTTGACCTCTCGGTACATTACAGACCGGCACTTGCCAGACAAGGCCATCGATGCGCTCGACGAAGTGGGAAGCCGTGTCCACCTCAACAACATCAATGTCCCACAAGAGATCATCGAAATCGAACAGGAGATTGAAGAGGTCAAGGAAGAAAAGAACCGCGTTGTCCGGAGCCAGAAGTATGAAGAGGCAGCCCGCTTGCGGGATTCGGAGCGTCAGCTTTCAGAAAAACTGACGGCCGCGAAACAAAAGTGGGAGGAAGACACCAAGACCCATAGGGTTACGGTCACCGCAGACCATGTAGAAGAAGTCGTCGCGATGATGACGGGAATTCCTGTTCAGCGCATTGCCGAAAAAGAAAGCGGCAAGCTGACCCGCATGGAAGATGACATGGGCGACAAGGTCATCGGCCAGCCCGATGCCGTGCGCCAAGTTGTGCGCGCCATCAAGCGGAACCGAGCGGGGTTGAAAGACCCCAGCAAGCCCGTGGGATCCTTTATCTTCTTGGGCCCTACTGGCGTTGGAAAGACGCAACTGGCCAAGGAGTTGGCCAAGAACCTCTTTGATTCCGAAGAGGCGTTGATCCGCATCGACATGAGCGAATACATGGAGAAGTTTGCCGTCAGCCGTTTGGTGGGTGCACCTCCGGGATATGTCGGCTATGAAGAGGGAGGTCAGCTTACCGAAAAAGTACGCCGCAAGCCCTACTCCATCGTGCTGCTCGATGAGATTGAGAAAGCCCACCCCGATGTCTTTAACCTGCTCTTGCAGGCTTTGGACGACGGACAGCTCACCGACAGCTTGGGACGGCGCATCGACTTCAGGAACACCATCATCATCATGACCTCCAACATTGGAGCGCGTCAATTGCAAGATTTTGGTACGGGTGTAGGCTTCTCGACAGATGCCAAGAAAACCAAGGAGAACGACGACCGCCGCGGTGTGATTCAAAACGCACTCAAGCGGGCTTTTGCTCCTGAATTCCTGAACAGGATCGACGATGTGATTGTCTTCAACAGCCTCAAGCGGGACGACATTCACCGCATCATCGACTTGGAACTCCGCAAGTTGTACAACCGCATCGAAGGCCTCGGATACAGCATCTCCCTTACAGACGCTGCCAAGGATTTCTTGGTCGACAAAGGCTACGACGAACAATTCGGAGCACGTCCGCTGCGCAGGGCCCTGCAGAAGTACCTGGAAGATCCCCTTGCTGAGGAGATCATCAGTGCACAACTGACAGAAGGTGACAAGATTGAAGGCGATGCCATGGAAGGCCAAAAGGACTTGGCCATCCGGATCATCAAAGCCGAAGCACCCAAAAAGAAACCGCGCAAGAAAGCAGGAAAACCTGCCGAAGGCGATGCAGCATCGGACTCCCCTTCCGATGAGGCGGCACCTGAAACTGCGGAAGACAACGAGGACAACTCCTGATGAGAGACCGACTCTGGGACATTTGGGATCGCATCAGGTACAGCAACCGCTATGTTTTGGCGTTTGGGTTGTTCTTGCTTTGGATGTCCACCATGGCAGAGGTAGACGTATTCCGCATGATCAATACCCGATTGGAGCGCAACCACATTCAAGCGCGCATCGGTGAGACTGCGGACTTGATTGATGAATTGGACCTGCAGCTCGAAGAAATCAGGACCGATCCAGCAGCCAAAGAGCGGTACGCACGGGAATCATACTACATGCACAAATCACAAGAAGACGTGTATGTATTTGTAGAACCTTAAAGGCCTTTCAACTTCAACTGCTGTGGTCGCGAATGATGACCCAGTCCCCATTGTGCCGTTTCCAGACCAGACTGAACCAACCTGACAGCGTATCTAATCCTGCCGTGCGGTCCAATGTCCATGAACCCAACATCAGAGCATGCTGCGTTCCCGCCGGCTCCAGGTTGGTTACACCAAAAGTCAATTGGCCCATTTCTTCCGGTGTGGCGTAGCCTTTTCGGTAGTTGTCCAAAGTCGTTTGCCATCCCCTCGATGGCCCCCGGCTGCCCACAAAAAGCAGACTGTCTGACCTCCAATAAGCATCCATGAACCCTTCAAGGTTGCCCTCATTCCATGCGGCTTCCTGATGGGACATGCGCTCCAGAATCCGGGCTCGATCGTCTTCAAAATCGGCCGGAGCAGGGACCATCTCTGGAGAAGAACACCCCCCAATTCCGAAACACAAGAAGGCTAGAAAACACGCCAGCACAGCGCAATCGCCTTTGAACAATACGAGTAAAGATTTCACGAGGTCAAGTTGAGCCTCAAAGGGCATTCCTCAAAGCCCTGCTGAACAAGGACATCAAGCCTTCCTAGAACAGAACGCCAAACGGGCCGTTAAACGTTGAATCGGAAGTGCATGATGTCCCCATCCTGCACGATATATTCCTTGCCCTCAACATTCAATTTCCCGGCCTCCTTGACCGCTTGCTCGCTGCCAAGCCCCACGAAATCCGAATACTTCATCACCTCTGCGCGGATGAATCCCTTCTCAAAATCAGTGTGGATCACACCTGCGGCCTGTGGTGCAGTGCTGCCAGCCTTGACCGTCCAGGCCCGCACTTCTTTTTCGCCAGCCGTGAAATACGTCTGCAGCTGAAGCAAGCCGTAGGCAGAACGGATGAGTTTGGCCACCCCAGGTTCTTCCAATCCGATGTCAGAGAGGAACATGCTCCGCTCCTCTGCATCTTCAAGTTCAGCAATGTCGGCTTCAATGGCTGCCCCTATGATGAGGGCGCTCGCTCCTTCCGCTGCGGCCATGGCCTTGACCTTCTCGACATGGGCATTGCCCGAGACCACGGCGCCTTCCTCCACATTGCACACATACATCACGGGCTTGCCCGTCAGCAGCTGCATCTCCTGGAAAAGAGGCTCCTCAGCATCATCGCGTTCTACGGCCCGAGCGCTCATGCCCTGCTCCAACCCGAGTTTCACACGCTCGAGCAAATCAAGCTGCTTGCGGGCATCCTTGTCGCCAATAGACGCTTGCTTAGACACCTTTTGCATGCGGGTTTCGACCGTTTCTAAATCCTTGAGCTGAAGCTCTGTATCGATCACTTCCTTGTCACGAATGGGATCCACCGACCCGTCCACGTGAACGATGTTGTCGTCCTCAAAGCAGCGCAATACATGCAGTATCGCGTGCGTTTCTCTGATGTTCGCCAGGAATTTGTTGCCCAACCCCTCTCCTTTGCTCGCGCCTTTCACCAAGCCCGCGATGTCCACAATCTCTACGGTGGTGGGCACCGTGTTTTGCGGTTGGACGATGTCCACCAGCTTTTGCAACCGGTCATCCGGCACATTGATCACGCCCAAATTGGGCTCAATGGTGCAGAAAGGAAAGTTTGCACTCTGCGCTTTTGCGTTGGACAAACAATTAAAAAGGGTGGATTTGCCAACGTTGGGCAATCCGACAATGCCACATTTCAGGGCCATGGAAGAACGCTTTTGGGAGCGCAAAGATAGCTCCTCAGGCGCCGCTCTACTTTCCCTGCTTTTGTTCACACTGCGTGAAGTCCATGTCAGCCCGATTTAGCTTTACACAGTATTCATCACGCCCCATGCCCGAATCCAACCACAACCTCCCCGACCTCTGCACCCAGGTGCGCCGCGACATCGTCCGAATGGTTCATGGAGCAAGCTCCGGTCACCCTGGCGGGTCTCTCGGTTGCACTGATTTCCTGGTCAAACTGTATTTCGATGAAATGCAGGTTGATCCTGAAAACTGGAGCATGGATGGTCGAGGGGAAGACCTCTTCTTCTTGTCCAATGGGCACATCTCCCCTGTTTGGTACAGTGTGCTCTCACGAAGGGGCTACTTTGATGTTGCCGAACTGGCCACCTTTCGGAAGCTCAACAGCAGGCTTCAAGGACACCCGGCTACAGAAGAAGGGCTGCCGGGCATTCGGATCGCCAGCGGCTCTCTGGGGCAAGGTCTCAGCGTGGCTTGTGGCGCCGCCCAAGCCAAAAAACTCAATGGCGAAGACCGTTGGGTCTACACGCTTCATGGAGACGGAGAACTTCAAGAAGGCCAAATTTGGGAAGCAGCCCTGTATGCTGCCCATCACCGCATCGACAATCTCATCAGCTTCGTAGACTGGAATGGCCAGCAAATCGATGGCA
>CBFHUP010000050.1:0-18608 GCA_965659115.1 uncultured Flavobacteriales bacterium | reverse complement strand
TGTTGTGCCGTCGCCGTCTACGTCCGAAGGACAGGGACTTTCTCCGGCAGGAAATGTGCAGGTACCATCGTCGAACAAGGCCTCTGCATTGTAATTGTCGGCCACGGGGTACTTACAACCTCCACAAGTGGCAACGTCGCATGAGCCATCGTCCTTGTTGGCATCGGCATTGTAATTGCAAGCCCAGCTGTACATGCATCCCGGCACGTCCCCTGGGTAAAACAGTCCCAGCTGATCCAAATAGGAGCCCGCCAGCCAATTCTCACCGCCAGGCTCAAAAGCCCCAACATAGTTGACGGGATCGAAGAATGTACCTACCGGCTGGTGCTCGGCAGGCACGGAATCGCCTGCATTCGGGAACACGTCCAATCCAGCAGTGATGAATCCAGCAAGCGCCTCGAATTCGTCGTCAAGGCCTGCATCCGATGCCGTGTTGTTGTTGTTTACAAAGTGATTTTGGATTTGAATGTTGCCATTCCAAACCGGGCCTTCATACAAAATCATGGTGTCCAGCGCTAAACTGTCACCGACGTTCCAGAATCGGTTGTTGTGGATTTCCAACTCCCCAAATAGAAAGAGCTCGTAAGCGTCGCAGGGATCCTCGTCCTCGAAGTCAATGCCATAATCCCAATTCTGGAAAATGCCATTGTACACCCGTCCTCCAGCTCCATTGTGCCAGCGAACAGCGCCTGCACCTGGGTGCCCGATGCTCGTGAAATTGGCAATTTGAGGGTTCGTGTAGGGCAGAAAACTCAAAGTCACATCCTGAAACTCGAAGTCATCGCCCTCCAAGTCAAAACCCAGTTCCCCCACTTCTTCCGGCTGATCCAACACGCTGAAGAAGTACTGGACATCACCTACCCAACCTTGGTCGTACTCCAAGTTTTCCTCGGAAGAAAACGCGAGCGCCAAATATTTGATGTTGGCAGACCCTCCCATGATTTGAAGGCCATCGTCCAAAGTGGAGACCACCTCAATGTGCTCGAGGATCGTTCCTGAACCCACACCATTCAAGCTCAATCCATTGGTTTCGTCTCCGTTGATTTTGTTCTGAAAGTTCACAGGCGGATTGGGCATTTCACTTCCACCGTGGCGGATGGAAACGTGACGCATGATGCCACTTGATTCGGCGTTGTCACCGCCTCCATAGAGGTCGCGGCCCGTATTGGAAACATCCATGATGCCCTCAGCGAGGTCATCACCGTCGTAAGTATTCAGAATGCCATTGCCATTTACAATGACTCCACCCCACAAACCGCGGGTGTTGTAAGGCGTTGAACCGTTGAGCGGATCGCCGTCATAGGTAAAAATGATAGGGCAGTCAGCGGTGCCATCTGCCAAAATCTGCGCGTCCCTGGCTACAATTAAACAACTGGCCGAAGCCCCTTGTCCTGCTTTGGCCTGAATCACGGTGCCCGGTTCAACCGTTAGAACATCACCACCGTTGACATACACAAAGCCGTCGAGCAGGTAGATGTTGTCGCACGACAATGTTTGGGTGCCTGTTCCAACTCCTGCGTTGTCCGTCAAAACGACCGTTGGACGGTCCTCAAACGGCAAGCAACCGCAATCTTGGGCCTGCGCAGAGATGGCAAACACCATGGAAAACAAGGCTATTGTTACACGCTGGGTAGAAAGAAAGGATCGCATCAACAAGCTGGTTCGTTCTACGAATATAATAAATTAATCGACTAAACCCTCTTGACGCAGGCTTAAATAAGAGTGTCGTGCGTTTTAAGCCCTCAGATAATCGCTTTGTGACAGCCTCCCTACCCTGTACCTTTAATTTATGGGAACAGACACCGTTTTTCTGGCCATTGCATTGCTCGGCCTTGGCGTTGCCGGCATCGCCATCAAGATTCTCGTCAAAAAAGACGGTGAGTTTAGTGGAACCTGTTCGAGCAACAACCCCTTGCTTCAAAATGACAGCGGCAGTTGTTCCATTTGTGGTGCGCGTCCTCAGGATCAGTGCCGCAAAGAAGACATCACCGAAGCCGCCACCTAAGTCAAGGTCGGCTCGACACCGCCTCGAAACCAGGCGAACTCCACACGGTGTAGCCCCCTTGTCCGTTGTCGGACATCAACAGCACATCCAGCCCTAACTCGGGGTACATGCTCAGAAAGCCTTTGGTCTGCTCTGCCCCCAATACCATAAAAGCGGTGGCCAGGGCATCGGCATAAGCACCTGTCGGGGCCATCACGGTCGCACTCAACAACCCGTTGGCAGCAGGCCAGCCTGTTCCGGGGTCAATGGTGTGGCTGATTTTGCGGCCGTCCACCTCGTGGAATTTCCGGTAGCTGCCACTTGTGCATATGGCCCTGTCTTGCACGTCTACCACCATTTCGAAGGTCCGATCTGACCCATTGCTGCCCTCGATGGGACGGTCCACTGCGATGCGCCAAGGTCCACCGGAAGCATTCGATCCTCGGCACACCACTTCCCCACCGAGCTCCACCATGGCATTGTCAATTCCGCGCTCCCTGAGGGCCTCCATCAGCAAATCCACAGAGTAGCCTTGCGCCACTGCATTGAAGTCCAAGGCGGCCCTTGGATCTCCTTTGCGCACCCACGTTGCTTTATAGTATCCGTCCTGTTCTTCTTCATTCATGTCAAATCGGTCTGGCACCAGACCAACGAATGACATCACGCTGTCTACTTGGGCTTCGCCGACGGCTCCCATTTTCGAAAAACCAAAGCCCCACAGCTCTACCAAGGGGCTCACCGTAGGGTCGAACGCGCCACGCGTCAGTTCGTGAAGCTCCTCAGAAAGGGCCCACAAGGGACCTATGATTTGGGTGGAATCCACAAAACCAAACAGCGAATCAGAGCGGTTCCATGCATTGATTTGATTGACGGTGCTGTGCGGACGCCAAAGGCTGACTTCGCCGTCGATCATCTCTAAGATGTCCTCAAACACAGCATCCTCCATCCGCTGTTCTGCCACATACTTGATAGAATAGGTTGTCCCTTGTGCCTCTCCAACATGCTGCTGAATGGGAGCATCGCCGATGCCCTCCTCCGAACCGCTGGAGGCCGCTCCACGACCACATCCCGACAACACGCCGGCCACAAATGGGACCGCCAGCACGAGGCTGGCGGAAATCCATAGGAATTTGGTTCCTGAACGCATCATCCTCCGAAATCGTCGAAGGCCACGTTCTCGGGTGGGACACCCCAGTCGTCGCACATTTTGAGAACGGCCTGGTTCATCAGCGGTGGTCCGCAGAAATAGAACTCGATGTCTTCAGGAGCATCGTGTGGCTTCAGGTGGTGCTCGATGACCGCGTTGTGCACGAATCCCAAGAAACCATCGCCTTCGTCTTCAATGCTCTTCTTTTCGTTCCAGTTGTCCTCTTCGGTGGGATCACTCAACACCACATGGAACTTGAAGTTTGGAAACTCCTGCTCGATTTTCCGGAAGTCTTCCAAGTAGAACAGCTCTCGACGAGACCGGCCACCATAATAGAACGTCACCTTACGTCCTGTTTTGACCGTGTGGAACAGGTGAAAGAGGTGGGAACGCATGGGGGCCATTCCAGCACCACCACCGATGTAGACCATTTCAGCGTCGGTCTCCTTGATGAAGAACTCTCCATAAGGACCACTGATGGTGCATTTGTCACCGGGCTTACAGCCAAAGACAAAGCTGGAGCAGATACCGGGATTCACATTCATCCAAGCATTGCGCGCACGGTCCCAAGGCGGCGTCGCAATCCGGATGTTCAACATCACGATGTTGCCCTCAGCGGGGTGGTTGGCCATAGAATACGCCCGGACAATGGGCTCTTCGTTGACCATTTTGAGGTCCCAAAGGCCAAACTTGTCCCATTCGCTTTGGAAGGTGTTCGGGTCCTTGTGGTGTTCAGGGTGGGCCGTGACGTCCATGTCCTTGTACTCCACCACGGTGGTAGGCACATCGACCTGGATGTATCCTCCGGCTTCGAAGTCGAGCGTCTCGCCGTCAGGCAAGCGCACCACGAACTCTTTGATGAAAGAAGCCACGTTGTAGTTCGACACCACTTCGCATTCCCACTTCTTGATGCCAAAGACTTCTTCGGGGACCTGGATCTCCATGTCCTCTTTGACCTTGACTTGGCAACCCAAGCGCCAGTTGTCGGCGATTTCCTTGCGTGAGAAATGGGGCTCTTCTGTGGGCAGAATGGTTCCGCCTCCAGCAGGCACTTGGCAACGGCACTGAACACAGGTTCCACCTCCGCCGCAAGCAGAGGGAAGGAATACGCCCGCGTTGCCCAGGGTGGTCAACAAGGTGCTTCCGCCGTCCACTTCGAGGGTTTGTTCTCCGTTAATAACAAGCTTGAGCTTGCCGCTTGGGGAGAGGCGCGCCTTCGCAAACAGCAGCAGGCTTACCAGCAGCAGAATAACCGCCAGGAAGAATACAATGGTGAGCAGGATCGTGGTAGTCATGACTTCCTCGTTCAGATTTCAATGCCCATGAAGGCCATAAACGCCATGCCCATAAGGCCGGTCAGGATGAAGGTGATGCCCAGCCCTTTGAGTGGAGCAGGGATATTGCTGTAGCGGATTTTTTCGCGGATGGCGGCAATGGCCACAATGGCCAGCAACCAGCCCACGCCGGAACCCAATCCGAATACAGTGGCTTCTCCTATGCTCGGATATTGACGCTCTTGCATGAACAGCGCGCCTCCAAGAATGGAGCAATTCACCGCGATCAGCGGAAGGAAGATGCCCAGCGCCCCGTACAAGGCGGGAGCGAATTTCTCTACGATCATTTCGACGAGCTGAACCATGGATGCGATGACCGCAATGAACATGATGAAACTCAGGAAGCTGAGGTCGACGGTGGCATATTCTGGGCTGAGCCAGGTCAAAGCACCCTCCTTGAGGACAAAGTTCTCCAGGAGATAATTGATGGGTACGGTGATCCCCAGAACGAAAATCACGGCAAATCCAAGGCCGACGGCTGTCTTCACCGTCTTGGAGACGGCGAGGTACGAGCACATGCCCAGGAAATAGGCGAAGATCATGTTCTCGACAAAGATCCCCTTTACAAATAGGCTGAGGTATTCCATGGTCTAGGCTTTGATCAGTTCTCCTCGATGAGGCTGGTGTTTCGGGATCTTTGGATCCAAATGATGATGCCCACGGTGATAAGGGCCATGGGAGGAAGGATCATGAGGTTGTTGTTCTCATAGAACCCTCCATTGGCCATGAACCAACTCTCGGGCAAAAACTTGACCTGGCCCACTCCTGGGAAGCTGATGGCACCGCTGCCGAACACCTCTCTGACGAGGGCCACGGCCAAAAGGATCCAGGCGTATCCCATGGCGTTGCCCACGGCATCGAGCATGGATGGACCTGGCTTGTTGGCCAATGCAAACGCCTCGAGTCGGCCCATGATGATGCAGTTGGTGATGATCAGGCCCACAAACACGGACAGCTTCTCTGAAATGTCCGGGCTGTATGCCTTGAGGACCTCGTCCACGATGATCACCAGGGAGGCGATCACAACCAGTTGGACAATGATGCGAATGCGGTCCGGGATGATGTTGCGCATCATGGAAACGATGACGTTTCCACCGATCATCACAAACAACACGGCGAGGCTCATGATGACAGCCTGCTGCACCTGTACGGTGATCGCCAGTGCACTGCATATGCCGAGCACTTGGACTGTAATGGGGTTGCTGTCGTCGAGCGGATCGGTGAGCAGCTTGCGGTTCTTCTTGGAGAAGAGCGACTCGCGCTTGGGCTCAACGGCTGTGGTCGTTTCAGTGCTCATCACTTCTGTGCTTTGGGAGCGGATTGGAAGTACTTCAGGTAAATGGCCATGGTCCGATCGACCATCTCACCCACTCCCTTGGAGGTGATGGTGCCACCTGTGATGCCATCTACGGAATACTCTGTAGTGGGGGCGCCGCCCTTGACCACCGCGAAATGCGGGGCCACCATGTTGATTTTTTTGCCTTTGAATGGGGCCTGGAAGAAACCTTCCTTGATTTCAGCGCCCAATCCCGGTGTTTCAGTCTTGTGGTCAAACACAGCACCGTAAATGGTCTCCATATCGGACTCGAGTGCGACATATCCCCAAATGGGGCCCCACAGACCTTTGCCGACAACTGGGACCACGAAGAGGTCTTGACCGTCTTTGGTACAAGAGAACAATGGGAAGGTCAACTCGCTGGCCGGTGCCTTGCTTCTAAAGTCCTTCTGAACGTCAATGTTAAAGGGGTCGTTCATGTCAGAGGCGTTGACCTCCCCTGACATCGATTCCACCTTGCGTCCTTCGCTGTCAATGGAAACGCGCTCCTTCACATAGTCGAGAAACATCGCCTCGACCGCTCCGCGCTCACTGGGCACACCAATGGCGCCCAAGATGTTCATCATTTTCTTCTCGGCCGCATTGGCCTTCTGCATGGGCTTGAGGGACAAGCTTGTGAAGGCCAGGATGGCCCCCACCATCACCACCATGATGATGGCGAAGAGGAAGGTGTATCCGTTGGAGTTCTTATTGAATGCCATGGTTCAGCTTTCGTTTGAAAATCAGGCGACAGCAGCCGTCAAGCGCTTCTCGCGGCGGCGGATGTTGGCTTCGATGACGTAGTGGTCGATGGTCGGTGCCATGACGTTCATGAAGAGAATGGCCATCATCACTCCTTCTGGATACGCCGGGTTGAATACCCGGATCATGATGGAGAACAAGCCCCCCAAAAAGCCATAGACCCATTTTCCTGTGTTGGTCTGGGCTGCACTCACAGGGTCAGTGGCCATGAAGACAGCACCGAACATGAACCCGCCCATGACGATTTGGTGCACAGGGCCAATGGTCATGTAGGCATTGAGTGAAAGCAAGTTGAAGATGACGCCCATCACCAGGCCACCTACCACAAAGCTGGAGATGATGCGCCAGCTGCCAATGCCCGTCCAAATGAGGATGGCTGCGCCAATGATGGCAGCCAAAGCACTGGTCTCGGCCACAGAACCCGGAATGGTTCCAATGAAGCAATTCATCAACGAGAACATCCCGCCGTCGGTGAACATGGACATGACACCTGTGGACACTTCACCTTGTACCGGTTGTCCCACCGTGTTGGCCAGCTGGCCCAATGCTGTGGCTCCCGTGTATCCATCGGCCAACAACCCACCAGACTTGGAGGCCATGACGTCGTGAATCCAAATCTCACCCGACATCTGCTTGGGGTATGCAAAAAACAGGAACGCCCTGCAGGTCAGCGCCACGTTGAGGATGTTCATGCCTGTACCGCCAAAGACCTCCTTGGCAATCAACACGGCAAAGGCAGTGGCTACGGCCACCATCCACAATGGAACGTCCACCGGCATGATCAATGGGATGAGCATGCCGCTCACCAGGAAACCCTCGTTGATGGCATGACCGTTGATGCCCGCAATCACAAACTCGATGCCGAGTCCAGTGGCATAACTGACCACAATGAGGGGGATGACTTTAATGGCGCCGACGATGATTTTGTCGAGGAACATGGCGCTCCAAGGATCGGCTGTGGTGATGTCACCCAAGCTCAAATAGTACTGGTGTCCGATGTTCCAAGTGCCAAACAGCAAGGCTGGAATCATGGCCACAATGACCAAAAACATGGTCCGCTTCAGGTCGATGCCGTCGCGAACATGCACGCCTTTGGACGTGGTGTGACCGGGGGTAAACAGGAACGTCTCCAGGGCATCGAAGACGACCCAGAAGCGCTTCAATTTTCCGTCTCCGGTAAAATTGGGCTTGACGCGCTCCTCGATGAGTTTGTGAAGGGCCTTCATGGTTCTCTTCTTTAAATCTCTTGTAAATGGGGTCAGGCGAATTCTTCAATCATCTGGTCCAATCCTTGGCGGACGATGTCCTGGACGGCCAGCTTGGAGGTACACACGTATTCGCACAAGGCGAAGTCTTCTGGTGCCACCTCGTAAATGCCCAACTTCTCCATGCGGTCGATGTCGCCGACCATGATGCTCTTGAGAAGCTGAACTGGGAAAATGTCAAATGGGAACACGGCGTCGTATTGGCCGGTCACCACAAATGCGCGCTCTTCTCCGTTGTTGTTGGTGTTCAAGTCGTATTGCTTACCCTTTGGCATCAGCCATGTGGGGAAAGCGCGCGATGCGCTGAACTTGTCAAAACCAGGACCGAGCCAACCTTTGGTCAGGAAGAACAGCGGGTCGTGTCCCTCTGGGATGCAGGTCAACTGTTGGTCATGGAAACCGAGTGCCCCGTCTTCTCCCCTGACAGTGCCGGTGAGCACATTGCCCGAAATCACACGGGTATCTTCCAACAGGACCCTGTCCTTCACCATGCTCGAAACTGGAGTACCCAAAGTGGTGTTGAGCAACGCGGGCTGTGAACGAGAGCCGGTCAGGGCCACAGTACGCTTGCCAACGTAGTGCCCTCCCATCAGGCCTTCGCCAATGTTGGCCACGTCTTGCATGCCCACAGTCCAAACGACTTCCCCCTTGTTCATGGGGGCTACCTCGTGAATCTGAACGCCCACATTTCCTGCGGGGTGAGGCCCGGAGAATGACGTGAGGTTTGCTTCGGTCACTCCCGAGAAAAATGCGTCTCCCTGTTGAATGCCCAACTGAACTTTGCGGCCTTCTGGAAGCAGCGCATTGAGGAAAGACAATCCTGCCTGGAAGGCCTCTAAACGGCCGTCCAACACCATGGCAGCGCTGGGTGCCAAGGGTGCAGAGTCGAATCCGCTCACGAAAATATCACGGGGTGTGCTGTCCGAAGCGGGCATCACGGCGAAGGGACGCTGCTGCAACATGGGCCAAAAGCCCATGCTCAACATGGCGGTCCGAACCGCTGCTGCATCAGCGTGCGCGGGGTCCAGGCTGGTCCCTGCGACAGCACCACTGCCCGAAGCCATGACGTCGACACGGAGGATCCTCCGCTTTTCGCCACGCACAGGCTCTTGCACCGTGCCGGCTATGCCGCTCACGAACTTGATGTCGGGGTTCTTCTTGTCGGTGAAAAGAACGTCTCCAGCCTTGACCTCAGCTCCGGCCTTGACGGCCATGCGGGGTACCAAACCGTGGAAATCGGTTGGGTGGATGGAAAAACGGTCTGCGGCGGGAAGGTCGTGGGATACACCTTGGACTCCCCCTTTGAGGCGGATGTCCAAGCCCTTCCGGATCTTGACGGTTGCAGGCATGTCGCTTGTTACGTGCTGATTTTGCGCGCCAAAGGTACTGCGTAGTGTGTCGATTTCGTTAGGAGAATGCCCCAACCTTTGGGCATTGTCCACATCTGGGGGTGTGGAGCTGCTTGCGGGGTACTTTTGGAAAGACATGCGCACCCATCTCACACCGCTTATTCTGTTGCTTTTTGGCTTGCATTGCAGCTCAATTTGTTTTGGGCAACAAGGCGTGACGGTGGCTTACACGGCGCCGCACATTGGGTCCGTTCGGCTCCATCCCATGGGAGCGCCGCTGAGCGGCCCTTTCATGGAGCTCAATGGTGATGCACCTCTGGTCTTGAGGTTTGACGACCTCTCTGGAGATTGGCCAGAGTATGAGTGGACCTTGGTTCACTGCAACGCCGATTGGAGCGCCGCCTCCGACTTGACAGAATGGGATTACCTGGAGGGCTGGGCGCCGGACGCCTTGGACAACATCGAAAACAGCTTTGGGGGCAGCATCTCATTTGCCCACATCGCCACAGCCATTCCCTCCGAAGACCTGCGTCCGACCCGCAGCGGGAATTACCTGTTGGTCGTGCATGCCGAAGGTGATCCCGACAACGTCGCGCTGATCAGGCGTTTTGTCATTTTTGAGCGGTTGGCCGAGGTAGAGCTAACCATGCGTCGTCCTTTCGAAGCAGACAAGGTGACGACCCACCAGAGGCTGGAGGCCGACGTTTCCCTTCCTCCTGGCCACCGATGGTCGGTGCCCATGATGGACATCCGATTGACCGCATTGCGCAATGTGGACTGGAGCCAGGCGGGATTGGACGTTGGAGCGTCCATTGTGCGCGGCGATTTGGTCTCCTTTAACCAAGACCCCAAGCTCACTTTCCCCGGATCGGACCGGTGGCGCTCTGCCGACCTCAAATCGCTGTCCTATCTCGCACCGGGAATCGAAAGCCTCCGGGAGTCCAATACAGGAGATGGGCCGAATTGGAAGGTTCAACTTGGAACGGACCAGTCTCGGCGGTTTCGAATCCAGACCAGCCGGCCCGACTTGAATGGCGCCTTTTCAATCCACAACGACAGGTTTGACGATGTGGAACTGACTTCTGAATACATGGAGGTCAACTTCTCACTCTCCCACCCTGACTTTGGAAACGTCCCCGAGGTTTTTGTCTTTGGGGGATTGACAGGGTGGTCACTCGATCCAGGATTCCGCATGACCTACGACGAAGCTGCGCAAGAATACCGGCTCAAACGTTGGCTTAAACAAGGTTGGTACGACTACCGCTATGTCACCTTGAGTGATGGCAGAACGCCATATTCATTTGAAGCAGATCACGCAGGAACCCCCAACCTGTTCACGGTGTTTGTTCATGCCCCAGCTCCCGACGGTTCCGACCGCATCATCGGTGTAGGGACCCTGTCCGTGAATTAACTTTATCTATCATTATATAGATTTTGTCTGCATTTTTTATTAAATTGTAGGCATGAAGAGGACGAGAGTATACCGCGCCACCACCGAGGGAATTCGGGTACATGTCCGCAGCAGATACGAGGCGGAATTCTCCAAGCCCAGTGAGCAGAAATACATCTTTTCCTACCGCATCACAATCGAGAATCGGAGCCACATGGGCATCAAAATCTTGAAGAGGCGGTGGCACATTGTCGACTCGCTGGGAAAGGTGCGTGACATCGAGGGAACGGGCATTGTGGGCGTCCAGCCTGAAATCCTTCCTGGTCGGGTTTTTGAATACGACAGCGCATGTGATTTATCCAGTACCCTCGGGACCATGTCTGGGATTTATGAAGTTTCTCCTCACCGCCGCAACAGTGCTCCTGGCTTCAATGTGGCCATCCCCACCTTCCAATTGGAAGTGCCCTGGGTGCTGAGTTGATTCCCGAGAGATACCTTGGCCCATGCTTTTTCGCATGCACAGGGCCTTGATGTTGTTGTTTTTGCTGTTCATCCATGTGGTCGGAACAGCTTGGGGACAGGTCCCGCATTTGCAGGACATTGAAAAGCGCCATGGCCTTGCAGGAATCAGTGTAGTGACCCATTGCGCCGAAGCAGTGTCCACTGAATACCACGCTGGCTTCCGCAACATTGGCCTAAAACTCCCTACAGATAGTGCTACGGCGTACAGGGTGGCCTCGATCAGCAAAGCTGCCGTGGCACTGGTCACCGCCAAATTGTTGGAGCAAGGGCACCTCGATATAGACGCGCCACTGGACACCTATTTGACCCCTTCTCTTTCTCATCCGCAGTATCCTGAACAGCCCCTCACCCTGCGCATGCTGCTCTCGCACACTTCAGGAATCCGGGATGGTCTCGGATACAGCGGTTTCTTGTCGGCGACCTATGCCAGCGCGCCCGATGTCCCTGCTTTGGCCGAAGCGCTTGTCCCCGGAGGCCGACATTGTACCGAAGACATGTGGGGATCCCATCCACCTGGCTCCTATTTCCATTATTCCAATTTGAATTTCGGAGTCGTTGCCACGGTGCTGGAAGCTGCGACTGGAATCAGGTTTGATTTGCTCATGGGCGCATTGTTGTTGGACCCTTATGGTTTGGATGGCGGTTTTGTGCGAAGAGACCTGGATCAACCTTCGAACCTGGCCACACTGTACCGCCAAGAAGCCGGGCAGTGGGTGGCCCAAGCCGATGGATTGAACGGAGCACAAAGCCCTGGGCCAAATTGGGAGGGCTATTTGCCCGGCACCAATGCCGTAGGTTTTGCTCCCCAGGGTGGACTGAGGATCAGTGCGCGTGGCCTGACCGTGCTGGCGCAGCTGTGGAGCAAAGGATCTGCGCAGGGTCCAGATGGGCCGCTGGCGTTTTTGGGACCGCAAGGACGGCTGCTCCTGCAAACACCTCAGTGGCAATTCGATGGGTCCAATGGCGATCCGTACCACGGCCTTTTCAACCAATGGTCCGCTGGACTGCACATGGCGTCGAGTGGACTGGGCGACGACACGGTGATGCCCGGTCTTGGAGCAGGCCCCTTGCTGGGCCATCCGGGCGAAGCTTACGGATTGATCAGTGATGCCTATGCTACCCCCGATGGAAACTGGAGCGTGGCCTTTGTCACCAACGGCAAATGGGATGGATATTCTGCCGGTTCATCCAGTGCTTTTTACGCCTTGGAGGAAGAGGTGTACGCTGCCCTCACCGCCGATTTTGTGCGGTGCAGGTTGCGCTCAACCACCTCTCCTGTGCACCCGCAATGGTCTGCCTTTGGGGCACCAGCGGAAGGTGACACCACCCTGCGTTTGATGGGGACTCCCAAACAAGGTCCGGTCAAGGCAGACTGGCACGCTACAGGGCAACCCGCCTTGCTTGGACTCCGCTGTACGCCATTGGAGGAGGGACAGTGGATGCTGGAGCTGCCCCCTTTGCCGGCCGGAATCCACCGGCTCGACATCAGTTCTGAGGCTCACCCTCAGCCGATTCACATGTTGGTTTGGGTGGGGCCTTGAGCTTCCGGTGTCTCAGGTAACTTAGCCACCATGGAACCTTCCCCAAGCCGCGTTGTATTTCTCACAGGTGCCAGCAGCGGAATCGGTGCAGCCACCGCCAAGCTGCTCGTATCCCAAGGACACCGTGTCTATGCCATAGCAAGGCGATCCGCCCAGCTTGAGGCCGTGGCAGAAGCGGCCATGGCCCAATCGGGCAATGGGGGGCACATCATCACCGAAGTCATGGACGTGCTGGACCAACAGGCCCAGCGGAACGCCGTCGCCCAATGCATAGAAGCGTTTGGCCGACTGGATGTGGTCATTCCCAATGCGGGGCTCGGTGTTTTTTCGCCACTGGACCAAGCGGATTTGGCCGATTGGATGACCATGGTCGATGTCAACATCAAAGGCGTACTCACCACCCTTCATACCTGTTTGCCCCACCTCATAGAACACCAGGGATTGGTGGTCAACATCGGTTCCGTCGCTTCGCGCAATGTCTTCCCGAACAGCGGGGTGTACTGCGCGACCAAGCACGCCGTATTGGCACTGGGAGAAGCCATTCGCCAAGACCTCAAGGACAAGGTGGCCTCGACCACCATCTGCCCAGGCGCCGTTGACACCGCGTTCATAGAACAGACCAAGGATGAATCTCTGCTGGACCAGTATCGGCCGGGCTTCAAAAAAGGCATGCAGCCAGAGTTTGTGGCACAACAGGTGCTCAATGCCATCGATGCCCGTGGATACGGGATCGTATCTGACATCACCATCCGTCCCGACTTTTTGTGACCTCCACTGCAGCAAGCACCAAGCCCTTGCGGCTCGTTTTCCTCTCCACTTCAGAAGGCTGGGGTGGATTGGAAATGAACTTGCTTCGCCATGCCCGTTGGATGGCCCAAGCGGGACACCACGCCCGCGTGCTGTGTTTGCAAGGCAGCCCCCTGCACCGCGCCGCCCTCGCCTACCTCCAAGAAAAGGGCAGTGACGATAGCTTTGACCTGCGGACCATTCGCAAGGGCTGGCGCTATTTTGCTTTTGCCACGGCCATCCACAGGGCATCACGTCTGATTCGACACCGTGCGGATTGGCTGTGGGTCCGCGACCCGCGAGACTTGGATACGTCGGCGTGGGCACGCAGGATGATAGGCTTGTTCGGTGGCCCGACCAAACTGGTGTTCCACCAGGGCATGCAAATCCCCAAGCCCAAGCGGTCGATTTACCACATGATGCGGTTTGGTGCCATCGATGCATGGGTATCTCCCCTTTCTTGGCTGAAAACACAGGTTTGTGAAAACACCCCAATGACCGCAAACAAGGTGCACATCTTGCCCCTCGGTCTCGACGATAAATGGTTTGAACCCATTCAAGACCCGGTGCAGCATCAAAGGGTGGCGCGGTTGGAATTGGGACTGAGCCAAGAGTCTTTTGTGGTGGCATTGGTGGGACGCATTGACCGCAAAAAAGGCCAAGACGTGCTGGTGTCGGCGCTGCCAAAACTGCCACAGGACGTCCACGCCCTTGTGGTGGGCGACCCGACATTGGATACGATCAGCGATTACTTTGATGAAGTCCGGGCTTTTGTGCGTGACCATGAACTTCAATGGCGCGTTCACTTTAGGCCATATGAATTGTTTCCCCGCAACGCCTTCATCGCTGCTGACGTGGTGGCGGTCTGTTCCACACAGGAAAGCGTGGGGTCTGTCACCTTGGAAGCGATGGCCACCCAATGTGTGGTCATTGGCACGGATTCTGGCGGTACCGCCGAATTGCTCGCAGAAGGCCGGGGATGGACCTTCCCTGCCGGGGATTCGCACGCTTTGGCCGATGCGCTCCTCACGCTGCGCAACCACCCCGACGTTTTGGCGCCGCGACGAGAAGCATGTGCGCCCTACATCGAGCAACACCGCAGAGAAAACCTTGTGGAACGTTGGCTCGACATCCTGACTCAGGTCGGACCGCGGTAGGCTAATTTCGCAGTCCATGTCCGCATTGACTCAGGAAATCGCCCGCCGCAAGACGTTTGCCATCATCTCCCACCCTGACGCGGGGAAGACCACGCTCACGGAGAAATTCCTTTTGTTTGGAGGTGCCATCCAAACCGCCGGAGCGGTGAAGTCCAACAAAATCACCAAGACAGCGGCCTCGGACTTCATGGACATCGAGCGCCAAAGGGGCATTTCTGTGGCCACCTCGGTCATGGCATTCGAGTACGCCGACTGCCTCATCAATCTGCTCGACACTCCTGGTCACCGCGACTTTGCAGAGGACACCTACCGCACACTCACTGCGGTGGACAGCGTGATATTGGTCATCGACTGCGTCAAAGGGGTCGAAGCCCAGACTGAGCGGCTGATGGAAGTCTGCCGCATGCGGGACACCCCGGTCATCATCTTCATCAATAAAATGGACCTCGAGGGCCGGGATGGGTTTGACCTGCTCGATGAGCTCGAAGAAAAGCTCTCGATCAAAGTACGCCCCCTCTCCTGGCCCATCAGCCAAGGCCATACATTCCAAGGCGTCTACAACCTGTTCGATGGCACTTTGCGCCTCTTCCAAAGCGACAAGCAGCGGGTCACCGAAGACCTGCTCCGCATAAAGGGGCTCGAAGACCCTGCCCTCGATGAAATGGTCGGAGCCGATCATGCTGCGGAATTGCGCGAGGACGTAGAAATGGTCGAAGGCGTCTACGACCCCCTCGACATGGAGGCCTACGCCCGCGGGGAAGTAGCTCCAGTTTTCTTTGGTTCAGCGGTCAACAATTTCGGGGTTCAGGAGATGCTGGATTCGTTTATCCGCATCGCACCAACGCCGCGTCCACGCACCACCACCCAGCGCGAAGTGGCCCCAACAGAGGATAAGTTTAGCGGGTTTGTTTTCAAAATCCACGCCAACATCGACCCCCGGCACAGGGACAGGATCGCGTTTCTTCGGGTCTGCAGTGGAACGTTCAAACGCGGCGCTTTTTACAAGCACACCCGGCTCAACAAGAAGCTCAAGTTCTCCAATCCGGCCACCTTTATGGCTTCTGCCAAAGCGGTGGTCGACGAGGCCTATCCCGGCGATGTGGTGGGACTCTACGATACGGGAAACTTCAAGATTGGCGACACCCTGACCGAAGGCGAAGACTTGCAATTTCAGGGCATCCCCAGTTTCTCTCCCGAAATTTTCAAGGAGCTCCAAAACAACGACCCCATGAAATCCAAGCAATTGGAGAAGGGAATTCAACAACTCACTGATGAGGGTGTGGCCCAGTTGTTCATCATGAACCCTGGCAACCGCAAGGTGGTGGGGACAGTGGGTGAACTGCAGTTCGAAGTCATCCAATACCGGCTCGAACACGAATATGGAGCCAAAGCCACCTTTGTCCCCAAGCGTTTTCACAAAGCCTGCTGGCTGACCGGCGACGAGGAAAAGGTGGCCGAGTTCAAGCGGCTCAAGGTCTCAGAAATGGCAGTCGATAAAGACGGCAACGACGTGTATTTGGCCCCCTCTCAGTTCATTCTGGACATGGAGCTTGGCAATTTCCCGGAGATCACGTTCCACACGACTTCCGAGTTTAAGACGGCCCAAGCAGTGTAAATTTCCATGGTGGGCCCGTCTGCCCTGCTACCTTTGAAGCATGCCGAGCCTGTTCCGCTTTGCAGCCATCATGCTGCTGATCATCGCTTCGAATTCAGTTTGGAGCCAGACCGACAGCACCTCTGCCCCAATGGTGGTGCAGCTTACCGGGGTTGTGGTCGAAGGTGATTCTTTGGGCCCCTTGCCGTTTGCAACGGTCTACCGTTCCCGTGACCAGAGGGGCACCATTACCGACGAGTACGGGTTTTTTGCCATTCCAGCGCGGGTAGGCGACACCATCGTCTTCAGCGCCATTGGATTGAACAGCGGCCAACTTGTCGTTCCCGACCTCACCGGACAAGAAATGCCCGACCGCATGAGTGTGGTGCAGCCTTTGAGCCGCGACACCGTCATGATGGACGAAGCGCGCATTTACCCCTGGCCGAGCCGCGAACGGTTCAAGCAAGAGTTCTTGGCATTGAGGCTCGAAGCGGACGCCCGAGAAAGGGCCCGCCGCAACCTGGAGTTTGACCCCATGGCCCTCTATGACCGCATGGCTGACATGGGTTCGAGCCCTGCAGAAAACTTCAGGACGCTCCAAGCCAGGCAAGCGGAAATGGCGGGTTACCAAGGCGGCGTCATGCCGGTCAGCTTGCTCAACCCTGCTGCATGGGGTCAGTTCATCAATGCCCTGCGCAACGGGGATTTCCGAAAGCGCTGATCGCGTGCAACATCTGTCCGCCTTTTTCGTTCAACGGCACGTGCATGTGCTCGGCTCCCTTCTACTCAGCCTGATCCTCAGCAGTTCACTGTCAGCCCAAGCATATTGGGTTTACGGCTGTATTGTCGATGAGGAAGGATTCCTCATGGAAAACGTCACTGTCACCTCCTCGGGTGTCGAAAACGGAGCCTCCAATGAAGAAGGCAAATACGACATCCTCCTCCACGACACAGCCACCTCGGCATTGACCTTTTCGGCGCCTGGTTACAAAGATGTGCTCAGGTCAGCAAGCCCTACCCCGCAGGGAACCTTGGTCAATGTTCAAATGCAGCCCGAAGTGCAGACCTACAGGGTCTATGGTCGGGTCACGGACGCGCGCGGCAATCCTCTGCCAGGAGCCACTGTGCTCCCCCAAAACAGCCGTTCTGCCGCAGTCACCGACTCCGAAGGGCGCTACGACCTGCCGCTCAGGGAAAACCGAGAAGTCGCCATCCGGTTCTCTTTTATCGGT
Source organism: uncultured Flavobacteriales bacterium (assembly GCA_965659115.1). Lineage (GTDB taxonomy): Bacteria > Bacteroidota > Bacteroidia > Flavobacteriales_D > Sanyastnellaceae > UBA8752. The sequence continues at coordinate 1,230 of CBFHUP010000050.1, read as the reverse complement.
TTCGATGCCGTCACCAAGAAGGTCATTCCCACCGTCACTGGTGCCCGGCTCGATGTCATTTTGAGGGCGGGCGTGGCCTTGAATCAGGCGGAAGTTGAGGCCGATGGCACCCGATCGAGCCCCGTTCAGAAAATCGATCCGCGCATCGCGTCTCGGGTGCCCAGCGTGCGGGGAACCGTGGAAGACCTGCTGATTCAAGCCCCGGTAAACTTTACCAGCGAGCTGTCCAGCGCCTACAATGTCCGTGGAGGAAGCTTTGATGAGAACCTGGTTTACGTCAACGGCATCGAGGTCTACCGTCCCTTTCTGGTGCGCGCCGGCCAGCAAGAAGGTCTGTCCTTCCCCAACCCCGACATGATCCAGTCCATCCGTTTTTCTGCGGGAGGCTTTGAGTCCAAATACGGCGACCGCATGAGTTCCGTGCTCGACATCAACTACCGCCGCCCCCAAGGCTTTGCGGGGCGGGCCTCGGTGAGCCTGCTCGGCGCACAGTTCCAAGCAGAAGATGTCTCTGATGACGGGCGTTGGACCTACAACATGGGGCTGCGCTACCGCAACAACGGTTACGTCCTCGGCAGCCTAGATGAAACGGGTGAATACCGCCCAGTCTACACCGACCTGCAGGCTTATGTCACCTACGACCCGGACGGTTATGGACCTTGGGAGCTGCAGGCTTTGGCGACAGCGGCGCAAAACAAGTATCAATTCATCCCGCAAACCCGTGAGACCAACGTCGGCACCATCAATGAGGCGCTGCGTCTGACGGTCTATTTCGACGGTCAAGAAGTCACCCAATACCGCACGGGTTTTGCCGCCCTCGCTGCCGACCGCGTCACGCCCACCTCGCGCGTGCGCTTCATCGGCTCTGCCTTCCGCACCGACGAAGAAGAGACTTTTGACATCTTGGGGGGCTACTTCCTCAGCCAGCTTGAGCGCGATCCGGGATCGGACGCCTTTGGAGATGCCCTCGGACTTCAAGGTGTCGGGTACTTCCTCAACCACGCCCGCAACAACCTGCAGGCGACGGTTTTGTCGGGCAGTGCCAAGGGCTCATTTACCTGGGACAAAGAGGCCCACCTCACGGAATGGGGTGTTCAGGTGCGCCACGAAATCATCGATGATCAGCTCAACGAATGGGAGCTGGTCGACAGCGCAGGCTACATCCTCCCCCATCCTCAAGATGTCATCGGCTATGACGAGGAGGACCGCCCGTTCCAGCAAATCCTGCTT
>CBFHUP010000049.1:0-19096 GCA_965659115.1 uncultured Flavobacteriales bacterium | reverse complement strand
CCGGGTCTGCGCGAATTGCAGGACCGGGCTCCGTTGACGGCGCTGTTGAACCGGTTGCAAGCCTTTAACGATGCTCAGGACATTCGGCGACCGGTGTTTTTGAAGATTGCCCCCGATTTGAGCGATGCCCAACTCGATGACATTGTGGGGCTGGTGGCAGATACCGGGATCCAAGGGGTGATTGCCACGAACACTACCATTTCACGCGAGGGACTGCGCATGCCTGAAATTGAAGTGCAGGCCATAGGCGCGGGTGGACTGAGCGGTGCACCTGTGCGCAATCGCAGCACAGAGGTGGTGCGCTACCTGCGCCAGAGGGGCGACTTTGCGATTATCGGTGTGGGCGGCGTTGAAGATGGCCCTTCGGCCCAAGAGAAAGTCGACGCGGGCGCAGACTTGGTTCAGGTCTACAGTGGTATGATCTACACGGGCCCTGGCATCGTGCGGAAATGTCTTTCTGGGCTCCGGGCCTGAGGCTACCAACCAAATTCTTGGCGTGCTCCAGCGCGTTCTAGGCGCACCCCTTTTTCGGTGCGGTGAACGGTGGCCGCCTCGCAGTGGGCATCGTGCTCGAACAACAGGGTCCAATGCTCGCGTTCGGCGCAGGTGAGGATGCGCTCTTTCTCGGTCACTGTCAGCAATGGTCGGGTGTCATAGCCCATGACCCAAGCGGTGGGGATGTGGGTGGTCGCGGGCAACAAGTCGGCGGTAAACAACGCCTTGCGACCGTCTTTTTTGAGCAAAGGCAGCATTTGACTTTCTGTGTGACCGTCGACGAAGAGCACGTCGAGGTCTGGAAATCCCGGAATGGGTTGACGGGTGTCTGTGCTGCCCTCTTCACGGGGAATGAATTGCAGTTGGCCCGAGGCTTCGATGGGGTGAATGTTCTCTTTGAGGAAGCTGGCTTTTTCCCGTGGGTTGGGTTCATTCGCCCAATGCCAATGGCGTTCGGTACTCCAGAAGACGGCGTTGGCAAAGGCAGGGTCAAACTTCTCAGGGTCACCTGGCCTTCTTCGGATCGCACCTCCACAATGGTCAAAGTGCAGGTGGGTCAGAAATACATCGGTAATGTCGTTTCGGTGGTACCCCAGTGCAGCAAGTTGCGCGTCGAGGTCTTGCGGCTGCGGCGCATAATGGGAGTAGAACTTCGGGTCTTGCTTGTCTCCCATGCCGCAGTCCACGAGCATCAAACGCGCCCCTTCTTCAATGAGCAAAGAGCGCAATCCCCAGTCGCAACGGTTGCGTTCATCGGTGGGGTGGGACTTGGACCAGAGGGGCTTTGGAACCACGCCAAACATGGCGCCGCCATCGAGCTTGAAAAGTCCGTGCGATACGGTGTGAATCAACATATGCGAAAGGTAAGTGCCGCCCGCGCTTCAGTCTGTAATTTCGGCGCTCAACCCGTTCGATGCGATGTCCGAAAATGCAGCCCTCAACGCCATCAGCCCCATTGATGGCCGATACCGTCGCCATGCCGAGCCTTTGGCCGCTTATTTCTCCGAAGCTGGCCTGATTCAATACCGCATCCGCGTGGAGGTGGAGTACTTCATCGCATTGCACGGCTTGGGGCTGCCTCAGCTTCCAGCATTGTCGGCCACTCAAGTGGAAGGTCTCCGCGCCGTCTATGTGGACTTCGATACGGATGGTGCCCTCGAAGTGAAGGAAATCGAGCGGACCACCAACCACGACGTCAAAGCCGTGGAATACTACATCAAAGACCGTTTGGGCTCCCTCGGCCTCCAGGGACAGGCTGAATTTGTGCACTTCGGATTGACATCCCAAGACGTCAACAACACGGCCATTCCGCTGTCCATGGCAGAAGCCACTGCAGATGTGCTGCTTCCCGCTTTGCAGTCGGTGCGCGATGACCTTGCCCGGCTGGCCGAGCAGTGGGCTCATGTGCCCATGTTGGCCCGCACCCACGGACAGCCCGCGAGCCCCGTAACCTTGGGCAAGGAATTCGCGGTTTTTGTGGAGCGATTGGATCACGCCATTGCCCAATTTGAAGCGGTGCCGTTTGCGGCCAAGTTTGGCGGTGCGACTGGCGGCTTCAATGCGCACCACGTGGCCTATCCTGAGGTGGATTGGCACGCTTTTGCAGGTCAGTTTGTGCAAGAGGAGCTCGGTCTACACCGGAGCCACCCTACCACCCAAATCGAGCATTACGACTACCTCGCTGCATGGTGCGATGCGCTGCAGCGCATTCACACCATCCTCATTGATTTGGACCGGGATGTGTGGCATTACATCAGCTTGGATTACTTCAAACAAAAAGTGGTGGCGGGAGAAGTCGGGTCCTCGGCGATGCCGCACAAAGTCAATCCGATCGACTTCGAAAACAGCGAGGGCAACCTGGGCATGGCCAATGCCCTTCTCGGACATTTGGCCCGAAAGCTTCCCATCAGCCGGCTTCAGCGCGATTTGACGGACAGCACGGTATTGCGCAACGTTGGGGTGCCACTGGGGCACAGCATCGTGGCGCTGAATGCTTTGCGCAAAGGACTGGGTAAACTCGTATTGAATGAGGCCAGACTGAAAGCGGATCTTGAAGCACAATGGGCGGTCGTGGCAGAAGCCATCCAAACCATTTTGCGCAGGGAAGGGGTAGACAAACCTTACGAGTTACTCAAGGACCTGACCCGCGGCAACGCAGGCATTGATGCCGCCTCCATCGCAGCATTCATCACCGGGCTCCCCGTGTCGGATGACGTGCGCCAAGAACTGCGTGCGATCACACCGCACAACTACATCGGGACGGTCGGAGCATGAGGAGGTTCAAGGACCTATTCGGGCTGGTCTTGCGTTACCGGCTCAACCTCATTGGGAACATTGTATTCAACGCCCTTGGTTCGGTCCTCTCGCTGTTTACATTTTTGGCGATTGTGCCCTTTCTGAGGATTCTTTTTCGCACCGATGGTTCTGGCGAAACAGGAGACGGCACCCACGCTGTTTTTGCGCGCATTACTTCCGCTCTGGATCAGTACGTCGCCACCCACGGTGCAGAGCAAGCTTTGCTCGTCATGTGCGCGGCCATCGCTGTGCTGGCCCTGGTCAAGAACGCCATCACTTATCTGTCCTTTTACAGTTTGGCGACCATTCGAACAGGGGTGGCGCGCGATCTGCGCAGCCAGTTGTTTGACCGCATCCTGGCCTTGCCTGTTGGGTATTTCACCGAGCAGCGCAAGGGCGATCTGATCAGCCGGATGACCAACGATCTGATGGAGGTGGAATTCAGCGTCATTGGAACGTTGGAAGTGTTGTTCAAAGCCCCCATTATGATCCTCCTGTCCTTGATTACCTTGTTTGCGATCAGTTGGGAGCTCACCTTGTTTGCATTGGTGTTCATGCCGGTGTCGGGGTTCATCATTTCGCGCATTGCGACTGCTCTGAGGGGCGCTGCAGGCAGGGGAAAAGCCCGCCTTGGCGATTTGATCAGCCGTTTGGAAGAGACCTTGGGTGCCATGATGGTGGTCAAGGCTTTCGACGCTGCACCCCGGTTCAGGGACCGGTTTGCAGAGCACAACGAAGGTTACTTCCGATTGATGCGCAAGCTCTACAAGAGGGAGTACCTCAGCTCTCCCGTGAGCGAGTTTGTGTCCATGACGGTGATCGCCATCCTTCTCGCTGTAGGAGGGCGTCTGGTGCTGCGGGGAGAAGGACTTGAAGGGGAGTTGTTCATAGGATATTTGGTGGTGTTCAGCCAGATCATTCCACCGGCCCGCTCTCTGAGTGATGCCATTTTCAAGGTCCAAAAAGGCGCGGCATCACTCGATCGTTTGGATGAAGTGCTCCAAGCCGAGGTGACTGTGGCGGAGCCAGAGGCGCCCCTCGCGGTAGACTTTCAAAAGGAGCTGCGGTTTGAAGGGGTCAGTTTCCGGTATGCGGGCGCGTCTGAACCGGCCCTTGACGGCTTTAGTCTTACGGTCAAAAAAGGAGAGACCGTGGCACTCGTGGGGCCTTCGGGCAGCGGAAAGACCACTGTTGCACGTTTGCTGTTGCGCCTGTACGACCCAGAGCAAGGCTATGTCCGTATGGACGGGCTGGACCTTCGGGAGGCCGCGACGGGCGAGGTGCGGGGCAAGATTGGTTTTGTTACCCAAGATCCCTTGCTGTTCAACGATTCAGTAGCAGCCAACATCGCTTTGTTCGATCCAAATTTCGATGCAGAACGCGTGCGTTCAGTGGCCGACATCGCCCATGCTACGGAGTTTGTCGACCAGCTTTCCGAGGGTTTCGAAACGCCCATCGGAGATGGAGGTGGACGGCTCTCTGGGGGGCAGCGCCAGCGGCTTGCCATTGCGCGGGCTTTGTACCACGACCCGCCCATTCTTGTACTCGATGAGGCCACCAGCGCCTTGGATGCAGAAGGTGAGCGGCTCGTTCAAGCGGCCATTGAGCGTGTCATGGAAGGCCGGACGGCTGTGGTCATTGCTCACCGCCTTTCCACCGTGCGGCGGGCAGACCGCATCATTGTCATGGACGGCGGCCGCATTGCAGAATCCGGGAGCCATGAGGAATTGCTGGCCGCCCAAGGCGCTTACCATAGCATGGTGGCCCTCCAGCAACTCGAAGGATAACTGCGGACAGTCTGTCGCCTTGATCTTGGCGGTACTTTGGTCGGATGAAACCGCCGCGCCTTTTGATTGCCAGCATTCTGCGGAACCGCTGTCCAGCGTGTCGGGAGGCCCACCTGTTCGAGGTGCCCAATCCATATTGGCCCCGAACCATCAATCAGATGCACCCCTCGTGCCCTGTGTGTGGTGAAGATTTTAAGCGTGAACCTGGCTTTTATTTCGGTGCGGCTTATGTCAATTATGCTTTGACTGTGGCCCTTTGGGTGACGGTGCTCGTCGCTTTGTATGTCTTTGGTTTTCTCGGGTGGATCGAATTCACGGGGATGTTCGATCAGCCAGATTTGGTGATCGTGAGCGGGATTGTCACCCTGTTGGCGCTGCTTCCCCCGATTCAGAGGTTGAGTCGCTCATTGTGGATCCACATCTTTGTGCGCTACAAAGGCCGAGGCTCTGCCCATTGATTGCGAATGAAAAAAGGGCGTAAAAAGAGAAAGGGCCCTCGCGTTCGAGAGCCCCTTCGTTTCACCAAATCGCCTGTTCCCTTGCGGGAGAGGCTGTAACCAAAACCATTACCCTTTACTGAGGCGCCTCCTTTAGGGTTTCAATTCCTCTCGACTTTTTTTCGAAAAAAACCGTAAAGTACTAATGGTCAGTGCATTGAGTGTAAAATTATTTTTTTTTCCTCGAAAAAATTAATCCCTTGAATTCAAGACGTGCCGGTCGTTAAAGCGGTTTTATCTTTGATTCATGACCAAGGAGCATCCCATCATTTGGATCACAGGGCAACCTGGAGCTGGTAAGTCTACCCTTGGTCGGGCATTGATGGAGGAGCTCAAGGCGGCCCGCCACGATGTTTTCATGGTGGATGGCGACGATCTCCGGGCTCTGACGGCAAATGCCGATTACAGCCAGTCCGGGAGAGAGGCCAACATCCGAAGGGCGCAAGACATTGCATTGTACCTGAGCCGTCAAGGCCGCATTTCCATTGTGGCTGTGGTGGCTCCATTCCGTTGGTTGCGCGAGGAATTCAAGGCGCGCGCTCATGTTAAGGAGGTCTATGTGCACACCACTGAGGCCCGTGGAAGGGAGCATTTCCATTCTGATCAGTACGGTGCGCCTGAGGCGGACTACTTGGATTTAGATACCACAGATATAAGCATCGAGCAAGGGGTTTCGGCCGTGCGCGAATTTGCTGGATTGGATTGATGATGGACGAAAAACGCTCCCGCAAAAGACACATCGCCAAGACTTTGACCTGGCGGGTCATTGCATCTGCGACAACATTTATGTTCGTCTATATCGTCTTTGGCGACATCAAGAAGGCAAGCGGCATTATGGTCATGGAGAGCGTCCTGAAAATGGTGTTGTACTATTTCCATGAGCGCGCTTGGTTCCGCCTTGGAAAAATTGGAAGAAAAGCAAAAGATGAGCAGTGATTACAACTTAAGTCACCTCGACGAGCTGGAAGCAGAGGGGATGTATGTTTTGCGGGAAGTGGCAGCGCAATTTGACAAGCCGGCCATCCTGTTTAGCGGCGGAAAAGACAGCATTTGCGTGACACACTTGGCCCGCAAGGCTTTTGCCCCTGCGCGTATTCCCATGCCTTTGGTGCACATTGACACCGGCCACAACTTCCCTGAGACGATTCAATTCCGTGACGATTTGGTCGAGGAATTGGGCGTGCAGCTCATTGTGGGCAGTGTCCAAGACCTGATCGACAAGGGTGAGGTGACCGAGGAAAAGGGCTTCAATGCTTCGCGGAACCGCATCCAAACACCGACCCTCATCTCGACCATCGAGGCGCACCAGTTTGATGCGTGTCTCGGCGGTGCCCGCCGAGACGAGGAGAAGGCGCGGGCCAAAGAGCGCTTTTTTAGCCACCGGGACGACTTCAGTCAATGGGACCCCAAGAACCAGCGGCCAGAACTGTGGGACTTGTACAATGGCAAGCACCAGCCTGGAGAACACTTCCGAGTGTTTCCCCTCAACAATTGGACAGAGCTGGACATTTGGAATTACATCCTGCGTGAGAACATCGCCATTCCGAGCCTCTACTTTGCCCACCAGCGCGAAGTGATCCGGCGCGAAGGTCAGATCTTGGCCAACAGCGAATATTTGAATTTGCGTCCCGACGAAAAGCCTGAAAACTTGCAGGTTCGGTTCCGTACCCTTGGCGATTTGACCATCACCGGAGCGGTAGAAAGCGATGCAGACACCCTCGAGAAAATCATCGGTGAGGTGGCTGCAGCACGCAAGACAGAACGCGGTGGCCGCATGGACGACAAGCGCAGCCAAAGCGCCATGGAGGACCGCAAAAAAGAAGGCTATTTCTGATGAAGGAAAAAGTGTTCATCTTGAATCGGCAGAAAACGGGAACGACGAGTATTGGAGACTTTTTCGAAGCTCATGGTTTCAAGCGGGCAGGGTGGAATGATGCCCGGTCGCCGGCGTGGTCCAAACTATGGTATGAAGGGCGGCATGAAGAGGTCATGAAGGATGAGGATTTTATGGAATCTGATGTGTTTGAGGATTGGCCATGGTTTCATAGAGATGTCCCGGAAATCGTGTCGAGTAGACATCCCGATGCAAGGTTCATTCTGGTTTATCGAGACCCTGACGATTGGTTCCGAAGCTTGAGAAAACATGTACACCGGAAAGGAGGATTCAAAATCCCAGAACATCAAGTTGAATATGATGATGAGCAGAGTCTCAATTCCGGAGAAATCGCCTCGAGTCTAAAGGCACACTATCAAAAAATTTATCTCGAGCACATCGGCTCTGTCCTCTCTTTCTTTAGGAAGAACCCTCAATTCAAGTTCTTCTTCGGATCGCTGAAAGATCCAAGGTTATTCGCCAAGCTTGCCAGTTTTGTTGAGGTAGATTATCACGGGGAGGATTATCACAGCAATGCTGATCCACGAAAAGGGCGCAAGCAGAGAATCAAGGATTTACTGACATTTAAGAAGTAATCATGGCACAAGGACTCCTTCGCTTTATCACGGCAGGCAGCGTAGACGACGGCAAGAGTACGTTGATCGGGCGTTTGCTGTATGACAGCAAGACCATCTTCGAGGACCAGCTCGAATCCATCGAGCAGGCATCGAGCCAGCGCGGAACAGATGGCGCGGACCTTTCTCTCCTCACCGACGGCCTCCGTGCCGAACGGGAGCAGGGAATCACCATCGATGTGGCCTACCGCTACTTCGCCACGCCCAAGCGAAAATTCATCATCGCAGACGCCCCGGGGCACATCCAGTATACCCGGAACATGGTCACAGGGGCTTCTACTGCCGACCTGGCCATCATCCTCATCGATGCCCGCACAGGCATGTTGGAGCAGACCCACCGTCACAGCTTCATCACCCACCTTTTGGGCATCAAGCACATGGTGGTGTGCGTCAATAAAATGGACCTCGTTGATTGGGATGAGGCCCGGTACAACGCCATCGTCGCAGCTTTTCAGAGCTTCTCCAGCCGTTTGGACATCCCCGACATTCGGTTTATCCCGATCAGCGCCTTGCAAGGTGACAACGTAGTGGACCGCTCCGACAATACGGCTTGGTACGATGGGCCCACTTTGTTGCAGCACCTCGAGCACGTCCATGTGGCAGCAGACCGCAACCTGCAGGATTGCCGATTCCCAGTACAGTATGTCGTGCGCCCTCAAACCGATGCCCACCGGGATTTCCGCGGGTATGCAGGTCGGGTCTCCGGCGGGGTGTTCAAAGTGGGAGATGAGGTGGTGGCCTTGCCCAGTGGACTCGGTAGCAAGGTGACCTCGATTGCCATTGGTGAAAAGCAGGTTGACATGGCCTTCCCACCCCAAAGCGTGGTCATGACCCTCGCGGACGACATCGACCTCTCAAGGGGGGACATGCTCGTTCGAGAGAACAACCAGCCAGATTCCCTTCAAGACCTCGATGCCCGCATTTGCTGGCTCGGCGAGCAGCCCATGCGTCCAGGTACCCGCTTCGAATTGCACCACACTTCTCGGGAGGTCAAGGCCGTCGTGAAGGAGGTGGTCTACAAGCTCGACATCAATACCCTCCACCGCATCGAAGACGACCTGGACATCGGGATGAATGACATCGCCCGGATCAGGATCCGCACAGCGGCCCCCATTCTGGTCGACGATTACCGCCGCAACCGCGCGACGGGTTCCTTCATCCTTGTCGATCCTGGAACCCGCCTGACCGTGGCTGCTGGGGTCATCTACACCTGAGCCCGCGGCAGTCTGCTCAGTGGAGCGGCGTCAGCGCGTACCAGCAGTATCCATCAAACTGCCGCCATTGGCGCAGGTCGGCGTCGTATCGATAGGGCAGCATGTTGTCACAACCTTCCGCACAGCCCGGAAAGAGTTGGTCTTCGTCATCGAGCAAATAAGGGGAGTCGAACGTTTGGCCGTCCACCTCCCATGACATTTCTCCAGCCTCATGGAAGGTCATTTGACCTTCACCATGGCAACCGGTCCACGAGTAAGGCACGTTGAGCCTCAAAACCACCAGCGGGTCCGCGGTTTCTTGAGCCACAAGAGCCGACACGGGCGGCGCTGTCGGGTCATCAGCCATCGGCTCTATGGGGTCGATATAGGCTTCGGGTGAGCAGGAGGCCAGACCCAGAATAGCCAAAACGGAAAGAGAGTTTTTCAAGCGCATGGTTCTGATACGCGCTTGATGTGGGTGAGGGTTCGTCAGCGCCTTCTGATATGTGAAGGGCGTCGCGACCGGTTAATCCACGATGACGATTTTGCGCACCTGGCCGTTGTCCAGATGTTGAATCAGCAAGGTTGACGCGCCGATATCCGACGGCCTGCCCAAGATATCGCAGGTTGACACCACTACAGATGGAGGGTTGTCCAAGGAGCCTTCAGTGGCCACCCCTCCGCAATCGTCGCCACAATCGGTCATGAAGGTCACTTCGTTGTCGAAAAATGGGGAGAGGTACTGTTGGGCCGATTCGGGATTGAAAATCGACACGCAGAACAAGTCAGGATTGCCTTGCGCCATGAACTTGTCGTCATCAATTTCCAGTGACAACACGGATCCTGGGTTCAAATTCAGGCACGTAAGCTGATTGTTGGCGCATTCCAGCTCTTCGAGGTCGGGTGAGGAATGAAGGCTGAGCGAGGTCAGTAGGTTGTCGGAACAACTCAGGAATTCGAGGTCAGGGTGGTTGTCAAGGATCAAGGACGTGAGCTGGTTGTTGCCGCAATGCAGGCCTTCAAGATCAGGGTTGGCGCTTACGTCCAACACGTTCAGTTCGTTTGAGTTGCAATACAAGCCGCGCAGGTTGTTGCATCCGCTGACATCGAGCGCCCCCAGGGGGTTATATCGGGTAAACAGCCTTTCAATAGCGGGGCAGTCCTCGATGTTCAAGTAGGACAGGTTGTTGGAATGGCAGGATACATATTCCAAATAGGCATGACCGGAAAGGTCAAGGCTGTCGAGCTGGTTGTCACTGATGTAGAGCCGCCACAAATACGGGTTGTTGCTCAGGTCGATGGAGGAGATGTTGTTGCCTTGACAATAGAGGCGCTCGAGGGCTGTGCACGCTTCGATGCCCGTCAAGTCTTCAATGCCGAGCTCGGGGATGTCCAACAGGACAATGCTCTCTAAAAACAGGTTCTGGGCCACGCCATCCAGTTCTCCAGAATCGAATCCCAAGTCGATGAGGGCTTGTTCGAATGCAGGGTCGGGAATGGCGGTGGTTTGCCCGTACATGGCGACCGCCGAAGTCAACAATAAGGCGAGGAGGAAGTGGCGCATGGTGCTTTTGGCTGAGGGGGATACAGGAGCGAAACCTTGGCGCCGGCGATAGGATTGCGCAAAAAAAAGAGGCCCCTTGATGGAGCCTCTTCTCTTCGTACCCAGAGCGGGACTCGAACCCGCACGCCCGAAGGCACAGCCACCTGAAGACTGCGCGTCTACCAATTTCGCCACCTGGGTGTGACACCCTGAGCAATTTCAGAGGAGGGCAAAACTACACCTGCGCTTCGTACCCGCCAAACCTCAGAGGGTCGAAGGGCAAACGTAATCGCTCATGGGAGCGTCGGTCTCTTTGATGGCGTCGAATCCGCCTTCAACATTGATGCCGTTGTGCAGGCCCCGGGCCTTCAAAATGCTCAATGCAATCAATGAACGGTATCCCGACAAGCAATGCAGGTAAAACGGCTGCTCCTTGGGGATGGACGCCAAGTGCTGGTTCAAGTCGGCCAAAGGCATGGATTCTGCGTTTAGAACGTGCTCCGATTGGAATTCTCCTGGTTTGCGAACGTCGATCACCTGCGCGTTTGGAGCTTGACAGAGGCTGGCGAAATCGGAAGCGCCAATGGCGGCAATGTGATCGGTGTCCAAACCCGCTTTTTTCCAAGCGTCCAATCCCCCAGAGAGGTGGCCCAGAACCTGGTCAAACCCAACCCGAGAGAGCCGGGTGATGGCCTCGTGGATTTTGTCGCCTTCGCAGACCAGCAAAATCGGTTGCTCCAGGTCCACAATCATAGCGCCCACCCAAGGGGCGAAATTGCCATCCAATCCAATGAAGGTGCTTCTGGGGATGTGCGCGGCAGCGAAGGCTTCTTTGGAGCGCACGTCCAATACCACTGCTCCGGTCTCATTGGCTGCAGCATTAAAGGCCTCTGGCGAGAGCCCCTGCTGTCCGCGTTCCAGCGCCTTCTCCATGGGCTCATATCCTTCCTTGTTCAGCTTCACATTGAGCGGGAAGTATGCAGGAGGGGGGAGGAGACCATCGGTGACTTCCTTCACGAATTCAGCCTTGGTCATGTCGGGGCGAAGGGCATAATTGTTGGCCTTCTGGTCGCCCAGGGTGCCCACGGTCTCCGAACTCATGTTTTTGCCGCAAGCCGATCCCGCGCCATGCCCGGGATAGACGGTCACATCGTCGGGAAGGGTCATGATTTTGTTGCGCAGGCTGTCAAACAGGGTGCCTGCCAGCTGCTCTTGGGTCATATCGGCTCCTTTTTGGGCCAAGTCGGGGCGTCCAACATCGCCCAGAAACAGGGTGTCACCTGTAAAGATGGCGTGGGGTTTGCCCTCTTTATCGCGCAGCAAGTAAGTCGTGGACTCCATGGTGTGACCCGGGGTGTGGATGACCTCAATGGTCACCTTTCCGACCTTGAACACTTCTCCATCTGTGGCAAGGTGAGCATTGAACTTGGGGTGAGCATTGGGCCCAAAGACAATGGGCGCACCTGTTTTCTCGGAGAGGGTGACGTGGCCGCTCACAAAATCCGCATGAAAGTGCGTCTCGAAGATGTATTTGATCTTCTTGCCGCTGGCCTCGGCCCGGTCCAGGTAGGGCTGAACTTCCCGGAGTGGGTCGATGACAACCGCCTCGTCACAGCACTCGATGTAGTAGGCGCCTTGGGCGAGACATCCGGTGTAGATCTGTTCGACTTTCATGTGGTTCGAATTTCGGCAACAAAGATGGGGTGATTACCCTTCAGAAAGGGCCGTTTGGGTGGCGATTTGCTGATGTTGGCTGTTGTCTTGTTCTTGCAAGGCGGCCTCGACATTGGTGTGAAAATGGGGGGCGCCAATCCGTTCCATCAGGCCAGAACGGTGCAGAGCGTCGCGCGTCGGGCCGATCGCCCCTGCGAGTTTAAAGGTGATGTTGTGTTCTTGCCATTCGTCGAGCAAATCAGCCAGCATGGCGCAGCCAGATGCATCTATGTATGGAATGGATTCCGCGTGAAGTAGGATGGTGTGAACCGCCTGTGCATCACCTCGTGCGCGGATTCGATCCTGCAGGAATTCCTTGAAATGGGCCTGACTGGCATAGTGCAGGGGCCCGTCGTAACGCACAATCAGCCACCCGGGAAGTAGTGTTGCCTCTGGAAAGCGATCTACGTTGCGGTAAATGCCAGCAATGGCGCCCAACTCGGCCGCATGTGGCCGTGTACTTCTGAACAAGGTCAACAACAAGCTCAACACCACGCCTGCTGCGATGCCGGAAACCATGCCGCTAAAAGCAGTCAGCGCAAAAGTGGCGGCGAGCAAAAGGGCTTCTTCTCGGTGGCTTCGCCACAAAATCCGGGCATAGCGCACATCGACCAGCCCAACGACAGCAACGACGATGATGGCGCCGAGAACAGATTGGGGCAGGTGGCGAAAGACGGGGGTCAGAAACGCCAAAGTCAAGCCCACCACTGCAGCGGAAATCAAGGCGCTGACGCCGGTCACAGCGCCTGCCCGCTCGTTGACCGCAGTCCTCGAGAATCCACCTGTGGTGGGGTAGGCGCCGAACATGGAGCCCAAGAAGTTGGACAGGCCCAGTGCGCGAAGTTCTTGGTTGGCATCGAGGTCATGATCGCCCCGGCGCTGGGCAACAGCTTGCGCAATACTGAAGGCTTCCACGAACGCGATCAGGGCAATGGTGATGGCCATGGGCGCCAGGGTGCGAATGTCCTCCCAAACCAGGCCGGGCATGCGAAAGCCAGGCAGTCCCGAGGGAATGGCGCCAATGGTGCGGATACCTTGGGTTTCGGCTCCAGCAAAGGCCACCACGCCAATGCCAGCGGCGACCACAACGAGCGCTGCAGGCGCGCGAGGGGCCCATCGGCGCAAGGCAAACAAGGCCGCGACGGCGGAGGCGGACAGCACCACCGTTGGAAGGTGGCTGTTGCCTATGGCCCGTGCGGCACCGAATACAAGTTCATGAAGTTGTGCGCTGCGGCCCATTTGGATGCCCAGCAAGCTTGGCAGTTGGTTCAATGCGATGATCAAGGCAGCCGCACTCGTGAAACCACTGATGACAGGCCGTGACAGAAACCGCGCCAGAAAGCCCATGCGCAGCATCCCGAGCAGCCACTGAAGCGCGCCCATCATAAAGGCCAGCAGCAAGGCCAATTCGATGTATCGGTCAGAGCCGGCCACAGCAAGGCCGGTGAGGCCTGAAGCCACGAGCAGAGAGTCCATGGCAACAGGGCCAACAGCAAGCTGGCGTGAACTGCCCAGAAAGGCATAGACCACTTGTGGCACAAGGGCGGCGTAGAGGCCGTAGACCACAGGCAGGCCTGCGATCAAGGCGTAAGCCATTCCTTGGGGAATCAGCATGACCCCTACGGTCAGACCCGCTGGGAGGTCTCCCATAAGGTCGCTCCTATTGTACGACTTCAGCCAGCCGATAGAAGGGATAAATCGCTGCATTGAAGAACAAGGTAACCTTCCTGTGAAAGGTGACGCGGCAACTGCATCGCTCCATCCCTTGCACATGGCGTCGAAACTGGAGCAGTTCGATGAGGTTGCAGCAGGGACACAAACCCCAAGAAAATGGGTTAGGACGTCGTGTTCAACCGGAAGGAGCTCACATAAGTGAGGTGTTCATGCTCAGCCTTGGCCTTGCCTTTGGCCGCCATTGGGTCGGTCACCACCGCCTCCAGGCCGCCTGCGCTTGTTGCGACGTTGGCCTGAGCCACCGGCTCCGCCTGAGCCTGACCGGTGTCCTCCTTGGCCACCGCCATGTCCTCCTTGGCCGCCACGGCCATTTCGGCCACGCGATGGTCCGCCGCGTTTTCCGCCCTTGCCACGGCCCCCGCTTTTTCCGCTGCCGCCGCTGTTGGTCGGCTTGCCGGAGTCCAATGGTATGGGGGGCATGGCCAAGTGGTAGTCATGCTCGATATAGAGCGGAACCTCGCGCCGGATCAACCGCTGAATGTCGCGCAAGTAGACCCGTTCGTCGTCTTCGTTGCAAAACGAGATGGCAATGCCGTTTGCTCCAGCACGACCTGTGCGGCCAATGCGGTGCACATAGGTCTCGGGAATGTTCGGGATTTCGAAGTTGACCACATGGCTCAATTCGTCCACATCAATGCCCCGCGCTGCGATGTCAGTCGCCACCAAAACGCCAAGGTCGCCCCGTTTGAACGCCTTCATGGCTTTCTCGCGCTGCGGTTGGGATTTATTGCCATGGATGGCTTCGGCCCGCACCCCTTGTTTGCGCAAGTGCCTCACCAATTTGTCCGCGCCATACTTCGTGCGTGTGAACACGAGTGCGCTGGACACATCAGGTGCCTTCAAGACGTCGACCAAGAGGTGCTTTTTTTCTGCCTGACGCACAAAATAGACCCGCTGGTCCACGGTCTCTGCGGCAGAACTGCGGCGTTCAACCTCCACGGTGACCGGATCGATCAAGATGGTATCGGCCAGCTCTTGAATGTTCTGAGGCATGGTCGCCGAGAAGAACAGAGATTGGCGCCGGGGTGGCAGCAACTTGATCACCTTCCGGATGTCGTGAATGAACCCCATGTCGAGCATGGTGTCTGCCTCGTCGAGCACGAAGTACTCGAGGTGCCGCAGGTTGATGTGGCCTTGGTCAATGAGGTCAAGCAATCGGCCTGGTGTGGCCACCACAATGTCTACACCGCGCCGGAGCGCAGCCACTTGCTTGCCTTGCTTTACCCCGCCAAAGATGACGGTATGGGTAATGGGCAAATTCGGGGTGTAGTCTCGGATGCTCTCTCCGATTTGAGCGGAAAGCTCGCGGGTCGGGCTCAAAACGAGTCCCCGAATGGGGCGGTGGCCCTCTCTTTGAGGTTGTCGGTTGAGCCGGTGCAGCATGGGCAGCGAGAATGCTGCCGTCTTGCCGGTTCCGGTTTGGGCCACACCCAGTACATCACGTCCGTCGAGAACGTAAGGAATGGCTTGAGCTTGAATGGGGGTAGGGGTCTCGTAGCCTAATGGAACGAGGGCCTGCATGATGGGTTCGCTCAGACCGAGCGAATTGAAATCTGTCAAAGGAATTGGGTTTGGCGCCGTTTCATGATTCAACCACAATGGGAATACGCCTGCGCCGTATGGTGCAAAGATAGAGCTCCAAGTCGGGCATTCACGACGAATGAGCAGAAGTTGGCTGCCGTTTTACCGATGTTGTGGAGGAGGGTCAGTCCAGCTGCTCTCCGTGCTGGCTCTCATCGAGGCCCAAGGTTTCTTGCCATCCGCTCACGCGCATGGGGATGATGAGGTCGACCACAGTGAAAATGAGGTAGCTGCCGCCAAAGGTGAAGACAGCCACCCCCACCAAGGCGATGAGGTGCCACATGAATGTGGTGTGCACTCCAGAAGTCAATCCCACTTCCGCCGCAAACACACCGGTCAACACCATGCCCACCATGCCCCCTACGCCGTGGGAAGGGAAGACGTCGAGGGTGTCGTCCAATCCGCTCTTTTTCTGGCGAGATATGGCCCAGTTTGAAACCAATGCTGCAATGAAGCCAATGAGGATGCTCTCATGTACCGACACGAATCCAGCAGCGGGCGTGATGGCCACAAGACCTACAATCGCTCCAATGCAGGCGCCCACAGCATTCATTTTTCGGCCTTGAAACCGCTCAAAGAATATCCAAGTGATCATGCCGGCAGCTGAGGCAAAGTGGGTGTTGGCAAAGGCCAAAACGGCATCTTCATTCGCACCGAGTGCCGATCCTGCATTGAATCCGAACCACCCGAACCACAACAAACCCGTTCCCAGAATGATGAATGGGATGTTGGCGTGTTCAAGCCTTGCATTCTTTCGGGGACCCAGGAAGACGGCACCTGCCAATGCAGCAAAGCCAGCAGACATGTGAACCACAGTACCTCCAGCAAAGTCGAGCACCCCCAATTTCATCAGCAGGCCTTCAGGGTGCCAGGTCATGTGCGCCAGAGGGGCATAAATCAAAAGGGAGAACAACACCATGAACAGGATGTAGCTGCGAAACCGAATCCGGCCGGCCATGCTGCCCGTAATCAGCGCGGGGGTGATGATGGCGAATTTCAATTGAAACAAGGCAAACAATAGAAAAGGGATGCTGCTCCCAATCTGTGGATGCGGTGTCGCCCCAACCCCTTTGAAGTTCAAGAAAGTCAGCGGGTTGCCAATGATGCCAGCGATGGAGTCGCCAAAGCAAAGACTAAAGCCGACCACAACCCAGAGAATGCTGATGACGCCCAGGGCAACGAAGCTCTGCAGCATTGTGGAAATCACATTTTTCCGATCGACCATACCGCCATAGAAGAAGGCAAGACCTGGGGTCATCAAGAGCACAAATGCACTGGCGACCACCATCCACGCTACGTCGCCAGGTTGCGATTCGATGGCCTCGGTCCATGTCAATCCCGGACTGGCGGTGATGCCCAAGATGAAGGCCACAATGACCAATGCGGTCAACACGATAAAATTGACTTTCCTACCCATTTCAAGATTTCATTGCGCACGGTCCAAGGCGCAACAAATTTAACAACGGCCGTGAATTAATTGCAATTCAACTCACTGATTTATAGGTGTTTAAACGTGTACTATGGACACGGAGGCCAAGACGTCAAAGGAGCTTTCGGAGCTGGACGTGTCCAAATTGGCGTGGCCTTCAAGCCGCAAAATGCGACTGCAGCAGCACTGCATGCCAACACCAAGCCCGCGCGACGCACGCATCCATCCAACGCCCATCCTTGGGCATGGATCACCGCGCCGCGCGCATCCATCCAGCGCCCATCATTGGGCATGGATCACACCCACGACCGCATAGCGCAAGCCGCGCATATCATTCGAAGGATTCCAAGCCAGCAGGAGCGCGAGCGCATCATGCAGCAGCTGGAGGAGGATGGAGATTTTACCGCTGAAGGCATCGAGGCCGTCAGGCGGGCGGTGGGTTAGTCGGCCCAGCGCCAGAAGGCTTGTGTGAGACAACCACCCGCATCATTAACGATGCTGCCAATTGGATAATAGCCTTGTTGTAACCACGCGTCTACGCAAGGTTGGAAATTGGCTTCAGTACACTGCGAGCAATATTGGTACTCCACCTTGGGCCGCTCTTGGGTGGCGCAGTAACACCCTCCAGTTACTATAATGCTCTGTGTCATCTTGATCTCGTCGCCTTTGTAAACACCTGAACCGCCGCCAAATCTGTGTTTACGCCAATCACCGGATTCAGCTCTTCCCATTGTTCCATCAATCTGATTGATCCACCCGAAGTCATTCATGATTTCTGGCCAAGCGCCTCCAGCATCTGCAATTGTTGCCACTCGCCATGATCCTGGGAGAGTGAACTGGCAAGTGTATTCACATTCCGGATACGTCATCGAGCCAACATTCATCACAATATGTGTGCTGTCATCATTGGTATAGATGTCGTCAGGACTAAACTCCGACCCAAACATCACAAGCAACTCTAGGATGTCAGCTACGCCGATATAGCCATCAGGCTCCACATCGGGATTGTACGGAAGCTGGAAGCCGTCAACCTGAGCGGTGACGTTGAACGCGGCAAGGATCGCCAGGCAAGCAAGTAGATGTTTCATGCTGCCAAGTTCGCACCGCAAGCGCAGAATGCCATGCCGCTGGCGAAGTGGGGGGGCTAGGCGGGCGGTGGGTTATTCTTCTACGATGCGGTAGCGGGATGACCCCCCACAGTCTGGATCTGGTACGCAGATGTAGCCTGATGGGAGACTAACCGGGCAGTTTATAAGGCAGCTCATAATGGCACCAAAGAGGTTGGCACCAAAAAGGTCGGCACCATAGAGTTCGGCATTAGAGAGGTCGGCACCAGAGAGGTTGGCACCAGAGAGGTTGGCAAAAGTGAGGTCGGCACCAGAGAGGTTGGCACCGGAGAAGTCGGCACCAGGGAGGCCGGTACCAGCGAGGTAGGCACCAGAGAGGTTGGCACCGGAGAAGTCGGCACCAGAGAGGTCGGCACCAGCGAGGTCGGCACCAGAGAGGTTGGCAAAAGTGAGGTCGATAAAGCCAACAGAACCGCCGACAGCTGCTTCGCCCCTTACGATGGCACGGACAGCATCTCGAGTCATCGCGGCATTCTGCAAACTATCAATGGTGGCATTTTGAGCATTGAGCTGGGCTTGGAGTTCGAAGACCATCTGTGTGAGATCTTGGATGCCAAGCACAGTGCAGTTGTCATCTTGAGCAGAGGCAGAGAGAGAGGCGCAAAGCGCCAGGCAAGCGAGAAAGCGTTTCATGGTGCCTTCAAGATCGCTCTGGGGTAGGCAGTCGCCAAAAAGACTTTGTCAGCGTGGGACATCGCCGGTGTCAAGCGTGTAAAGTGCTGGCGTGTAACTGGTCTTTGTGGTAACTCGTGGGTATGACTACACGCATTCAATATCGACAACAGATTCTCAATGACTGCACCGCTGCGGGCATCAATACAACAGGACTCAACGAGCTCCTTGATATGGCAGCCGTGCTCCGAGAGGAGCTGGAGCAGCTACAGAGTACCGTTGACCTGGAGGGCATTACTTACACCACTATCAGCCGGGAGGGGAATACAATGATTCGGGAACATCCTGCCCATAAGTGCCTTCAAGAGACGCGCCTCAAGTATTTCAACGTCCTGAAAGAGCTCGGGCTCAGTGTAAAGGCGAAAAAAGCTGTGGACGCGCTTGGGGCGCCAGCTTACGACCCTGATTTCCTGTAGTCGTTGCAAGAGCGGGCCCACTACGGGCCCATTGCGAAGGTGTAAAACGAGAAAAGCCGCGGTAATCGCGGCCTTTCTACTCTTGTGCTAGTGCCCAGAGCGGGAC
>CBFHUP010000048.1:0-20967 GCA_965659115.1 uncultured Flavobacteriales bacterium | reverse complement strand
TGAGAAAAGCACAGGACCGGCAGGATGAGGCGATGGAACATTTGACGATGTGTGCGAGAATGAGCCGCGAACTTGGCTCCCGAAGCGAAGAACTCGGCTGCATTCTGCACATGGCTGAATTGATCTTGCCTTCAGACCCTCAGCAGGCTTTGGACATGGTCGAGGACATCCAGGAGGAGTTGCTGGAGGGAGCCAACCACGAAACCCAGCGCGACCTGTATCAACTGCTCTATGGAGCGCACAAACGGCTGGGACATGCAGGAACTGCCCTGGAGATGCATGAGTTTTTTGCCCTCCACGATGACAGCCTCCAGGCAGAAAAGGCCCGGTTTGCCGTCCTGAGGGCAGCCTATGAGAAGGACGTGGAGCGCCAACTCGAGGCCGTCCAATGGGAAGGCCAACAAGCCAGGAACCGCCAGGAAGTGAAGCAGCTCAAGACCCTTTTGGCCCTGGTGCTGGGCTTTGTGGTCATCATTGGCCTGTTCATCACAGCCATGGTGCGCATGCGCCGCATTCACCGAAGCCGGAAGGTGGAACTGATGGACCAAATTGAAGAACTGCACCAGTCCAGCGGGCAGACCGTCATCCTCGAGACTCCCGCCCTCGAGCTCGACCGTGACCGGTTGGACCGGAACCTGGACCGGCCACTGAATGACACGGATTGGAATGTGCTCAACATCCTGCTCGAAGATCCGGCCATCACCAACCGGGGCATCGCTGAAAAGGCCCACCTTAGTGTGGACGGGATTGGGTCTTCTTTGCGCAGAATGTATCAGTCGTTCGACATCAAGGAAACCAAATACAAGAAAATGGCCTTGCTGCATGTCGCAATGAAGGTTTCTGCAGTTGAGCCTAAAGTTTAGTGTTGGCAATCAGTATTTTAATGATTTCATGCACGGAATGCGCTGAAGCAGTTCATGGCATTTTCACCCCTAAGCGTGAGCGCAAAACCACCCATCACTCCGATTTTCGAGATATGAAACAGCGCAGATCCAATAGACCCCTTCCTTCTTTACTCGTGGCCTTGGTCATGGGTATGCTGGGGTTCATCCAGCCAACCAACGCCCAAGTCACCACAACGGTCGACTGCGACCTCATTGGCCTCGTGTGCAATGTGTGCTCGCAGACCGGCATGGTCAACCTGTACCATCCCGGGGGCTACTTGACTTGGCCGGACTCAACCAATGTCATGGAATGGGAATTCACCGATTCCCAAGGAAATGTGCTGCATGAAGAGACATTGGTCGATGACAGCTTCGTGAGTTTTAGTTTCGATTTGGACCTCACCGATACGATGTTCGTCTCCGTGCTCCATACCAATGAAGCGGCCTTTCACGACGGCAGTTCAGACCCATGGGCTTGCTTGATCGAAGATTACCTCGTGTGGGAGGTGAGCGAAACTCCGTTTGGATCGTCAGGTTGGACCTTGGGCGGGAGCATCGGGGTTGATGTGAGTGGGCCCGCCTCTTGTGTGGATGCCGATTTGATCGACCCTTTCGCAGTGTGTCCAGACATCTTCGCGCCCGTCTGCGGGTGCGACGGGGTGACCTACTCCAATTCCTGTGAAGCGACGAACATCGGTGGTGTGACCTCCTGGGAGGATGGCCCCTGCATTGTCGTCGAATACGGCGGATGTACCTACCCGCAGGCCTGCAACTATGATCCGGGTGCTGGCTTCGAAGACGGCTCCTGCACCTTCCCGCCGGAGTCTTGCACTTGGCCCGAAGCTTGGGCGGCAGGATGCACCTATGCCGATGCGGCCAATTATGACGCCAGTGCTTCAGTCGATGACGGCACATGTACTTGGGGACCCTGCAACACCTGTCCGGAGGACATCAACGGGGACGACGCTGTCACCGTTTCGGACGTTCTTCTGCTTCTTGGGGCCTTTGGCACGACGTGCTCGGAGCCGCCCTTCTCGCCCTTCTCCCTGGTGGGTCGCTGGCACCCGGAGGGTTTCGAAACCAATACGCTTTACGAATTCACCGAAACCCTTCGATACACCATCTACTCCGGCGACGGGACCTTTGGTAGCATCGAGGACGCCATTCCAGGGCCCAACCCTTGGCACATGGAAGGCGACACCGTGGTGATCGACCTCTTCTTCGGCAATGAATTGCGCGGCTTGCTCGAATCCTCTTGCGAAGACCAGAAGGCCACCATCAGTCCTGAAGGCGGTTTATGGCCAAACATCCTTCACCGCGAGGGTGTCGATCCTGCCGACTGCGAGTGAAGCCACCCAGGAAGGCCATACCCATTAACAGTTCGAGGTGCATCCGAACAAAGACAACAACTCAGGGCCGGCGCCCGAGCCCGTGTTGTGATGGAGAAACAACGGGCTCGGATTGCTGCCAGCCTTGCACTCAATCGGCGATGCAGCGAACGCTGCAACCTGTGACTGACCAGTATGACCCGTTGGCCATTTGATCAGTTGTGTTGGCCAATTGACGGTAGTTGCCGCTTTCAGGAGTTGCAGCTGTGGTTGATGAAGTCCAATAGGCACCGATGTTGTTGTAGTTGTAGGAGCCACCATCAGGCCATATGAGGCCACCGCCTATGCCGTT
Source organism: uncultured Flavobacteriales bacterium (assembly GCA_965659115.1). GTDB lineage: Bacteria > Bacteroidota > Bacteroidia > Flavobacteriales_D > Sanyastnellaceae > UBA8752. The sequence goes on along the minus strand of CBFHUP010000048.1, from coordinate 18,403 downwards.
GAAACCAAATGCATCATCGCCATTTCCAGCAGCTGACCAGCCAGAGGTAGACTTTAATGCGGTTCCCATTCGGTCGCCTAAGCCAGCCTCAATCAAGAAAGATTCGAGTTCAACCCAATCTAATTCTGTGGGGACATGCCATCCTGAAGGGCAAATTCCGCCATGGGTGGTAGTGGAAGCAGCGAATCCATTGTACAAGTGGCCGTGGCTCTCCAAGATGACGCTGCTGTTGTTGTAGCTCGTACGAGCAGGTGTTTCTAGATCTGGAAAAGCACTGCTGTTCAAAAAGGGAATCTCTGTCCCGTCTTGAAATGTGCTCGACCGGAGGTTTTCCGCAAACCAGCATTGGCCTCCGATGCCCACCACAGAATAGGAATACGCATCAAAATCTACACTCGACACACAGTCTGCTGTGGTGGCAGTCGGGTCGTAAATGCAGCTTCCGTCGTCGACGTCGGCTCCTGAGTCGTAGTTGAGGGCTGAAGGGTCAGTGCATCCAGAACAGGATGAATAGTCGCAGGAACCGTCGTCTACTACAGCGTCAGGGTTGAAGTTGCATGCTGCAGGATATGTGCAGCCTTCTTCTTTTGTGCATCCGGTAAAAATGACCAGACAGGTCATCGTTAAAAAAGGAATCAGTTTGTTCATTTTGGTGGTTTTGCGCAAGCCACCTAAAGATGAAGCGCCCCGACAATCGGGGCGCTTCGGATTTTAAAGAGTGCAGAAATCGCTTCAGAAACCGTATCCCAATGTGAGTTGGATGTTGGGAAGGACGCGGCCGTAGCCCAGCGTGTTGGGAATCTCTTCCATGACCTCGGTGTCGATGTCAGTGCCCGTGGCGGTGATGTCGCCACCTGAAGTATGAAGGCCACCGATGTCAAATCCAAAGTTCAAGCCTTTTACAGGACGGCCGCCAAATCCGATGCCCACATACCCAACAGGGTTGTTGTCGTAACGGACATTGTAAGAATGGTTTGCGTTGTCGACATCGATCAAGTTGCCTTCGATGCCGCCAATGCCAATGCCAACATTGAAGCGGATCCAATCGTAATCTTCAAAAGGACGGTGGTTCAGGAAGATGCCCATCCAGTTGGTTTCGGCGTTACCTGAGAAGGTGGTGCCCCCGATTTCCTGGTCGACAGGGTTGTCGCCAGAAAAGGCACCCAAGCTCACTTGAACCGTGGTCTGTGCAGACAGGTGGTGGGAAAATCCCAAGGAGGGGCCAAACGGGCTGATTCCAATGCTCACATTGTATTCCGCCACTTCTTTGGCGCTGTCGTCTTGGGCGCTTGCATCGAGGGTGAAAACTGCTGCAAGGAGCAGAGCAAGGCTGATTTGTAGGAATTTCATTGTGTTTGTTTTTGTGACATCAAACTTGCGAAGGTTGTTATGGCGTAGGAATAGTCCTATAAGATTGTTTTAAACAGAGCTGCGTTATGTCATGAATGTGAGCCAAAGAAGCAGATGGGCTTTGGGATGATTTTGCGCGGACTGCTCGAGCCGTCCTGCGGCGGCCAGAAGGCCACCATCAGTCCAGGAGGAGGACTGTTTCCGACCGTCCTTCACCGAGAAGGCGTGGACCCGGCCGACTGCGAGTGAACCAGGCGCTTCAGAAGCTCATGGCTTGGGTTTCCGAATGAGGGAAACGACCCAAGACAGCAACCCAATGACCAGCGCGAGCATGCCCGCATTGAACAGCCGCTCCGCCCCCATCAGGTGGTTCAGCTTGAAGGCCGTGCCCATCAGGACGCCGACAAGGCCGAGAATCATGAGGGTCAGCGTGGGTTTGGATGGTCGCATGCTTCGGGATCAATTTTTCACGAACCGCTTGGTTTCAGTCTGGGCCGCTTGGTCGGTGGTCAAGCGTAAGATATAAATCCCGGGTGTCAGCGAGGACACGTCGAGGGTATTGGTGGTCCCATTTGAGCGAAACGATGCTTGTGTCCGGCCGAGGGCATCCATCACTTCGATGTAGCTCAAGTTGAGTGAAGAACGGATGGTCACTTGATCTGAAGTTGGATTCGGATGCAAGATGGTGGCATTGCGCTCCCTTTCATCCAGGTCGTTGGCGGTGAGGTATGTAAAAAACCTCACCCGACTTGGTGAAGTCAGACCGGATATGGATCCGATCCCCATGATTTGTCCGTCCGAACTTAGTGACACTGCACCGGCCAATTCTATGGGTGATTCACCCCAGACAGGCTCGCCAACGGCGACCCAATCCGCACCGTCCCAGTCAAATACATGGCAAGAACCTTGTTCCTGAAGTCCAAAGGGTTCGAGGCTGGCACTCAGGGCTCCCACCGCCAGGCGGTTGCCGTCCGATTGCATCGATAGACTTATGCCGAATCCGTCTCCGTTGTCCTCCAAGGACAATGTGCTTCCGCGTTGCATCCAAGCATTTCCGTCCCAATCATAGACATATACCAATCCAGGGCCCCATGCATTGGGGGTGCCATAGCCAGGGCTGGCGACCGCCAAGGTGAGGCCGCTGGCCGAGAGGGCCAGCCGCATGCCCAACAGCTCAGAATCGGCTGATCCCAAAAGGGGGTCTCCCATAGGAACCCATTCCTCGCCATCCCATTCGTAGGACTGCACCCATCCCAGGTCTTCGGTTGAACTGCCGTATAAAGGCCCTCCAACAACCAGGATGTTGCCGTCTTGATTTATGACCACACTCTCACCGAAATCCATGTCTTGAGTGCCGCGCAGGTCTTGCCCGCGTTGAGACCAGTCTTGGCCATCCCAAATCCACACTTGCACCAAGCCATGTTGGTCCAAGGCAGATGCATCTTCGGATTCGTTCGGGGCCCCAACGGCCAAAATGTTGCCGTCTGGGCTCATATCTAAGCTCTGCCCGAATTGTGGCCAAGGGCCACCTGCCGCAACCGCCCCATTTCCCGGCCCTTCGAGAGGAGCTCCACGCAAAATCCATTCTGTACCATCCCATTCATACACCCTGACCACACCTGACTTTTTACCGGCAGCGTTGAATTCGCCTGGACAGGAAGCCGCATAAACGGTTCCAGCCTCATTCACGGACACCACCATTCCGCACCAATCGTCGGGGTCTTCACCATCGTGTGGATTGCCCATGGCATTCCAAGAAGTACCATCCCATTGTACGACTTGTGACCTTCCCGCTATGAAGGTGCCGGTATTGAAGTTTCGGCTGCCAATGACCGCCACATGGCCATTGGCGTTCATGGCCAACGGTGATTGGTGCACTGTGCTCATATTGACCCCGTTGATTTGATCGCCAAGTTGAATCCACTGGGCGTTCAGCAAACAGGGCAGGAATAAGCTGCCAAAGAAGAATGAGAATTTGAAAGGCATGCAGAAAAGTAGCACAGATGTTGCACGAAGCTGTGAGGCTCACGGCCTTTAGAAGCCTCATTTTTTTAACGAATTGCGTCATCCCAAGCGCCCAACCATGAGGCCATTGAACCCGATGGCAAACCCTTGACCAGAAGAGACGGCATGGGGGTGTGGCAAACCGGATTTATTTCCATCACGGCGACGGAGGATGCACGCTTCCTTCTAATGGAAGTGCCCATGCAGTGTTGAGCCCATATCCCGTCTTTTTCACCCATAAATCTGGGGCGTGTTTGAATTCAAGCGGTTCAGTCTCAGTCCGGTTGTAGTTTCGCGGCCGCATTGAAATTGCATCTTCCAAGTCCGCCATCATGAAACGAGTCAAGGAATTCAAGAAAATGTTTGAGGTGGAAGGTGCCCTTGAGTTGAAACAGCTCAAGAAGAAGTACCGGAACCTGGTCAAAGAATGGCACCCCGATAAGTTCCCGAACGGCGGTGAAAAGGCAGAAGAAGCCGAAGCCATGAGCCGCAGGGTCATCGAAGGGTACCATTTCCTCGTGAGCATGGCTCCAGAGACCAAGGAGGCCCAGAAAGAGGAGTACACAGAGCTCACCACCAACTCTGGAATCCAAGACCTGCAGCACAAAGGACTGCTCTTGGAAATCACCTTCCTCAATGGGGATACTTACGAGTACTTCGGGGTAAATGGCCAGCTGTTTAACAAGTTCCTCAACGCCGACAATCAGTACCGTTTTGCCAAGCGCAAAATCTTCAACTCCTTCACCTACCGCAAGGCCAAAAGCGGGGCTACGGATGATGGTGGCTCAGATGGAGACGCGGGCTGATTCAGAATGAACAGAGCGGCGTTCACGCACACCATTCCTTCAAGGCTTACTTCTTGATGAAGCGCAGCCGCTCCGCGTTGTTGGGCAGTTGAAGGGTGTACATCCCGGTTGTGAGATGTTCGATGTCTGCAGCGCCCTGGACCAAGACAGTTTCGAGAACGCACTGCCCTTGGACATTCCAGATTTTGATGGGGGCGTCTGGCAGGACCCCTGAGACTTTCAGTTGGGTCTGCACAGGGTTGGGGTACAGCTGAATTTCCATGTCTGCGCTTTCTGCAGCGGTGATGCTGCTGGTGGTGCAGCCGATTCGACCGTCCATGTTGTGCTGGCTCAAGGCCTCCCAAATGACATCGTGAGACACAAAGTCCATGTTCCCAAAGGTGCCCGGCCAGTCGTGGTCCCCACCATTGACCTTATAGTGGAGCAGCTCGTGGCAACCGTCTAATGAAGTCCACGTGTACAGTTCTGCCGAACTGCCGTCGTTGGTGCTGATGTTGGGAACATCGGTTACGACGGGAGCACTTTGCAAGCCGTTGGCCTCAATCCAGAAGTCGTTGCACTCGTCATTGCTGTGGTAGTAGAGGGTTCCTTCGTAGACAACGCCATCGTATGGGGATGCGAAGTCGTTGGTCCCCAGAATGGTCACCACAGGGGTGGGGTGAACGACATTACACTCGGCAAAACTCTCCGCATACATGGTCCGCGCCGCCACGCCAATGCCTGTGATTTTGTGGTTCAACCGACAAGCCAAGTCAAAGCTGAAACCGCCACCGTTCGAATAGCCCATGGCGTAAACCCGCGTGGTGTCAATGTTGTGGACTGTGGCCATCTTGTCGATCAGGGCATCCACAAAATCAATGTCACTGTGGGGGTTGGGATTGGTAAATGGGAGTGTCCCAGAAACCACCACCTGCCAATTGGTGGACCCGTCATCGTTCGGGTCGGGAATGGCCTCTGGATATACCAAAACAAACCCGTCCTGATCGGCGCGGTCGCGCAGATCGGCGATATTGAGCTGATCTTGGGCTTGGCCTCCGCCGCCATGAAAGCTCATGACCAGCGGCAAATTTTGGGCAGTGTCAAACCCTTCGGGGAGGTACTCCAAATACGTTCTGGAATTGCCGTCTACGTCGATGGTCTGGGTAGACAATTGCGCGTGAAGTGAGCCAAGTCCCGTCAGAAGCGAGACGAATAAACAAGCGAAAATCTGAAACTTCATGTCCTCAAAACTAACCGCTAGCTTCAAGATTCGCTGCGGGCCAAATTCAGGTGGCCTGACCCGGTTGAATTCGCGCTTCAAGAATGATGGCACAGGTCCTTCGGGGGTTGCAGTACCGGCGCTCTCTGGACAGCATTTTGACTTGGGGGTCAGTTCCAAAGCAAAGCGCCAAAAGGGCGCTTTTGGGGTCGTCCTGAAGGCCATAGGTCTGCTTCATCAAAACGGTGACCTCCCAGGTGATGGGTCGGCAAAATGTCGGGTGTTGAAGTACCCACTCCAGAAAAAGCGCCCCGCCTGGATCGTTGTGTTTGACACCAAAGGCCACCCCTGTTGCCAAGGCCCATCCAGAAGCCCTGAAGCCCGATCGGCCATGATGGCGTCGGTGTGGCCCTTCGGTTGAACCCCTGTGACCTTCAGTTCGGCGTGTACAGGGTTGGGGATTGGCTCATTCATCTTGCCCTTTGATGCATCTTGCCTTCTGTTGAAGCATGTCCTCTGTTGAATCTTAAATGTGACCTCCACTTCTCATGAATGAATTCCTTTCCACGTCTTTTACCCTCGGTCACCATACCATCACCGTTTTGGACCTGGTGGAAGTGGTGGTGGTGGTCATTTTGTCCCGCATCATTTTGGGTCTGTTGCGCAGGGCTTTAAGGCGTGCTGAACGGTTCTCCACGTTGGACGAAGGAAAGCGGTTCATCGTGCACCGGATGGTGTCTTCGGTGGTATGGACCATCGCAACGTTGACCGTGCTCTCAGTATTGGGGCTGGATTTGACGGCAGTCTGGGCTGGTTCTGCCGCACTCATGGTGGGTGTGGGCATAGGACTGCAAGGGTTTTTCAACGATGTGATCAGCGGGTTTGTCTTGATGTTCGAGGGGGGCGTGGCCGTGGGCAACGTGATCGAAGTGGATGGAAAGCTGGTGCGCGTAGAACGGATCGATTTGCGTTCCACCCGTGTGGTGTCCACCGATGGTGAATTGCTGGTGCTGCCCAATGCCAAAGTGGCGGGCGATGCGGTGACCAACATGAGCCAAGGCGAGACCTCCACCCGAATCAGGGTAAATGTGGGTGTGGCTTATGGCAGCGATTTGGAGGTGGTGCAACGGCTCTTGTTGGAAGCCATATCGGACCAGCCTGAATTGCTGTCTAACCCTGAGCCCAAGGTGTTTTTTCAGGACTTTGGAGATTCCTCCCTCGATTTCAGTGTAATGGGGTGGGTGAAGCATCCTTGGGACCGCATGGCCATCCAAAGTCGCATTCGCGCTTCCATCGACGCCACATTCCGCGCCGAGGGTATCCAGATTCCATTCCCCCAGCGCGACGTTCACATGATGGCCAACGGCGGGCAAGAATTGGGCTAAATCCAAGACCATTTGGTGGTTTGGTTCGGCGGAATCGGCCGCGCTGCCAAGAAAGCGCAATCATGGGCCAAGAGTGCTTTTTCAGACCGAGGTTTGCAGCCAGAATGACCAAACAAGGTTAGATGGGTCGAATGGCCAATTTCAAAGGCTTCGTTGTCTCGGTGTTTACAGCAGTTTTGACGCTGTGGTCGACAGCGGCGCATTCTCAGTGTTCGGTCGAAGTGAAGTCCGCTGATGGACCTGTTCCCGGCGCGGTGGTCTGGTCTTGTGACCAGCCAGTGGGCATGACCGACAGTCAAGGCGCGCTGACTTGGGCACCTGATTCTGAAGCGTTGGCCAATGCGACTTTGTTGCGGGTCCGGGCGGTGGGGTTTTCCGAGCAAACGGTCAGGATAAGCTGTCCTTCTGCCAGCCCGACCCGCATCGTTCTGCAAGATTTGGCGGTGGCTTTGGGGGGCGCCACGGTCGTGGGCAGTTTGACGCCCATGAGCGTCAAGGCGAGCCCCATTCGGACACAGGTGATTTCTGGAAGTGCACTCCGGGCAGTCCAAGCTCAGGATGTGGCCGAAGCCTTGGACTTTACCAATGGGATAAGAGAGACTGTGGCGTGTGGGATATGTGGGACCAATGACCTTCACATCAATGGTTTAGAGGGAGTGTATACCTTGGTGTTGCTCGATGGGATTCCCCTGCTTGGCGGCCTGGCTTCGGCGTATGCATTGGACGGCATTCCATTGAGTATGGTGCAGCAGGTAGAAGTGCTCCAGGGGCCAGCCAGTGCGCGGTTTGGAAGCCAGGCTGTGGGCGGAGTGGTCAATGTGGTACTGGCGCCATTGGAGGCCGGCGCTTCGGCAGCCCAGGCCCGATTGGACAGCCACGGCCGGTTTCAGGCCTCCGCCTCTGCCACCTTTGGCAGTCCAGACGCCGCATGGCAATTGGGGCTGGATGGACTTCATTTCACGCGGAGACTGGATGACAATGGCGACGGGTTTACCGACGCCCCCACCTTGCGCAGGGGCGTTGCCACCATGCGCCATCAGCGTCGTGGAGAAGCGCGCTCCCTTCGATGGACAGGCCGCGTTTTCGGCGAAGAACGCTTTGGAGGTGAATTGAACTTTGAAGAAGCCGACCGGGGGACCAGCCGCAGTTATGGGGAGCGGGTGGATTTACTGCGCACAGAAGGGGTCTTTGGTTCTCGTCCCACCTCGGGCGAAGGTTGGACCTATCAAGGCGGCGCGGCTTACCACCGCCAAAAGAGCACATACGGGCTCACCGCCTTTGACGCAGAAGAAATGACCGCCAACCTCGATGCCTATCACAGCGGATGGAGCTGGCGTGAAGGCCGAAGGGTCACGGGTGGGGTCAGCATGTTGTGGGACAAGTACAGCGATCAGACGCCCGTGGATTCCGACATGAACGTCTGGATCCCATCTGTTTTTGGGGAGTACAGTGGCGAGGTCAAAGACGCTACTGGGGCGGTAAAGTGGTCATGGATCCATGGTCTGCGCATAGAAAAGCCTTCGGATCGAGCGCCGATGGTGGCTCCCCGAATGAACGTCAAGTGGTCCCATTCCAATTCCGATGTCCGCCTGAATATGGGGCGCGGGTACCGCCGGGTTCACCTCTTCACCGAGGAACATGCGGCGCTGGATGGTTCCCGGTCGGTGGTGCAACCCGAGGGTGGACTTTCTCCGGAATCCAGTTGGAATGCTCACCTGAGCGGCACCCAGGCCTTTGGCAATGAACGCTGGACGGCGTCGGCCTCCATTTATGGTTTTGCCACGCTGTTCACGGATCGGATTTACGCCGATTTCGACAGCATCCCCGGTGCGATTTTGTACCGTAACATCGAGGGGGTAGGCTTGTCTCGGGGTGTGGGGAGCGACGTCTGGCTGACCGGGTTGGGATGGCGCATCAACTTGGGCGCCACCCTGTTGCGCAGCGAAATTTTCGAAGGCCCATCCAACGGGTGGGTGGACGCCTTGAGGGGCGCTGGCGAGGTACAGCCTTTTGCCCCTTCCGTGACCACTTCTCTGGCTGTGGGGCGGGATGGGAAAAGCTGGGGTTGGAACATCAATGCCCAAACTGTGGGTGTGATGAGGTTGCCAAACAACCCCGAGCTCGGCGACGAGAGTGAGCCGTATGCCTTGGTACATGCTTCGGTTTTCAAACGCATTGGGGCCGAGACCCGCCAGGACTTTGCGGGCCGCCACACGGTGACATTGGGCATTCGCAATGCCGGCAACGCCGTCCAGTCTTTGCCTTTGGTCGGCGCAGATGACCCTTTCGGCGAGAACTTTGATGCATCGCGGGTCTACGGCCCCCTGGAGCAAAGGCGGGTCTTTCTGGAATGGTCGTGTGCATTTTGATGCCCGCCGCCGACCTACCTTGACATCATGATCCGTTGGATATTCCCGTTGCTGGTGTTGCTCTGTAGCAGCTGCACTTCCGAGCCACTTCAAGACAGGTTGGGCCCATATGGGGCGGCATCGGTCCCTTGCGAAAACCCTTCGGAAGGCCCAGATCAAGGCATTTCCGCTCAGATGCGGGCTGCGGGAATCGAAGACAGCACGGGAACTTGGGCCTATGTGTTGGAAGAAGGCGAAGAAGCCATTTTTTCTAGGGCATGGCTGGGCCAAAAGGCCACCCGGTCCATCGACATCCAGTACTTCATTTTCTCCATGGACAATGTGGGCATCATTGCCTTGGATCAACTTTTGCGTGCGGCTGATCGAGGGGTTCAAGTTCGCATGCTGGTGGATGATTTCCTGCTCGATGTGGAAGCCGAAGACGTGGCCGCATTGAATGCCCACCCCAACATCACCATCCGCATTTACAACCCCACCGAGGGCAAAAACACGCTGGACAAAGCCCGCCACGCGCTGACCGACTTCCAAGGGTTCAACCAGCGCATGCACAACAAAACCTTCGTCGTCGATGGCCGCGTGGCCATCACCGGAGGGCGCAACATCGCCGATGAGTATTTCGATTACGACCAAGACTACAATTTCCGGGACCGCGATGTCCTGCTCCTTGGCACGGGCGCCCAAAAGGTCCAAACCTCCTTTGACGCATTCTGGTCCCACCCCCTTGCTGTGGAGCTGGAAGGGGACAACAAGACCACGGCAGATCCTTCGGGGTTCTACGACAAGATCCATGCCTACGCCTGCGACCCCGAAAATTTCTGGCCAGAGATCCGGGCCCTCATCGATGGCATTCCCGAGGCCATACCTAGGTTGATTGCTGCAGGTCGGTTGCACCGTTTGGAGGGGATACGTTTTGTCTCTGACCCACCCGGGAAAAACAGCTCTTCTGGCTACTCTGGAGGAGGAGCCAGCACCGACGCCCTCCTAGAGTTGGTGTCTGAAGCGCAAACCTCTGTGACCATTCAAAGTCCTTACCTGATCTTGACGGAGCTTGGTTTGGGGCTGTTTTCCGATGCAGTGAGCCGGGGGGTGGAAGTCCGAATTTTGACCAACAGCCTGTGTTCTACAGACAACCTCGAGGCGTTCAACGGGTATCAGCGCATCCGAGATGAACTCATCCAATCCGGGGTGCAGGTTTACGAGTACCGACCCGACGCCGAAGTGCGCAAGTCCCTCATTACGGCCGAAAAGCAGAAGCGGAGTGGGTATGTACCCACGTTCGGCCTGCACGCCAAATCCATGGTAGTGGACCACCAGACAGTGGTGATTGGAACCTTCAACCTCGACCCCAGAAGCGCCAACCTCAACACGGAGTGCGTGGCCATCATGACGTCATCGGACATGGCGCATCAGGTGGAAGGCCTCATGTTTGAGGAGTTGCTTCCCGCCAATGCTTGGCCCGCCAGTTTGACCGCAAACCCAGACCACCATGCCAGTTGGTCCAAGCGGTTCCAAACGTGGCTGAGGGGGGTGGTTCCGGCCTCTTTGCTGTAAACGAAGGCCTCGCGCCAGAATGGCTCCGGAGGAATCGGTGGCAACCAAACTTTGCCGCTGTAGTTTTCGGACATGAACAAGAAGATTCTGCTCCTTGGTTCAGGAGAACTGGGCAAGGAAGTGGCGATTTCATTGCAGCGCTTGGGTCAACACGTCGTCGCGGTGGACAGCTATCCCGGCGCGCCCGCCATGCAGGTGGCCGATGCATGCGAGGTGATCAACATGCTCGATGGAGATGCGCTTGACGCCGTTGTGGCCAAGCACAAGCCAGACATCATCGTACCCGAAGTAGAATCCATTCGCACAGAGCGGTTTTACGACTACGAGGCCCAGGGCATCCAAGTGGTCCCTTCGGCCAAAGCGGCGCAGTTCACCATGAACCGGCGGGCCATTCGGGATCTGGCTGCGCTTGATTTGGGACTCAAAACCGCACCTTATCGTTACGCCACTTCATTGGAGGGCCTTCGAGCAGGAGTCGCAGCGGTGGGCATGCCCTGCGTGGTCAAGCCACTCATGTCCAGTTCGGGCAAAGGACAATCGGTCATTCGGACCGAAAACGACATAGAGCAGGCATGGCAATACGGATTGGAGGGGTCTCGCGGTGATCTGGCCGAAGTGATTGTGGAGGCCTTTATCGATTTTGATTACGAGATCACCTTGCTCACTTTGACCCAGGCCAATGGCAAGACCTTGTTCTGTCCTCCCATTGGACACCGGCAGGAGCGCGGCGATTACCAGGAGAGCTGGCAGCCAGCTGCTATGGAGCCGGCATTGCTTCAAAATGCCCAAGTCATGGCCGCTGCAGTGACGGCAGAATTGGGGGGGCATGGCATTTGGGGCGTTGAGTTTTTCATAGAGGATGCCACCGATGGACAGCCGGGTTCCGTTTACTTCTCTGAGCTTTCGCCGCGGCCACATGACACGGGCATGGTCACCCTTGCGGGTACCCAGAATTTCAGTGAATTTGAATTGCATGCCCGCGCCGTTTTGGGCCTGCCTGTCCATGACATTGAAGCCCTCAGAAATGGCGCAAGTGCCGTGGTGCTCGCACCACCTTCGATAGAATCTGGCCCTCCTGTTTTTGAAGGTGTGCTTCAGGCAGCCTCGGTTCCGCACACCGATCTGAGGTTGTTCGGAAAGCCATCTGTCCGCCCATTTCGCCGCATGGGTGTCGCTGTGGCCTACGGGGACCGTTCAGCATCGGTAGTAGAGTTAACGGAGAAGGCCAAACAGACCGCCGCCATGATACATGTCGGTGTACAGGATTGATCCCTAAGTACCGCGCCAGAATTCAAGGCAGAAGAGACCCAGTGTCTGTTTGTCGGCCAGACTGGACGTGCGCGGCATGTGTCATGAGCAAGCGGGTCATGTAGGAGCCATAGGCTTGACAAAAGTCATCCTGTGGACCGACAGAAGTCCACGCGACAGCGCAAGGCGAGGCTGACATTCACCTCACCAACTTGCCTAACCCCAGTCGCGATGATCCATCCATTCAACTTTGTTTTTCCTCCGCTGTCGAAGCCATTGCTTCCCCACGACGTGTTCTTTGAGCATCTGCGGTCTACCGAATATTCAAGACTTGATGAGACAGGTCAAGTCTACCTCGATTACACTGGAGGTGGGTTGCACAGTTCGACCCAAGTCATACAACAGATGGGGCAGCTTTTGACCGGAGTGCACGGCAATCCCCACTCGGTCAACCCCACCTCAGCCAGGTCCACCGACGAGGTAGAACAAGCGCGCGCCAAAGTGCTCGAATTTTTCAATGCCACCGATGACTATGTGTGCATATTCACCGCCAACGCCTCTGCAGCACTCAAAATCGTGGGAGAGTGTTATCCCTTCTCCGATGACGGCACCTTTCTCCTCACTGCCGACAACCACAACTCTGTCAACGGCATCCGGGAGTACTGCGCCGGTCAAGGTGGAACGTTCCATTATGCTCCGATCAGACAAAACCTCACCTTGGATGCGGGGACACTGAAACAGATGCTGTGCAGCTTGGAAGGCAGAAACAAACTCTTTGCTTTTCCTGCCCAATCCAACGTCTCCGGTGTCCGGCACAAGTTGAAGTGGGTGCGCAGGGCCCAGCGCCAAGGTTGGGATGTACTCCTGGACGCTGCAGCTTTTGTACCGACTTCGCCGCTCAGCTTGTCCAAGGTCAAGCCGGAGTTTGTCGCTGTTTCGTTTTACAAGATTTTCGGATACCCCACTGGAATCGGAGCCCTGTTGGTGCGCAAAGACGCGTTGGACAAACTCAACAAGCCTTGGTACGCCGGGGGCAACATTACGCTCTCATCGGTCGGTGCCGAAGACCGGTTTTTTCATTCAGACCACCAGCGCTTTGAAGACGGAACGCTCAACTATCTCGATATTCCGGCGATCGGCAAGGGAATTGACTTTATCACGGCCATCGGCATGGACCGGTTGAAAGAACGGGTGGACGCTTTGGCGGACATGATGTGCCGTGAACTGTCCACGCTTCAGCACAGCAACGGTCAGCCGTTGGTGCGCATTTTGGGGCCTGTCGACCGCAGCAATTGTGGGGGAAACCTCGCCTTCAATGTGCTGGACTCTGCAGGTGCGGCCATTCCAATTCAAACGGTAGAGGCCAAAGCTGCGTCGCAGGGTATCTCGCTGAGAACAGGGTGTTTTTGTAATCCTGGGGTGGACGAAGCCAACCATGCGATCCCCCGCGAGACGTTACAGGCATATTTTAAGGAGAGGGCCCACGGGGATTATTTCGATTTCATGGCGTTCAGCCATCAGACCCGCGGCGCAGTCAGGGTTTCCGTAGGAGTGGCCACCAACCGTTCTGATATCGAGGCGCTTGTGGAGCTGCTTTCAGAATTTCGAGACCCCTCGGGTTGATGGTCAGGAGGAGTTCATTTTGCAGCCATCAGAGGGGGCCTCGGCGCAGAAGATTCGTGCTGGGAGGTACTTGAATTCTGGAGTTTTTGGAGGAGGCGACTGCAAACGGCATCGGAGTCATTGGATTCTCCGGTCAATTTCAACAGCACACGAATTCCAGGAATGGAGCGGGGATTTTGTTCGAGGTGTCCCGTAATCAGGGCCGTTCCGGATTCCATATTACCGGTGTTGAATGCATCCATGGCACGAAAGACGTTGGCGTGGTTCAATGCGATGTCTTGTGGGTGCATCTCAATGCAGGCCTCTTCAATAGGGGTCCAATTCACCTTCAGGTTTCCGGATTTTTTGAAAACCTGACCTAAACCGTTTTGCGCGACCACCCAGCTGCCCAAAAGCAGCGTTATACAGGCCATCGATCCAATCAACAAGCGCTGCACTCCTGCCGTTGACTGCGGGTCGGATTGCGGTTGTAATTTCGATTTGAGCAGCCACCCCAGCATGGCAAGGGGCCAGAGGATTTCAGCCCGTTCCGCAGGAAAGGTAAAGGCGAAGAAGGGCAGGGCCAGCCAGAACCATCGGCCCAAACTCCGGCGCAGGGGCCAGCACAAGCCGATCATGAGCAACAGAGGGAGCCAACCGATCTCGTAGGTCCATTGTAGAATCTCAGAATGGGCCCTGTGTAGGGCTTCTGAACAACGATCTACGGCCACGTTGACCCAACCTTCGGCGTCATTGCGCCATGCGCCGAGTCCCGCACCACACCATTGAAGGTGGTCCAAAGTCCAAGACCACAAGTTCAAACGGATGGAGGAGCTTTCGGCCGCTTTTAAATTATAGGCGACGTCAAGTGCCTTCAGAATGTCCGGCATTCGGGCAAATTCTCGGATGCGCACATCTTTTGGAAGCATATTCCAAGCCACCTGCACAGCCGCAAAAAGGCCGCAAACCACCAAGAAGCCGCGTTTGAGTCGGCGTCCTCCAGCTTTGGAAATCCAAAGGGCGTAGAGCATCCAAAAGGCAGACCCGAGGAGCACACTGCGGACCTGGTAAGTCAGGGCAAGCACGGTGATAAAACCCCACCAGGCCCACCACCTCTTTTTGGAGAAATGGCCTCCGATCACAGACATGATGAAGAGCGCTTCCATTCCAATGTTTCGGTGTGCCCAAGGCAGGGACATTTCATAGGATGCGCCGTGTCCCCACTCTCCGGTGAGTATGGCTCTCAAGGCATGCATCATCATGACCGAACCTATGAGCAACGCAAATACCGGCAGGGCTTTGGCGCCCTTCCACCAATTGAAACGCCTCGTGTTTGGAACGGTCCATATCCAAGTCCAAATCCATCCAAGTTGGCCCAAAACTTCCCATTGGCAGTGGCCACCACGCCATGCTTGTATGCCCAAGATGACCATGCCTGCACCCCATAATGGAGGGTATACCATTCGGATACAACCGGTCAAAGCCAAAGCCAAGGAAATGCCGCCGAGAAGGAGCCAAGCGGTGGTCCAGTGGCTGTCCAATGCCTCCCCTGAAGTGCCAAAGCTGATGGCCATGGTGGCGATAAAGAACAGGGACCATTGGGGCCATTCCTTGAAGAATGATTCTGCGCCAATGGGGAGGACGTCTCCTGATGGTTCCGTGGAGGCTCCCATGAGAGTGTAGAAATTGGAAAAGCTAAAAAGGAGTATAATTTACGACAAAAACACAGTTAACTTCGTTTTGAACGCCTATATACATGGTTCTATGGGCGATTAAGGGGGTTGCGCAAGCGCTTTTTAATCTCGGCCACCCGTTCTTTTGAGACCACGCCCTTGGCGACAAGTGCAAATAGAAGCAGCCACAGCAATCCTTTGATCAAAAAGAACAGAAAGCCGGCAATGCCGAGGGTCTTCAGTGCATCCATGTGGGTAACCTCTTTGCAAAGATGCAACTCCACGGTATTCAGGATGCAAATTACCTGACAAAGAACCCCGAAGTATGATCCTGCGCCTCTCCCTTCTCTTCAGCTTCGGACTCGCATTTTTGGCCCCGCTTTTTGCCCAGAAATGGAGCCAAAAGAAGACCAAAATCGAGGTGGTAGAATTCCCAACGGTTCCCGCCGAGAAAGTGGCGCGAATTGCCTTCAATCTCTTTGCTGAGGATGCCTATTTCAATTTGGAAGACTTGAGGCGTTACGGAGGCAATATGGACTTGTTGAAGTCAGGAGGTGAGCGACTGAGTGGCATGAAATACTTTACGGTGGGAGCCGAAGCCGAGGTGGTGGATGTCGGACCCAGCATCATGGTCGATGTTGCCATTGGCCCCGAAAAGCAGGGCATTCCGGTGTTTTCCTCGGAAATGATCAAATCGTCCGATGGCGAGGTAAAGACCTTCTGGGCCAATGTTCCCTGCCGTCTGCCGATGCGCATTCGGATCGCCTCGCCAGAGGGAGAAGTATGGGACGCATTTGAGGTGGACCGACCACTGCAGGTGCGGTATGGCAATGAAAAGATTTCGACCAGGGCCTCCAGCAGGGGCAGTTTTTCATACTCCAAGGGAACCTTAAAGTTTGACAGCGAGGAAGCCTTGAGGGAGGGCCTCGATTCTGAAGAGGGGTCGCGGTTTTTTCGCCGCAAGGCTGTGCTGCTTCAATTGAGCAATGTGATCAATGAGCTCGAAACGCGCCTGTTTTTTCTTGAAGGCAAGGTGGAACTGTTGGTCTACTCGGGACGTGGAAAACACGATTACACCGAATTGGACGCCGCCCGCGATGTCGCCTTAGAGTCCTTAGAAAACGGATATTTCGAAGGTCTGTCCAGCCCCATCAAGACGTGGGGGGAATGGGCAGGAAAAGTGGATTTCACCGACAAAAAAGCCAAGGTGACCCGTGGTCTTGCCTTGGGTTTGCAATTGAACCTTGCACAGGCCCACCTCTATCGTGGAGAGTTTACAGAATGTGCTGAGGCCATTTCCGACGCGCGGGCGCTGGTGCTGCCAGGAGGGGAAGAGTTTGTGATGTTGGAGAGCCTTCAAGACCGCCTCATGAAGCGCCGACGTGCCTTGGCTGCCAATGGGGATTTCGAGCTGGCAGCAGATGTCGAACGAGAAAAAGCCCCGGACTTCAAAAACGTCATTGGAAAGCGGTCCGAAAACAAAGATGTACGCATGATTCAACCCGAAAACCGATACGATCAGATCGGCGAGGATATGGCATCATGGGCCGCTGTTGCGGTCGAGGGCAGCCCCGAGGCCACGGCTGCTAAACGCGGTGAAGTCACCATGGAACAGCGTTTGGGAGGGCGGCTCCAACAGACCATTGGAGGCATGATGTTGCAATTGAGCCCACTCATGGATCCAGACCTTGTCGGGGATGACTTTCCGGAGGAAATCTTGTCCATCCCAAACTTGGTCTATCTCGACATCAGCGGTATGAAATTCGGTGCGCTTCCCAACGAAATCGACCGTTTGTCGGCATTGCAGACTCTGATTGTCACGCGCAATGATCTCGAGGACTTGCCACCGAGTTTGGGCAACCTGTCTGGACTCAAAAAGCTCTTCGTCAGCAAAAATGATTTGAACGGACTGCCCGCGTCATTGACGCGCTGCACCCAACTCAAAGTGGTTGACATCAAGGGCAATCCCATCCAACCCGACAGCATTGAACAGCTCAAGCAAATGTTGGGGGAAGACGTCAAGGTCAAACACGATTGACCCGGTCATTTCGAACGTGGACATCCATCCTGATGGCCAGCGCCAATTGCGGCTAACGGCGATCAGATGTGCGGGCATTTTTCGACAGCCCTGGGGTCATCAACCCCTCCGGTATGGGCGGTGTCATGCGGTTCAAAGAGCAGGATCCAAACCTCTTCAGTGGTCACCGGACGGTGTTCGACACCTTTGGGTACAACGATGATTTCACCCGGTCCTACTTCCACAGTGCGGTCGCGAAACTCCATGGTCATGTGACCTTGGATGACCTGGAACAGTTCATCTTGTTCATCGTGTGCATGCCAAATAAAAGTCCCTTCGATTTTGGCGAGCTTCACGTCTTGGCCGTTGAGCTGCGCGATGATTTTGGGGCTCCATTGGTCGTCGAAAAGGCCAAATTTCTCTTGCAGGTTGAGCACTTTCATGGGGTCTCAGGTTGTGTACTGCAAGATGATGATTCCAAGGCGGTTGCAAAAAAAAGGTGTACCCAGTACACGATTAAGTCATTGATAACGTGGGCGTTATTCTTTAACTTGAGCCTGAATTCACTGCCAGACTCATGAAAAACAGAACACTCAATGAACTCAGACAGACCCGCGATGCGGTGTATGTCGCACCCCGTTCATATCAAGAGCGTATGGAAGATCGCAAAGTGGGGTTGGGATACCTCATTGTGGACGCTACAGGTGCCCCATGTGTGACATGCGATGACATTGCTTGCATTGTGGAGGCACGTCCAACATTGAAGGCCGAAGAGCTCGAAGCCCACTTCATTCAGGGAGAAGCGTCATTTGACCTGCCCAATGGAGAAGTGATTCGAACCATTACCCGCGTAAAGCGCCCCGCCTAAGTCAATTGACGCTTGCAAAGAGGCGTGTTGTACGGGGCACCGTGGCCTCGCACCTGACAAGTGGTGAATGAGGAGACCAGGGCTCATGGCAGCCCTGCTTTGGGTCAGGGTGTAACTTGGCGTTTGGTGAACGTGAGCAGACCTACCAAAATATGATCCGGCGGATGACAACCCTAATGGGGGGCTCCGTGGCGGGTCAGTTGGTCTCCATTTTGGCGGCGTTTGTATTGACGCGGCTTTACAGTCCAGAAGCCTTTGCTCATTTAGAGATGTTTGCCCTTGTAACGGGCATTGGGGCAGTTTTGGGAACAGGCAAGTTCGAGCAGGCCCTC
>CBFHUP010000047.1:0-21584 GCA_965659115.1 uncultured Flavobacteriales bacterium | reverse complement strand
GGGAGCACTGGTTTGGTCCACCGCCGATGCTGGCGAACCTTGGCTCGGGCAAGTGGCCGACGGATCGCACTTTGTCCCCGACGGCACCTACCATTGGAAGGTGACCTACCGAGACCAATTGGGCTTCCCCAAAGTCAAACAAGGCACATTGACGGTGTTCCGCTGATCAATCCTCAGGAACGGCGATCAAGTCGATATCGTGGTCGCGGATGGCCGCATTGAGCGCCGGGAGGTCTGCGTCTCGCAGGGCATACCAGCGGTTCAACTCCACATTAATCTCAGCCGTCACAGCATCGCGCACACCATACATCTGGGCCGTTGGCCTGAAGAGCCCCATGCTGGCCAAAGACCCCACGTGGGCCAACTTGTTGTTGAGCTTGATCGGGAAATTGAGCATGTCTTGGTTGCTCTTGAGCTTGGTCTGATACAACACCTCTTCAATCGCCGACATGGTCGAATCCAGCTGGTGGCGCAATCCAAGGACTGCGGCATGTTCGTCTTGGTCCAAACGGCCTGTCAAGGCCTCAATCTGCCCACGCGCCGCCCGCATGTGGCGGATCGCATCGTGGGTCTCATCGACCTTGTCGCGGACCGACTTGAGAAACTCAAACCGGGCCTGCAGGTCAGCAGCATTGCCCTCTGCCCTGGGGTCGGGAAGGATTTCAAAGTCTGATTTCACTGTGTCGCCATCTACGGCCAACTCCACAGTGTACCTGCCTGGAGGGCCGGTTGGACCGGAGAGACTCCCCCACCACATGAGCAGCCCCTCAAATTCATCGGCTTTGGGGTAGCGCAGGTCCCAATCGAAGTGCTGCAATCCTGCCTTCAGCGCAAATCGATCCTCCGGTTCTCCAGCATCTGTAGAAAAGGAACGGATCACCTGCCCGCTGGCATCTGTGAAAGTCATTGCCCCTTGTTCGGCTCCCTCTGGAACTTGAAAATGCACCCTGACCCCGGCAGGATGGTTGGTGCCGCGGTTCACCGCAACGGCCCCTTTACCTCCACCGAAGCCCACCGTCGGATGGGGCTCGAAAAGACGCAGGGCTCCGTCCGCCATTGGTGCGCCCAATGATTGCCACAGGACATCGAGGTCGTCGAGCAACCAGAAACTCCGCCCTTGTGTGGCCACAATCAGGTCGTTGTCCTTCAAGGCCAGGTCCGTGATCGGCACCAGCGGCAAATTCTGCTGGAACGGCGTCCACGTCGCTCCGTCGTCGGTGCTGATGTAGAGGCCGAATTCCGTGCCGGCATAGAGCAGCCCGGGCACCTCACGGTCCGCGCGTATGACGCGGGTGAAATGCCCGCCATCGATGCCCTTGACGATCTTGCGCCAGGTCTGCCCGTAGTCTTGGGTATGGTACAAGTAAGGCGCATAATCGCCCAGTTTATATCGCGTTCCCGCTACATACAGACCGCCTGGCCGGTGAGGGTCCACCTCTATGCTGTTGATCATGGTGGCCTCGGGCAAGCCTTTGGGCGTGACAGGGGTCCAATCCCCTCCGCCATTGCGCGACACGTGCAACAAGCCGTCATCCGAACCACACCACAAAAGCCCCTCCTCCAGCGGCGATTCAACCGCAGCAAAAATGGTGGCGTAGTATTCAACGCCAGTGTTGTCCTTGGTGATGGGGCCCCCAGAAGAGACCAGTTTTTCCTGCTCGCTCTTGGTCAGGTCGGGCGAGATGATGTCCCAGCTCTCTCCTCCGTTGCTCGAAGCGTGCAAGAATTGAGAGCAGGTGTAGATTTTCTGGGGGTCGTGGGGAGAGAAAAAGACCGGGAAATTCCACTGAAAACGGTATTTCATCCCCTCGGCGCCATATCCCATGGGGTTGTCGGGCCAAACGTTAATGGCGCGGTTCATCTCCGTGTCGTGGTTGTACCGCGTCAGGAATCCGCCGTAGCTGCCCCCATACACGATGTCGTTGTCGGTGGGGTCTGGCGCCAGGTGCGCACTCTCGCCGCCTGCGGTGGACTCCCAATGGTCCTCGGTGATGAAGCCTCGGCTTGAGCGAGAGTCAATGCGGATGGCCGAATTGTCCTGCTGCGCTCCGTAGATACGGTAGGGAAAGTGGTCGTCCGTGGTCACCCTGTAGAATTGGGCCGTTGGCTGGTTCATGTAGGTTGACCAACTGGCCCCTCCGTCATAGCTGACCTGCGCGCCTCCGTCGTCGGCGATGATGAGCCGGTTGGCGTCATCCGGAGCCACCCACAAATCGTGATGGTCACCGTGCGGCGCATAGCCCGATTCAAACGAAACGCCCCCATCGTTGGAGACGTGGTAGGCCACATTCATCACATACACCTTGTTGGCGTCCTCGGTGTCGGCGTAGATCCGGGTGTAATACCACGCGCGCTGACGCAAGCTGCGGTCGGAGTTCATGAGCTTCCACGTTTCCCCCGCATCATCCGAGCGGTAGACGCCACCGTTGTCGTTTTCCATGATGGCCCAGACGCGGTCGGGATTGACCGGAGACACCGCCACACCGATGATCCCAAACGGACCTTCCGGCATGCCCTCCTGTTTCATCAGGGAAGTCCAAGTCTCACCACTGTCCTCTGATTTCCAGAGTGCAGAGCCCTCTCCTCCTGAAGAAAAATCATAAGGAGTTCGGCGGACATTCCATGTGCTCGCATACAGCACTTCAGGATTGACCGGATCGAAGGCGAGGTCTACCGCACCCGAACGGGCGTTGGCAAAAAGCACCCGCTCCCAACTGGCCCCGCCATTCGTGGATTTGTAAACGCCGCGCTCATCGCTGTCTTTGAAGAGGTCGCCGAGCACAGCAGCATAGACGATATCGGGATTGTCAGGGTGAATCCGCATGCGCGGGATATGCCGGCTGTTCTTCAGACCGATGTCAATCCAACTGCGGCCGCCATCGATGCTCTTGTATGCCCCCGAACCCGGTGACACATTGCCCCTCACGGTTACCTCGCCCCCACCCACATACAGCACGCTGGGGTGCGATTCACTGACGGCCACAGCACCAATGGAACCTCCAAAATGGCCATCGCTGATGTTCTCCCATGTGGTTCCTCCGTTGGCCGTTTTCCAAACACCACCACCCGTAGCTCCCATGTAAAACGTCATGGGGTCGCCGGGCACCCCGGTTACAGCTGCTGAACGGCCACCGCGAAACGGCCCGACACAGCGAAACTGCAAGGCCTCCTCGAGCGCCTCAATGCCTGCTTCGGCCGTCTGAGCCTGCAGGGAAGAAGGCCACGACATCAAAGAAAGCAGCCCCAAAAGCAGACAAAACGCCGCCGGAACCGACGCCTGGAAAAACCGTGTGATCATGGGCTCAAAGTACCGAGCAGCACCGTACCGGAAAAATGAAGGCCAGGTTATTGGACCACGACCCTACGGCGGTTCATGACCACGCCGTCTTGGACGGCTTCAACAACATAGGTTCCCGGCGTCCATTCTTGAACCTCGATCGCCACATGATCGGTCTGTTGGACCATCACCGTCTTCACTGCTTGCCCCAGCACATTGCGGAAGACCAGCGTGACATCTGAAGCATGGCCCCAGCTGACGGTCAGGCTCGAGGACACAGGATTGGGATACAGCCACCAATCCCGGGTTTGCTCTTCCAATCCTACAAATTGACCGCAGTCAATCTGCCCCGCGACGGACGCCGATCGGTTGGTCACAAAGGGCTTCAGCCCCAAAGTAGCCCCTCCTCCCATTCCACCGCCGCCACCGAGGTCTGCCTCGATGTTGGTGTCAAAATCCGCATTGGAGTACATTTTGTTGTCATCGGCATAGACATAAGGTGCCACCAGTTCCACAGCCGCATCAATCTGTTCCACCATGTAATCCTCATTGAAAAATGCACCTGTCAGGTCGCACACCTGCAACAGGTAACGCTCATACAGGTCCGGATGGGCCAACATGCGCTCGAGCAGCGGACGGGGCGAATCGCTGTAATCCACATCCAAGGTTTCCATGTTTCCGGCGCCGTTGGTATACCGGCCAAAAGACTCATTGCCATCCCACTTGATCCATTCCCAAAGTCCCGTGTCTTGGTTGTGGTAGATGTAGAAATTCCGAGCAGAGCCCGTGTAGCTGTCCAAGTTGCTGAACAGCATGTTGAGTGCCGCTGACCGCAAATAAGCATCCACTTCAACGCGCAGGTCTATGCCTGCCGCGAACTCCTCCAAAGTGGTGTTGTTCAAGAAGTCGATGAGGCTGAGCAAATCGCTCCAGTCGTTCTCGTCCTCGTTGGTTTTGAGCTCATAACGGTCTTCATATGCCGCTTGCTCATCGCCGTAAAACGCCAGATCAGCCGCATTGTCGGTTGCTCCTGTGCCCGGAGGACCACCTCCAAAATTGTCCCCCGCTTTGAACAGGTTGCCGTCGTCCTCTTCAATGTTCCAATCCAAAAACTGATCGTCAATCTGTTCGATCACAGTGTAGAAACCCCAGGGCTCACCGTTGAAAGTCACTTCGGCATAACTGGCTCGGGGAGCGGCCACACCGGCCTCCCTGCACACATCGAAAAACAGCTTCTCCCTGATGCAGGAAGGGTCCTTAAAGCCATTGCTAAAGTTGAGCTTCTTCAGGCCGTCATAATCCAAGCCTGAAACGAACTTGTTAAAGTCGATCTTGAACGACTTTTTGTCGCCCGGGTGCATGTAGCTGGAATTGCCTTTGAGCCGCACACCGACACTGTCCAACGCATACGTTCCCGTGATGTCTGTCAAGGTGAGATTGGCGGGAATGTAGACGTTCTCGCCTGCCTCATAATTGGCCACCAGCTCCTGCCAGTACTGATCTTGCGAAAAGGCCAGGTCAACGGAAATGACCTGATCAACTGAGAAAATATTGTCGCCATCGATTTGTCCAAAACCGGCCAATGCCATGGACACAACAACGAGAAGAGAAAGAATCGATTTCATGGAAAAGGTGCAGAACGCTCAGCGGGTAAATGGGACATCAAACCGGAGTTCAATGGCACCATTCGGATTTAGAATTGGACAACAAAAAAGGCCTCTTGATTCAAAATGGATACACTCCAAACATTCTGTTCAGGGCAACCAGTGCTGCAGGGCAGCTGGGACAGCATCACCATGAAGCAGAATACCCATGGTGTGGTGCCGAAAATAAGACATGGAGACAAATTGCTCTCCCCCAAAACCGTTGTCTTGTCCCCATGAGTTTTTGATGATGAAATAAGGACGGCCCTGCGCATCCCTCGCGCGGCCCACAATGTGCATCAGGTGATCGTCGGTGTTTTCTTGGGAATCAAATGCCGCCTGTCTCATGGCCTGGTCCACATTCGGTTCATCCGGCATGGCATCCAAAGTGCCCCAATCGTCTTTGGTCGCTGCAGCAGCTGGCATGACCGCCCAACCGTCCAGAAAGGAGAAGCCTTCATTGCTCACATCGGCATCCCAAGCGACGGTAAACCCATTTTCCAAGGCATGGTGCACCACCGCTTCCAAATCGTCCAACGGCACATTCCAAAAAGCACCCTGCGCATGGTTGTCGGGCACCTCCAAGATGAATGCCGCTCCAAACGGATGGTGGGTAAATGACGACAGTGCGACATAAGCGTCGGGGTCAATCCCCATGGCATCTCGGAAACTGGCGGGCGTGTATGAAACTCCCCGATAATCGAAGGAATCTGGCAATGGACCCAAGCCTTCGTCCAACGTGGCTTCCACTGCGGCAAAGCCCGTGGGCTCAATCTCTCCTGAAGCCTTGACCAGCTTCTGTGCCATCGATTTCAACTTCCGGTCCAGAGCCTTGTGGTCGTGCCCGTCGGGACCCGCACCGCCCGGGTATACTTCCTGAGGAACAACCCCATAAACGGCTGCGGCGCGCGTCACATCATGGGAAAGGCCCCCGGGGCCAAACTGATGATGGCCTTGATATCTGACATAGCGCTCCACCTTCTCAGGGTAGATCACCCGCACATTGGCCATCTCACTAAAGTCGTGAAGGCTCCCTGTCAGACGATGCGCCTCTGACTCCAAAAAACTGGTGGTACAGAAGCTCCAGCATGTGCCGGTACGTCCTTGGCTGATGACCTCTGTGGCCGCCAAGTCAATTTCTTTCTGAGGACCTTGCGCAAGCGAAGAAGCACCCAGAAAAAGCAAGCCTGCGGCAATCGAAACGTGGGAGGGAAACATGAATAGTGAGGGGAATGTGTCAGGCCACACAAGATACATGTCACTCCTATGACCTGCTCTCCCCACTCCCTCAGATCGCATCACGGGCGGTCGACTCGACCCCATAAAAACGCCCTCAACATCTCAATCAGTCTCGGGCGACTGCCCTGAATCAGGCGGATCTGAGTCGGTCCTTGCGGGCATAGGCCACCGCTGCGCAGAGCAAAATCAGCACCAGGTTGGGAACAAAAGGCTCACCTCGGCCAATGTGTGTCACTGCCGCTCCAGCCATGATGCCCACCAGCCCAATGGCAAAAACAGAGGTCCATTTTTTCGCTGCAGCAACAACCAGGGAAAGCGCGAGACCCAACGCAAAAAGAAATTCGAAGGCACCAATGGCCAAAACCGAACCGGAAGAAAAGTCGTTGACCCAACCCATGTTTGGCGCTGCCGCCAATTCAGCATAAGGGGTCAGCATTTTCATCGATCCAGCCCCTAAAAAGGCGACCGAAGCCAAGACTTGAGCGCCGGTCAATGCGGCGTTTGCGAGTTTAGAATTCATGAACGCAAGCACGGTCATTTTCGCTCCTTTCGCATGAATCTATGCCAAGAAAGCCCGCTCAAGTTCCAGAGGAGGCTTCCGCACGCAAAATCTGAAAGGGATTTCATCCCATCCCTCTGATTGGATGGGGTGGTTCCTTCGCACTTACTTTCGCGCCATGATGCAAAAAGCCTCTTTTGCTGCCATTGCAGCGGTCTTGATGTGCCTTCCCACATTGGGGCAAACCCCTTGTGTCAATGGGATGGCCGGAGGGTACCCTTGCGAGAATGTGGACTTGGTCGCATTTATGGCATCGCAAGAAGTGGGAGGCGGAAGCAACATGAACGACATCTGGGGGTGGACAGACCCGACGGACAGCTCGGAATACGTTTTACTTGGTCGTTCCAATGGAACCGCATTCATCGACATTTCTGACCCTACCAACCCGGTGCTTGTCGCGGACTTGCCCACCCAAACCACGAACTCACTTTGGAGGGACATCAAGGTCTATGACAACCATGCGTTCATTGTAGCTGAAGCGGGCGGACATGGCATGCAAGTGGTGGACCTTACCCAGCTTGGAGCGATCGCCAACCCGCCTCAAACCATCGAAGCCGATGCGCTGTACACAGGATGGGGCAATGCCCACAACATTGTGATCAATGAGAGCACGGCACGGGCCTACGGAGTTGGGACCGGCACCTTTGAAGGGGGACTGCACATTCTCGACATCAGCGACCCATTGAACCCCACCTTGATTGGAGATTTTGCTGCAGACGGCTATACCCACGATGCTCAGGTCGTCTCCTATATGGGCCCCGACACCGAGTTCGGAGGAAAAGAAATCGCTTTTTGCTGCAACGAAAACACCATCACGATTGCCGACGTCACTGACCCTTCAGACGCCACGCTCATCAGCGCCACAGGTTATGCAAATTCGAGTTACACGCACCAGGGTTGGCTCACCGAAGACCACCGCTACTTCATCAGCAATGACGAGCTCGATGAGCAGAATTTCGGCATCAATACCACGTCATTCATCTGGGATGTCAGCGATTTAAGTGCCCCTGAGCTCATTGGCACTTTTGTGTCCACCTCCAGCGCCATCGACCACAACATGTATGTGCGCGACACCTTGGTATACCAATCAAACTATAGAGCGGGCCTGCGTATCCTGAGCACTTCGGACATCGAAAATGGCCAGCTCGAAGAGGTCGCTTATTTCGATGTGGACCCCGCCAGCGATGCCGCGCAATTCAGTGGCACATGGTCCAACTACCCCTACTTCCCATCGGGCATCATTGCCGTCACGCATATGGACGATGGCTTGTTCCTTCTGCAACTTTCTGGAGAAATGAGCGACGCAGGGTGCACCGACCCCTTGGCCTGCAACTTTGATCCGACTGCGCTCGAAGACAACGGGTCTTGTCTCGGATACAACGAATGCGGGGAGTGCGAAGGAGCAGCACTGACATGCATCGGTTGCACCGATGACGCGGCCTGCAACTTCTCTGCGCTGGCCACCATCGACGATGGGTCTTGCTTTGAGCTCGATCCACCAACAGCCCAGTCCGCCGCGCAAACCACAGAGGCAATCACGTTTACCGCTGAGCCGGGAACCCATTGGTTTGAGTCCCCCACCTCACCTGCTCCATTGGCCATCAGCCCATCCTATGCGTTGGCCTTTGAGCCCTTCGATCAGTCCGTCTGGGTGGCCCATTCCAATGGAGAGTATGGCTTGAATGGAGGCAAGGAGGCCCCTGACTTCAACAGTGGCCAACACCACGGCAACAATGCCAATTGGCTGCTCTTCGACGTTCATGAAGACGTCCTCTTTGAGTCTGTGGAAGTGCATTCAGAAGGTGGAGGTCCGCAGACCATCAACATCGTGGATGCCAACGGAACCACCATGGGCACCTTCACACAGGACTTGGTGGCAGGCCTCAATGTTTTTGTGCTCAATCAAGAGCTCTCCGCAGGAAATGGGTATCAAATCCGCTCTGGGAACGATGTCCCCCTGCTTTGGCGCGATGACAATGGTGCTGACGTAAACTACCCCTACGACATTGGAGGCCTGGCCAGCATCACCAGCACCACCATTTCTGGGGAGAACCAGTACACCTATTACTACTTCTACTACAACTGGAAGATGTCGTCGATCAACCCCTGCCTTTCAGAGCGGGTAGAGTTCACCGTGACAGCAGAGGACGTTTCGGCCATTGGTACAATCCACCCTGCCAGCACGCGAACCTTGGTCAAAACCATCGATGCTCTGGGACGGGAAGTCATTCAACCCCGAAACCAAATCATTTTCCGGATCTATTCGGATGGTTCAGTCGAAAAGCAATGGATGGGAGACCGCTGGCGCTAACACCACTCAGCAGGGTACCTTGGGCCATCCACAAAACCTGATTTGAATCCGCGCAGCCCCTCAATCTTGGATGCAGCGCACAGAATGCCCGTGCTTACGAGAGGTGTACGACGAGAAAACGCTGTTGGTGGTCCATTTGAGCTCCCGGTAATAGGCCAGTGAACTGTAAGGTGTAGACGCCCACCATTTGCCGCGCTCTCCGGCCAAACTGAAATAACCGCCACTGGAGGAATTGCGAAATCCCCCTGGGAAGCCGTTGAATCCACTGGTGTTGAGTCCGTTGCCGCTGCCTCTCCACCCTATCGACGACTTTAGCGCCTCGCCCGATGTGCTGGTACCCCCGAGGTGACTGGTCAATGCCGACCATTCCGAATGCGTGGGAACATGCCAGCCCGCCGGACACAAACCCCGGTCGTCGTTGACGGCATACCAGTTGTACAGGCGTCCATAAGCCGCCAAGGACTCTGCGGGATCACAGGCGTCAAAATCTGGCGATTCTGAGTTACAGCCTGTGTCTTCTCCATAAACGGCCGTTGCACCGAAAGAGGCAGAATTCCACTGGCTATCTGTAAGTCCAGAGGGAATGGCATCGCCATTGTCGTAATGCAAGGACCGCAGGTTTTCGGCGAACCAGCATTGGTCTCCAATCTGCACGGTGGCATAACCGTATCCGTCAAAGTCCATCAACTCCCCGCAAGGCAGAGGTGGCGGTGGACAGGTATAGGAAAAGGTCGTGTCTGCCCCGACTTCGAATACAAACCAGGTGTCCACTTGGGCGGCATAAATACTGTCGTACAAGACGGTGATGCTGACAATGTTCACCTCGGTCGGCCCGGGCCCATTGCACACACCGCATTCATCAAATACGCCGATGCACGTGTCGATGTCGTCACAAATCCCATCGCCATCGCTGTCCCCTGTGCAGCCGCCATTGCAGATCCCCAAGAAATCGAGATAAGCACAACTCTCCGAGGGACTGGCGTCATAATTGCACGCCTCAAGGTCCGTGCAAAGGTCCAGACTGTCCCAAGTGCCGTCGCCATCCGAATCGCTGTCTCCAAACAGACCCAGCAAATCCAACAAATCCCCGATGCCCACAACACCATCAGCATTGCCATCGAAGGGATTGGGACAAATCTCCTGGGCTTGAATCATCCCTACAGACATCACCAAGAAAATCGCCAAAACCCCTCTTAAATTCATCGTAAGCCACATAATATACGATTTAAATAGAAGACCGGTGGGACGGCCAGCCAAAATTAAACAGGGCAACCACCCCGCCGGCGGCCCGTCAAAAACGGGTAGCCTCATCCAATAAGAACAGACTCAATCCTCTGCTTTGCGCCCTTTCCAAAAGCTTCGGCACAAGCCGATGCGAAGACCTCCTGAGAAACGCAAGCCGCTTGGCGGTGGAAACAACACCGTAGACTCGTAGTATGGCCCCGGGTATTCGTCTTTCGCCCATGTGCATCCGGCATATCCGTCCAATACCACATTGCCCAGCCGCAGTTGGTGTCCGATGTGAAGCGATGCGCCAACAGAAGACCAATCGTCATTGTCAATGAATCCTGTTTCCGTGGTGTATTCGGCAAGTCCAAAGACACCCGAAAGCGAGACATAGGTCCCACTCAGGACATCGCCCCGGTACAACCTCACCTGCGGCTCAAAAACAAAACCCTCTTTTCTCACCGTCATAGGCTCATACCAAGGGTGGTCCGATTCTAAGAACACTTCTTTGCTCAGGCAATCCATCTCGAAGGCTACGCTCAGCCCTTCGGCGATGCGCTTCTCCAAGCCCAAACCATAGCGTCCTGAGATTGGGTCAGATACACTGAATTTTAAAATCGAAGCTCTTTGCGCTGCGGCATTTGAACCGAACATACAGAGGACCAAACCCAAGGCCAACGTCACTTGATTAAGGATGTTTTTCATGCATTCATTATTGGGGCCACCAACGGATACACCATTCCGCATATTACCCGGGTTGATTCAATCTGAATACAATCTCGGCCCATCAGTTGTGACTGTCGCGGCGAGATGTCTGCCCCGCAACCTGTCCATCGCGCCTGAGCCAGATGCAGAGAAAAATGGCGATAGGCAGGGAGAGCCAACCCAAAAAAGCCATGCTGAACAAAGTGTACCCGCAAGCCACTCCAAGGCCCAAGAGCGGATCTACGGGGTCAAGGCCCAGGGATTCACCGAGATATACATTCCGAACATAGGTGACCACCAAGAAGCTATACCAGCACAACCAATGGCTGAGTATAGCGATGAGCGAGCCCACCCAAACCAACCTGGAGTTTGAAGGAGATCTCCTTCGTTCAACCAACCAACGGGACAAGACGTATCCCACCACAAACGAAGCTAACCCCGTGAACACCCACAGGCCCCTCCAACTCTCCTCCACAAACACAATGGACGTCATCAAAAGCGCAGCCATGGACGAGACCCCACCAAAAATGAGGGCGAATTTGAGAGAATAGCTGACGTTCAGCGGCATGGGCACAATGTATGGCCACCCCCAAACAATGGAGCGATCAGGCTTTAGAAACAGTTTGTCACACGACAGGAAGCAAGTCACAGCAGGCACGATGATTCGTCGATAACAGACATGGCACAGCACATCATGTGGGCCCAATCTCACCTTTCATTCCGGCCTTGACCGCGTAGCAATAAGGCAGGTGTTGATGCTCCCTTGATCGATAGATGTACTGGCCGGGGTCGCGCTCCACCATGCCCTCCAACGGATAGGGGGAATGGTCAAACTCTTCGAAAGACAACATGTCAAGACCAGCGGATTTCAAACAGTGAAAGAGCTCAGAAAGAGAGTGGTTCCACCAACAGGATGTGATCGAAGCCCCTTCCCCACCATCCGTGTAGGTGCCCTGTTCCGTTTCAATGTCGGGTTGGGCGGTGTAGAAATAGGGAACACGCGCGGTGTCATCCAACAGCCACATCAAGGGGTGGAATTCGACCAACACCAATTCTCCGCCTGGCACAAGGTGTCGGGCCACTGTATCGGCCCATTGCTGGAGGTCTGGAATCCAACCAATCACCCCATAGGAGGCAAAGACCAAGTCAAACTTCTCTCCCAAATCCAAGGCCATCACATCGCTCAAAACAAAGCGAGCGTCAACCTTGATCTCTTCTGAAAGGCCCCGCGCGAAGTCGATGGCTTTGTCCGAAAAGTCGACCCCAGTGGACTTCGCACCCATACGGGCCAAAGACAACGTATCCTGCCCAAAATGGCATTGAAGGTGGAGAATGGATTTGCCCGCCACGTCGCCGAGCGCTTCGGTCTCAAAAGGCTTGAGTGAAGTCTGTCCTTGACGGAAACCCTCCACATCATAAAACTCGGACTCCACGTGGATGTCGGTACGCTGGTTCCAAGCCGCCTTGTTCTTTTCCAGAAATGCTGTGAATTCGCTCATGGATCACAAAGATGGGAAGGCACCCCAAACCTCGTTCCAAACTTCCACCGCCCCGGATTGATTCACGGGTGTTTCCCTCTTGTAACTTGAGGGCCATGATCACCACTGATTCAGCGCCTTTGATGCGACTCGCCTGTGTGTTTTGGATCACGGCGGGCACCCTGCTCTCCGCTGGCGCCCAAGAAGAGGCCGAGCTGTTCACCATTTACTTGGTGCGCCATGCCGAAAAGGAGCGCACCGCGGAGGACCCTGACCTCACGCCGTGCGGGGAAGAACGCTCCGAGAGCTTGCGCGCATTCTTTGAGGAGGTCCCCCTCGAGGCCGTCTACAGCACCGACTACAAACGCACGCTCAACACGGCACTGCCCACCGCAGGTGCCAAGGAATTGGAGGTCAAAAGGTATCCGCCCCACACCCTCGAAAACATGGCAGAACAGCTGCTCCAAAACCAGCAAGACGCCTTGGTGGTAGGACACAGCAACACCACGGGCGTTTTGGCAGGGCTGCTCGTCAATGAGGACATTGGCGCCTTTGACGAGTCGATCTACAACCGCATTTACCAGGTCGTTGTCTCTAAATCAGAAGGTCGGCTCCACATTTTCCACACCGCGTTCCAATGCGGGGAATGATGCCCTCCTAGCCCACAGGGCAACCCTTCCTTGATTTATCCGGTTTTCAAAAGAGTCGCCCCGAGTTTCTTCACCCATCTTCGCCATCCATGTTCCTCCAACGCCTGCTTCTGCTCACATTGACCTTGTCTCTGGGCCACCTCTCCTTTGCTCAAGTCGAAGTCCCCATTGACAACCACTCGGTGAACGTCTTTGGTCAGGTGCAACTCTCCATTCAAGGGGATGCCAGCAAGTACTACGTTTTGGAGGCCCAACACAGCCCCTCTTTTCAGTGGCCCACCTCCATCGCCATGGGGGTCAATGGAACCATGGTCATTTCTGAGCCCGGAGCGGCCTATCCCATCGAGAACTACACGGTGTGGGAACACGACATTTCCAGCCCTGGCGACACCGATGGCGATGGCGTCGATGACATCACCGAATACCAGAACATGCCCACGGATGCCCCGCTGAATTATGCGGCGCCGGTGGATTTTGAGGACGGATCCACCTCCATTCCCGACGCGGAAACCTTCATGAGCTTGGCCACAGTCAACAATGTGGGTTGGGCCCCCTTCTTGGACGACCAGCTCTATGTCAAATTCGGCATTCTGGACCGGGACACCCCCGAACCCAAGGTCTACTTCATCAACAGCAACACCCACACGGTCCACTTTGGATTCTGGGGGGCGATCGATGCCAACGTGATCGGAGACGATTCGTCTGGAGAAATCGTCTTCTACCCCACCCAAATCAACCCCAATGGGACCGTCGGCGGGTATTCGTTCAACTTTTCGTTTGGCAATGCCTACGACTTTGAGGACACCCAACGGACCTATCAACTGCTGCTGGCCAGCATGCCGTTTCTACAAAACAACATGACCCATTTCATCGGAGAGGGCGATGAAGACGATTACCTCAACAATTACGCAGGAGACTACGAGGACTCTGGCATAGAGGTGGTGCTGGAATCGGAAGTGTTTGGCGATGTGGACTACATCCCCCTTCACCAAGCCGAGGGCTACGGATTCTTCCGCCACATGGAGGTCGACGAGACGCCCGGTTCACGGGACATTGTCCTCTATGACGCCTTGCCAAATTCTCTTCCCCGGGTGGGTGGAATCATGACCTCGGTCATCCAAACGCCCCTGTCTCACGTGAATTTGCGGGCCATCCAGGACAACGTCCCCAACGCCTACATCGCCGACCCGCTCTCCATCGATTCCATCAGCAGCTTGCTCGGGAACTACATCTACTTCAAAGTCGAGCAAGAGACCTTCCAAATCAGAGAGGCCACGCTGGAAGAGGTCAACGCTTGGTACGAAGACCTGCGCCCCACAGAAGCCCAAATCCCCGAGCGCGACTTGAGCATCACGGCCATCACCCCCTTGGACGACATCGCATTTGACATGTCCACGGCCTTTGGCGCCAAGTGTTCCAATCTGGCCACCATGCGGACGTTTGGATTCCCAGAAGGGACCATTCCTGACGGCTTTGGCATCCCCTTCTACTTCTACGATGAATTCATGCAGTTCAACAACTTCTACGAAGAAGCAGAAGTGATGATCGACAATGAATCCTTTGTCAACGACATCGCCTTTCGCGAAGACCGACTTCGGGACTTCCGGGACGACATCAAGGACGCCCCCATGCCCGCATGGATGCTGCAAGCCTTGCAAGACATGCACGATGACTTCCCTCCTGGAACAGCAGTCCGCTGCCGGTCGAGCACCAACAACGAAGACCTCCCCGGATTCAGCGGCGCTGGTCTGTACACCTCCAAAACCCAGCATTTGGACGAGGGGCACATCTCCAAATCCATCAAGCAGGTGTACGCGAGCATGTGGAACTTCAGGGCGTATGAAGAGCGGGACTTCTACCGCGTGGACCACTTCATGGCCGCCATGGGCGTGCTGTGTCACCCCAATTTCCAAGAGGAAAAATCCAATGGCGTGGGCATCAGTCTGGACCCCATCTACGACACCCAAGGCACGTTCTACTTGAACACCCAAGTGGGAGAATCGCTGATCACCAACCCCGAGCCCAATGCCGTCCCAGAGGAGATCTTGCTCTATGAAGAC
Organism: uncultured Flavobacteriales bacterium; assembly: GCA_965659115.1. GTDB lineage: Bacteria > Bacteroidota > Bacteroidia > Flavobacteriales_D > Sanyastnellaceae > UBA8752. Next base: position 6,435 of record CBFHUP010000047.1, on the reverse strand, counting down.
GCCACCCAAGGCGCTGGATATGTGGTTTTGAGGCTGTCCAACTTGGTCGACCCCGGAGAACTCGTGATGGAGGCCGAGTATTTGGACCTCATGCGGGAATACTTAGGGGTGATCCACGATGAGTTCGCAGTGCTCTATGGCGTCGAAGACATCGAGGGCTTTGGAATGGACATCGAATACAAGGTCACAGCCCAAGACCAACTGGCCATCAAACAGGCCCGGCCCTGGGTGTCTTTTTGGGCCGGCATCAAGGCCGACAACGATTTGGCCGTGGAAGAGCTCATTGACCCGCAGAACTCTTCATCGCTGGGAAACAGCGAGTTGATCACGCTCAAAGTGGCCAATACGGGACTGAACGACATGTCGAATTTCGACCTCTCCTTGCTCGTCAATGGTGAAGCTGTTGAGACCCTCACCATCACAGAAACGATCGCCCCTTTCGGCGATGCGGAATTCCAATTTGCCACACCTCAGGACTTCTCCTCGACGGGCGAATACCTCATCACGGGAATCGTTTCGGACCCGGAGGACGGATACGCGAACAACGACACCCTGGACTTTGTCCTGACCAACCTCCATGTGGTCAATGCCGGCATTTCGTTCGGACAGGTCAATCCCACCTGCAACGAACAGATGGGGGTCAATGCGATTTTGACCAACGATGGTGAACAAACCATTGAAAGCGTAGAAATCGAAGTCACGGTCAACGGCTCTGTCGTCGATGTTGTGGAAGCATCCGTGGACATCGAGTCTGGCGAACAGGGCTTGGTCACGTTTACAATCGAAGACAACCTCCTTCCCACAGACAACAACATACAGATGTTGCTGATTGGTGTCAACGGCGGTTCCGACGAAGACTTGAGCGACAATGCGGTCTTTACCCTCGCCGATCTCGATGTGGATTTCGAAACCGTGACCCTTCAAATTTTAGCCGACGATTACCCCGGTGAAACCTCATGGGAAGTGGTGGACCTCGGCTCTGGACAGGTCGTTTCTGGTGGAGATTTTCCGGGCGGGATGGACCTGTATTCCGAGGACATCTGCGTAGCGGCCAATGCATGCCTCACCCTGACGGTCTATGACAGTTTCGGAGACGGGATGTGCTGCGCATATGGGGAGGGAAACTTCCAAGTATTGAACGCCAATGGCGAAGTGATGGTGTTCAACGATGGCGAATTCAGCTACGAGGCGGTCGAGTTTTTCTGTGCAGGCGATGGCGGGTGCCAACTTGCTGCAGAAATCGACGTTGAACATGCCACGACTGAGATGAACAATGACGGCGCCGTTGTCATCAACCTCCTCTCCGATGGGGCCAACTTCACCTACAGCATCGATGGCGGGCAATCGTTTGGCAGTTCCAACACCTTTGACAACCTCGGTCCTGGTACCTATGAAGTGGTCGTCCAGAGCGAATCCGGGCAGTGCACCTACCAAGAAACCGTTTCCATCGACGTTTGTGACTTCACCAACATTGGAATCTCCATCACCCACCCGGCTTCAGTGGTGGCCAACAATGGTGCCATTGTGATCACGGTCGCTACAGGCGAAAACACAGCACAGTACAGCATCGATGGGGGACAGACCTTCTATGAAACAGGCACCTTCACTGGCCTCCCAGTGGGCGACTACAACGTGGTCGTCTTGGACAATGGCGGCATTTGTGAATTCGAATACCAGGTTCCCTTGTTGGCCATCGGCATCGTCGGCATCGAAAACCAAACGGTGATCGAAAACGACATCAGACTCTACCCCAACCCCGCCAGCCATGAGCTAACGGTTGAGCTGGTTTCCTTCAATCAGGTGGACGAAGCGGTCCAGGTGGTCGTGCATGACCACCTCGGCAGGCCGGTCCGGACAGCCTCCATTGCGGGCGGCTCTATGAAGACCGTGATGTCCTTGCACGGCCTCGCTCACGGGACCTACATCGTGAGGTGTTTCACTTCAACCTTTACCCGCAACTTTAAGGTCATCAAACTCTAATTCTGATGGGAAAGGTCGAAGCATGGAGGCCTTGAACAACCCATCTCCATCATCTGGTCTAAAACATGTCCAACGACTGTGCTTGGCAAGCCCACGTCCGAGGTGGCCAAGGCCGAGTGGTCGCCACCCATGCTGACTTCAATCCACAATCCAACCTACACTTGGGCGGACTCCCGAGCGTCCTATGCTTCGTGAATGTCGCCGAATGGGGTTGACCCAAGCCCCTCGTCGTCCGCTGAACGACTGGATTTGTTACCTTCATTTACATGAATCGATTTCTTCTGCTTCTGATCTTCGTTCCTACGCTGGCATTGGCCCAGTCTCACTCGATTGATTCGCACGAGGTGTACATCTCGGGCAACTCGGATGCCGCGAGCGTGGCCAACAATACCTATTACCAGGCCATCAACCAAGTCCAAGTCGACTGGTCCATCATCGAAGTCGTGGGCCCTGCAGAATGGGAGCATTCCTTCTGTTTTCCGAATTGCCACAACATTGGAGTCGTCTCGGGAAACAACACCTTCCCGGATTCCAGCGAACATTACCTCAACTGCCACGTCTACCCCAACGGCGTCGCCGGTGAAGGCCACGTGCGAATGTTGCTGACGACCAATGCCTCCGCTCAAGACACGGTTACCTGGTATGCCTCCATCAATGCCGTTTCCTCTGTGGAAGATGCCCTATACCTGGCCATTCAGGCGCATCCCAACCCATGTGCTGGCCGCTTGGTTCTGAGCGGGTTGCCATTGGGTGCTGAAGTCACCTTCTGTGATGCGTCGGGCCAATGCGTCCGCCGGATGGCCAACACCGATGCGCATGAACTGACCGTCGAGGACCTGCCCACCGGACTGCTGTTCATGACGGTCACCGACCAGAACGAGGTCCTGTTGCGGCAGCGCATTGTGTCCCTCTAAAAGGCGCCCCATCCCTGCGTGAGGCCTGAGCCCTGTGGGTATCTTCGCCCACATGAAGCACCTCCTTTTTGCGGTCTGCGCCACGGCCCTGATCGCCACTGGCTGCACGACCACCACCACGCGAAGCACCCAGCTCGCCGAGGGTGTGGCGCTCCTTGACATCGAGCCCGTCAAGGCACGCTGCGTGGTCGACACCACACAAACCCTGCAGGCCATCTCCCAGACGCGCACCGTCTTGGGCTTCTTCCGTTCTGGCGACCGGGAATTCGCGCAATACCCCGGCATGGTCTTCCGGCTGGGGCCGGCCATGCGGGAGCGCCGTGCCGCTGTGCACAAGGCCTTGAAGGACACCGACTTCGACGTGATGGTCAACCCCAAGTACATCGTGCAGACCAAGCGCCGTCCCTTTGTGCGCACCGTGACGGTGCAAGTCGCCGGATACGGCGGTCACCTCGTGTTTGAGCAGCCCAGCGAAGAATGACGATGCGCGCATTCGGGGCATTGACCCTCTTGCTCAGCAGCGGCATGCTGTGGGGGCAGAAGCTCGACGGCAGCCTGCTCAATCAGGCCCAAGACCAGACGCCCCGCGCATGGAGTTGGGGCGACCAAGAAGCGGGTGAATGGAACGTCTGGATGGAACTGGATGCCGGGACGATCGAGCAGTTCGAATACGGTTCCGACAACCACATTCGGCGCGCCGCCACCCTCGGCCACTCCGAATGGAGCGACAGCGAGCTCACCGCCGCCATCAATCGCATGGGTTCCTCCGGATTCAACAACGCCGTCGACAACCAGAGCCGCTACCTTCCGGCCGCCGTCCGCATCGGGGCATCCCGGCAAATCTGGAACGGCATTTCCGCCGGCCTGCAACTGGGCCGCGCCTGGACACCGGCGTATGTGAACTGCACGCGTGCCGACGGCGAGCCTGTGGTGGCCAGTTGGAACCAAGTCCGGTTCGGCGATTTCGTGGACCAGTACCTGTACTACGACGACCTCTACAACGGCGACCAGTGGCGCTACCAAAACTTCGGCGAATTCACCGAAGGCATCACCGGGTGGCGCGTGGAAGTCGTGCTGCAACAAGAGCTCGCCCACGGCTTCGGATGGACCGCCAGCCTCGGCACCACGCTGGGCCTCGACCGCGAGATCCAATCCCGGTCCTCTGCTTTTTTCGGCAGCCAGGGCCTGCTCCCCGAAGACGAACTGGGCGCCACTCTGGCCCCTACCTCTGTAGCCAAAGCCCCCACCTCGGCCTCCCTTGGCGGCACCTACCGCGTCGGGCCTGTCGTATTGGGCCTGTCATGGTCCAGCGTCTTTGTCAGCGGATCCAAAGTCAACGATTGGGTGGCGGCTGGCGCCGATGTCATCGACCCCATCAACCAGATGCGGCTGCGCCTCGGCATGACCTTCTGAAGGTCCTATGCCCAGGAATCAGCGTTTCCGAGCGCGGATGGCGTAGCAATGCGGCAACCACTTTGCGGCCCGGTCCGCCAAGACAAATTGACCCGGCGCACGTTGAACCATACCGGCCAAGGGCTAAGGCATGTGGTCGTATTCCTGGTAAAGCGTGACCTACAGGTACGCAGCCCTTCTGGCCGATAGCACGTCTGATCGCGTGAAATCCCAATGGTATGAGGTGAGCTCAACATCCGCACCGCCGCCGGTATAGGTCCCCATTTGCGTCTCTACATCGGGTTCAGCCGAATGGAAATATTCCACCGGTGTCTTTTGATCGAAGAGCCAAATGCGCGGGTGGAACCTCAGGTTCAGACGGACGTTCCTGCTTTTACGAAGGAAGGTCCTCAGGAGAGAGGCCGCCGGCGCGCTTGAAGAGGCCCATCATCATCTCTTCGGCCTTGGTGTCGGGCGGGCCGCCTTGGGCGCGCTCGAAGCCGTATGCCGCGTCGGGGCCGCGGTCAATCAACTTGAACCGGAAGATGTAGTCGTCGGCATCGGTGCCGCGCCCGGAGAAGCTGCCAAAGCGGAGGTCATTGACCTGCAAGCTCCCGTCGTCGCGCAGCACCGCGTTGTAGTACCCCGCGCTGAACCAACGCAGCACACGCAGCGTCTCATCGGACTCGAGGTTGTGCAGCAGTCCGTACCCCTTCTCCACGGGGTGGAAGGTGATGGGAATCTCATCGAGGATGGAGTGCTGGGCGAGCAGGTAATCGTCGCCCGCATCGACCACCACGTTCCAGAGAAGGTTGTTAAAGATGGTGGGCGTGATGTGGAACTTCTCAAAGCTCCTCCCCTGTTCGGCCAGCGCCGCTTCGAAGGTGTGGTGGACGCGGCTGTAGTTCACGACGGTCAGTGCCAAGTAGAAGCAGCACCAGCCCAGACCGATGCCGTTCCACAGCCGGCGGCGGCTGTCCTCGCGGGCAAAGCGCGCCGCCGCGAGCAGGCAGGCCAAGAAAGGAAACGTCCACAGCGGATCGGCCACGGCGATGGTGCCCCACGCCACGCGGGTGTCGGCGAACGGTGCGAACAGCTGCGTGCCATAGGTGGTGAAGCAATCGAGCAGGGTGTGGGTCAGGAAGCCCCAGAAAAACAGGAGCACCCACCCCTTGAGGTCTGCGTCCGGTGCGGTCCAATTTCCGCTGAAATACCGCTTTTGGCCATGCCGCCACAACCAGGCGCCCACCAGCGGAACATAAACGGCTACGGGCCACCACCCTCCAGGGGATATGATCTGCGTCATAAAGTTGACCACAAATCCAACCAGCACCGCTGCCGCTGCCTTGGTCGTCACGGCCATCCAAGCATGGTGGCGGCTGCGGTACAGCCGGTCGGTCACCCAGCCGAAGCCCAGCGCTCCGACGACGCAGAATAGCAGCGAGTGGCTGATGCCGCGATGGAAAGCGAGGTTATCGAGTTCGCTCAGGAAGTACTTGCCCAGCACGTCCATGTCGGGAATCGTCCCGGCCACCGCCCCCCACACCATCGCGCGGTTGCCGATGCGGCGCCCCAGCACCACCTCCCCCACGGCGGCCCCCAACACAATCTGCGACAGTGAATCCATAGAGCAAAGGTCGTACTACTCAGCACGCCTCCTGCACTGCCTGGGCACAACCTTGCCCAAAAAACAAAACAGAATTCACAATGGGATTGTAGTCCGGACTAGGTTCATTCTTCATCCTGAAGACAGCGCACAGAAAAGGCCCCTCGAGGGTCAAAACTGCTGCGGATCACTTCGGACCCCTCGCTGAGCATGCCCCTGGCCCACGACTCGCTCCCAAAAGATGACGAACTCCACCAGTAGCCATAGGAGCCCTGGCTGAAGAAGCTGCCATCGACAAAGCGATAGCCCCCTGGCAAGGCCGTAAACCCAAAATCGTCTGTGCCATTGCCTGCATTGTCCCATCCGGACGTCGACTTCAAGGCCGCCCCTTCTTGACCGGAAAATCCTTGACCGCCCACATGGCCTTCCAACATCCACCACTCCGCATCAGACGCCACATGCCATCCGTTTGGGCACAGGCCACTGTCGTGGTCCACAGCTTCCCAATTGTAGAGTCTGCCATAGGTGTCAACACTGAGGCTG